>NZ_AINS01000033.1 GCF_000254135.1 Campylobacter coli LMG 9860
CAACATCAAAGCCATATAAGCAAAAATGATAAATTCTTGATCATTTTCTTGAGTAAATAATCCTACTAAATCCTTATCCAAAACAAATATCATTGCAACAGACAATAAAGATAAAATCGCACCTGCAAAAAAACATTACCTTTAAAATATCTTTAATCCTTGAAAAATCTTTTTTAGCATAATTATAACTTAATGCAGGTTGCATCGCATCACCCATAGCGATAATAAGCATAATGATAAAATTATCAATATACGAAACGATAGAAAAAGCGGCAACTGCTTGAGTGCCTGAAATTTTTAACAAAACTAAATTAGCAAATATACCATATAAAGAACCCGAGATATTGCCAAAAAATTCACTGCTTCCATTATAAACTATGTTTTTAAAAATCTTCATATTCATATACAAACTTGAGAATTTAAGCTCTAAATTTTGAAATAAAAAAGGAAAAATTCCAAAAATACCGCCTAGCATAAGCCCCAAGCAAGTCGCAAGAGCTGCTGAAAACAAGCCCCAACCCAACACAACGATGAAAATATAATCAAGCACTATATTACTCAATGCTATAATCACATTCATTGTCATACTATAAGTTGTTTTTCCGCAAATTCTAAGATAATTATCCAAAGCAAAAGAACACATAGTAAAGGGGGCGAACAAAGCAAATACAAGCATACACTCTTTTGCCATTGATTTGATATCTTCATTTACATCTAAAAAATCGATCAAAACAGGACTCAAAAGATATTCTAAAATACCTACTAAACATGAAATAAGGAAGATAATTAACATACTAGAACTAAAGATTTTTCTAGCTAAATGCTTCTTCCCAAGTCCTAAATGCATGGAAATTTGTACAGCTGAACCAATGGCAATCATATCAGCCAAAGCAAAAGATATCATAATAAAAGGAATAATCAAGGCCAAAGCTGCTAAAGCATCATTTCCTAGATATTTTCCAACAAAAATTCCATCAACAATATAATAAAAAGAAATAAATGCCATGCTTATTACATTAGACACAGCACATTTAACAAAAAGCCTAAAAGGGCTTAAAGTGCTAAAAATATTTGACATAAAAAATCCTTTAAAATATTTAACAATACAAATATCTTAAAAGGAGCTAATAGAGTGTTTGAAGTCCTAGTATGTAGAAAGCTAAGCGATAGGTTTCTATCGGTATGATTTTTTTATTGTTTTTATCTTGTGTTTGCATAATAATATTTAAAAATTAAAATATAATGAAGAAATTATAATATTGAAAGTTTAATAAGTCAAATTCAGCCCAAGGGCTAAATTTGATTAAATTACGGCAAGTATCTTTACAGCGTCATTTAAACCTGTTACTATGCTTGCGCCATTTTTAGTCGCAATATCTCCTGCTACGAAAATACCTTTTACATTGCTTTGTTTATTTTCATCCATTAAAGGAACTCCTTTATCATCAACATTGATTCCGCATTTTTGTAAAAAATCAAGAGGAGTAGAACCACCGATAGCATAAATGATTCTATCATAAGTCTCACTGCTACCATCGTTAAATTTCACTTTAGCTTTGCCATTATCATCCTCAAGCTCTTCTATATCTATACCGAGTTTTAATTCTACTTTGCCTGAATTTCCAGCTTCGTGGATATCTTTAAGATTAATATCATTTAGTCTTGTAAATTCTTTCTTGCGATAACAAAGGCTTACTTTGTTTGAACTAGCCAAATCCACTGCGTACTCTGCAGCTGAATTTCCGCCTCCTACAACGAGGATTTTTTCATCACCTAAAACAGAGTTGGCATTGAAATTAATAATCTTTGTTAAAGTTATAGGAAGTTTATAATCAGGCTTATTAGGCTTACCCATTCTACCTATAGCTACGATGATATTTTTACACTCATAAACACCCTTGCCTGTACTTACTAAAAATACTCCATTTTCATTTTTCACACTCTCTACCTCAGAGCCAAACTCAACTTCTATTTTATGCTCATTTAAAGCATTTTGAAAAGTCTCTATAGTGCTTTCTTTGGTTCCATCTTGAAAAGGAACATGTCCGTGATTTGTGCCTTCACAACCCTTATAAGCCATATCAACCCTTTTGCCATCTTTATAAAACTGCATCAAAGTTTGACAAATATTGTTTGATTTTTCTAATACCAAAACTTCTTTATTTTTAAGCTTAGCTTCAACTGCACAACCAATTCCTGTCGGCCCTGCACCTACTACAATTAAATCTACTTTTTTCATTCAAATTTACCTTTCAATTCTAAATTTTTTTGTATAATTTATCAAGTTTTTTGTAAATAAAGGATTAAAAATGCGAAATTTACTTGAAAATATTAAGAAAAATTCTCAAAAACTGCTCAATTTAACTCCCAAGGATAAAGAAAATATTATATTGAAATTAGCTTGTGCTTTAAGAGAGAATTTTAAAATCATATTAGAAGCCAATGAAAAAGACATGACAAATTTTACCAAAAGCGGAGCAATGCGAGATAGACTTTTACTAGATGAAAAACGCATTTTTTCTCTTTGTGATGCTTTGGAAAAGATTGCTTATTTAGAAGATCCTATAGGTAAAATTTCTAAAGGCTGGGTTAATTATACGGGCTTAAAGATAGAAAAAATCAGCATTCCTATAGGATTAATCAGTGTGATTTATGAAGCAAGACCAAGCCTAAGTGCTGAAATCATCGCTTTAATGATAAAAAGCTCCAATGCTTGCGTACTTAAAGGAGGCAGTGAGGCAAAATTTACAAATTCGGCCATATTTGATCTTGTTTATAAAGTGTTAGAAGAGTTTAATTTGCAAGATTGTTTTGCTATGTTTTATGAAAGAAATGAAATCATGCAAATTTTAGCTTTTGATGATTTGGTTGATGTGATCATCCCTCGTGGAAGTTCAAACATGATACAAGAAATTGCTAGTCATACAAAAATTCCACTCATCAAACAAGATAAAGGCTTATGTCATGCTTTTGTGGATGAGAGTGCAAATTTAAATATGGCTTTAGAAATCATCCTTAATGCAAAATGCCAAAGAGTAAGCGTTTGTAATGCTCTAGAAACCCTTTTAATCCATGAAAAAATTGCTAAAGATTTTATAAAGCTTTTAATCCCTGAATTTGAAAAATTTAAGGTAAAAATTCACGCACATGAAAATATCTTAGAACATTTTAAAAACTCAAAATTAGAAATTTCAAAGGCTGATGAAAGCACTTTTGATACAGAATGGCTTGATTATGCTATCAGTATAAAATCGGTAAAAGATTGTGATGAGGCTATAGAGCATATCAACCAACACAGCTCTTTACACTCTGAAACCATAATCTCAAACAATGCTTTAAACATAGGCAAATTTCAACGCCTTCTACGCTCATCTTGTATTTATGTCAATGCCTCGACTCGTTTTAGTGATGGGGGTGAATTTGGCTTTGGTGGAGAGGTAGGAATTTCCACAAGCAAACTTCATGCAAGAGGTCCTATGGGAGTTGAAGATATTTGCACCTATAAATACTTAATCAGTGGAGAAGGACAGATAAGAAAATGAGTAAAAGAAAAATTTTAAAACAATAATGTAAAGAAATCATACAACTTAATCCAACCGAAAGAGTTTGGCAAATGCCTTTTTTCTTTGCCTTAGCAGTTAGATTTGCGCTTAGTATTGCTGCATATTATGATCGTATGGACTTAGGATTAATTGCTATAATAGGAATTATGGCTTTTGTTTATACAACCAATACACCTATGTATCATAGAATGGCTGTTACAATGTGCTGCTCTTTTGATTTGTGTTTGTCTTTTTTAATAGGACTTTGCACGCATTTTTTTTCCTGCATTCTCTCCGCTTGTAGTTGGCTTAGTAGCTATGGCTAGCTCTATTTTGATACGCTATTATAATATAGGCGCGCCAGGATATTTTTTCTTCGTTTTTTCCTGTTTACTAGCTTCATTTTTTCCTTTTCCGCCAAAAGATTATATTTTTCTAGTGGGACTGTATAGGCGGTATCATTGCTAATATAACTGCTTTTTTATACTCTGTATCTGTCATTTATATTTTTAAAAATTCTCCACCCAAACCCGTTTTAAAAAATGGAAATTTAGGTTTTGATGTTATCTTTGTGGATTCTATAATTATTGCTTTTTTTGTTGGCTTTGCTGTGTTTTTAGGAACATTTTTAGAACTTGATCGAAGTTATTGGGTTGCAGTTAGCACAACGGTTATCTTACAAGGGACTAATTTAAATTCAGTTTGGATAAAACAACTTCAACGCATTCTTGGAACAACAGTTGGAATTTTATTTGCATGGTGGCTTTTAAGAATTAAATTCACTCCTTTAGAATTTATCTTTTTAATGATGTTTTTAGCCTTTATAATTGAATTTTTAGTAGTTAGAAACTATGCCTTAGCTGTCATTTTTCTTACACCTTATGTGACCTATTTGGCAGAGGCGGCTTCTTTTGGAAACTTAAGTGTTGATATGTTAATACACGCTCGCTTACAAGATATTATCATAGGCAGTCTTTTAGGTTTTGTTATTCATAGGGCTTATTTAAGAAAATATTTTGAATACATTGCAAAATACATTTTTAGAGCAAAATTGACAAGTAAATAATTCTTTAAATTCAGCTTTTAAGCTTGCATGCATTAAAAGCTGAAATAATATATTTTAAAATCTTACATAAATATCTTAATTTATACAAACTTGCTGAATTTGATATTTATTTTTTGCGATAAAATCAAACGCGCTTAAAAAAATCTGTACGCGTAAAAATTTTATTTATTAGCTCTTTCGATATATTCTCCGCGCACTGTATCAACGCGTATAACTTCACCCTCTAAAACATGGAAAGGAATTTGCACAACTGCACCTGTTTCAAGTGTAGCAGGTTTTTTGTTTGAACCTTGAGTATCGCCTTTAAAATTTGGAGCTGTTTCTACAATCTTAAGTTCTACAACTTGCGGAACTTCCACGCCAATAGCCTTGCCGTTGTGAAAAAGTACATCCACCATCATACCATCAAGCATCCATTTTTTTGCTTCGCCTACATCTTCATCACTGATTGCAACTTGCTCATAAGATTCTGTATCCATAAATTGACAATTTTCTCCATCATCATAAAGATACTGCATAGTTTTTTCTTCCAAATTTGGAGCTTCGCATTTATCTCCTGCGTGAAAAGTTTTTTCTAAAACCTTACCATCAATAAAAGATTTGATTTTTATACGCACAAAAGCAGGACCTTTTCCTGGTTTTACATGTTGATATTCAACTATTTTAAAAGGAATTCCATCGATTTCGATTTTAAGCCCTTTTTTTAAATCACCCATTGAATAAGATGCCATAATTTTCCTTTTATATTAAAAATAAATTATAATTCTAACAAAAATTATTTGATATCACAATATAATTGATAATAAAATAAGCATTTTTTTGTTAGAATTTAGCTTTAAAGCATAGTAAATGCTCGCTTCTTTAAAAAAAGAAGAGGAAAGTCCGAGCTGCAAAAGACAAACATTCCATCTAACAGATGGCTAGGGCGACCTAAGGGACAGTGCAACAGAAAGAAAACTACCACAAAAGTGGAAAAGGTGAAACGGTGAGGTAAAAGCTTACCAGCGATTTTGGCAACAATTTCGGCTATGTAAACCCAATGTGCAGCAAGAAGGGATGGTTAAGGTCTTTGTTTTAACCCTTCGCTTGATTTTGTTTGCGAAAACAAAACTAGATAAATGAGCATTCTAGACAGAACTCGGCTTATCACTATGCTTTAAAATATTTTAAAGCTTTTTGAATTTTTTGAATTTCACAAGCCTTAGAATTCTTTTTTGCACTTATTAAAACAACTGCTTCTTGTAAAAGCGCTTTAATTTGTCCTAAATTGTCATTTAATTTATCTTTTAGCTCATCATTTTGAAAATCTCTTGCAAGATCTTCAAGCATTTTTTTTAAATCAAGCGCATTTAGCAAACTTTCAAGCTTATTAACATCCTCTTGTATGAGCGCAAGTTTAAAATCACTAAGCCATTGCTTCATTGTTATGCACTTCTCTCCAAGCTTCTAACAAGCCTTTAGTTACATTAATAACCTCATCAATCCTTGCTTCATTATTTTCCAAATTTGCCAAAGATAAAAGCTGAATTTCTCTTGTGTAAAGACCACTAAGATAATGAGCCACTTCTCCGCCTTTTTCATAGTTTAAAGTATTAATAAGCTCTATAAAAATAGCCGTAGTTCTTTTTACAAAATACACTCTTTGTTCTATGTCTTCATTTCTTATGGCTACTTTAGCTCTTGCACAAAAACGCAAAATTCCCTCATAAAGCATTTCAATAAGTTTTTGCGGAGACTCTATCCCCACTTGATTTTGAGAATAAGCATTATAGGCTAAATTATTTTGCATCTCTTTTATCCTTAATTATTAGAATTGTTTGCCGCATTAATCATATTAGTTACAGTATTTAGCTGTTGATTGAGTTTATTTAAAATACTCTCATATTGCAACCATTGATTCGCCATAGAATCATATTTAGTGTCTATTGCTTTTTGGGCACTCTCTTTTGCTTTATTTAAAGTCTTTGTGTCATTAGTTAAACTTTCATCGTATTTAGTGAGCGAACCCTTTGTTCCTGTCATCCCTTGCAAGGTGGATTTAAGCTTAGAAAAAACGCCCTTACCTTCCACAGGTTTAGCTGTGATATTGGTTTCGCTAAGACCAAATTTTTTAAGGAAATCTTTATTGCCCTTGATAGAAAAATCAGACCCACCATCGCCTTTAATTTTAAGCTCCCAGCCTTTTTGATTGTTCTTATCATAGGCTTCAACCTTAACGCTTAAACCTTCTATACCCAAACTATTGATATGAGTGGCTAAATTTTGAAGCATTTCTTGCTCTGTTGCACCTGTAAGCTTAAAGGTGCTTCCATCGCGTGCTTTTGATATATCATAACTTTGATTATTATAAACTATAGTAAATTCGCCCTGCTTAAATTCTAAACCATTATTTGTTCCGGTGCCTACATATTGCTTCAAGCTTCCTTCTTTAATCAAATCCCCAGTATGATTAATGTCTTCATATTTGGTAATATTTGAGAAAAAGCTCTCTGTAAGGTCAGGGTTTTCTTTTACCTTTTTTTCAAATTTCGAAGAATCAAAGCTTAAACTCCCTGAGTCTGTCAAACTCAAGCCAAAATCCTGCATAGAAAGCATAACCTTAGTTTTTACTTTATTCCCGTTTTTATCTTCAACCGTTCCATCTATACTTTGAGAGTCAAACAAAATAGAAGTTATACTAGAGCGTATGGAATTTACTTCTGTTACACCCTGCAAAGTTCCTTTAGTGCCAGTTTCTGAGTTATAATCCGTTGCGGCATTAAGATTGCTTACTAAATTATTATAAGCATCCACAAGCTCTTGCATAGTTTTAGTTACAGCTTCATTGTCTTGCTGGACATCGAAATTAATCTCCCCTGTTTTATTTAAGGTTAAAGTAAGTCCTACGCCAAGGTCTGTAATGGTATTGCTTGAACGAATCATTTTAATACCATCAAGAGTAAATTCGGCATTTTGTGCTTTTTGTATATGCAAAGGGTCTGTGGCGTTATCTTTAATCCCATAGCCTTTTTTATCTTTAGCTGGGTCAATTGTGCCTCCAGTAGTATCTAACTCCCAACCAAGATTTTTAAAAATTTCTTTAGATTCATTGCTCTCAGTATATTTACCATTACCATCCTTCTTACCCGAGTAAAAGCTTATAGCGTGGTCTTCGCCTGTTTCCTTGCTAGTAAGAGTCAGACGATAAGGAGTATTTTTTTCGCCTGTATTAACTATCTTTGCAACTATTTCACCCCCACTAGCCGCATTAATCTTATCAGCTAAATCCTTATAAGTCGTGTTTTTATCTACACTTACGATATATTCTTTGCCATTAGAAAAAAAGGTCAAATCCGTAGCCTTTGTTAAATTTGCATTGACATAACCAGAATCGTTTGTAAGTCCCTTGCTTTGATACACATCTTTTTGAGCGATTTGAGTTACATTGACCTTCATACTTTGCAAGGACACCCCGCTGTTCGCAGTCAAACTCGCAGGTGGGTTTTCGGTAATACTACCTACAACTTTTCTTTTAGCAAAGGCTGTGGCATCTGCCAAGGATGAAACAGCGGTTTGAAAGGTAAGCAATTTGGTTTTGATTTCAGTCAAATCCTTTTGCTTGGTTGTGTTTTCCTCAACTTTTTTTGTATAAGGCTCAACTTTATCCTTCTCTTCTGCTTTTTTCATTTTATCCATAATATCTTGCTTTAAAACATTTGACGCAAAACCCAAACTTGCTAATTGTCCTAATGCCATCTTAACTCTCCTTATCGAATATCATTCCTATCACATCTTTAAAATACTCAGCTAAACGCATAGCCTCTTCGCTAGGAATTTGGCGGATTTCTCTTCCTGTGCTTTTTTCCGTTACGCTAATATACATAGAGCCGATTTTATCGCTATAACCAAAGCGAACATTGGTATCTAAAGAGTCCATTTGCTCATTTAGTTTTTTTGTAATATCAGCTAACTTTTCACTCAAACCTTGTTCTTTTTGTCCATCATCGCCTCCTTGGCTTTTATTTTCTCCAGCTTGAATATCTGAATAAGTTTGATGCACTCCACTTGCTCTTTGACCTAAATTCGCAAAAGCTGCATCTAACTGTCCATTTGCCTTTGATATTTCCATTTTAAAATCCTTTTTAAAATTTAATATTGCTATTTAAAGGCTATATCGACAAAATTATAAATTTATGAATACTTTATAAAGAAAAATTTATTTTTCATTATAAAAAAATAACAAGCAAAAAGTGTACCAAGAGTTATTAAAAAGCTGAATTTAAGATAGAACTAACCTAGAATTTCAAATTTTGAAAAAAGTTCTGAGTTATTTTCCAAAATATTTCTTAAAATCAAATCCTCAATCACGCTTTTAGTACAATCAGTTTGCTTAGGCCAAACTCTTTCATAACCCTCTACTAAGCCCTTGGCACTAGCATCGACACCTACTCTATCAGCTTTGATAAAAATATCTCTTTTAGCGTCTATATTGTTTACCACACGCCATACAAGCATATAAGGATTTTCAAGTTTGTTATTGGAATCTAAAAATACTAAAATTCTAAAATGTTTTTTAAATTCCAAAAGTTTTTCAAAGCTTTGCTCTATTTTTTCTTTTTTATCTAGCAAAATACAAACTATAGGGCTTTTGCTTTCTTTGTAAAATTGTTTTAAATTAACAGGCTCTATTTTGGTTGTAAAAAGTTCTAATAATTTTTCATCTTCTAAAATTTCAAGCTCTTCTACCATGGCTTCTTCACAAGCATCAAGTCCTGCTTTTCCTCCAAAGCAAGAATTAGGCGAAGCATGATCTAATTGATCACAAATTCCTTCAGAAATTAAAATTTTATTTGTATTAAAACGATTTAAAATATAAGGTATTAATGCATCATAATCATCCAAATTTGGAGCTTTTTTATCTACAAAAATAGCATGTTTAACAAAGCTCATTTGCCCCACTCCCCAAAAAGCATGCATAATTTGCTGTGCATGAGCGGGATATTTTGCATCAATTTTTGCCAAGATAAGATTATGAAAAACCCCATTTTCGGGCATTTTATAATCGATTAAATCAGGAACTGAAGTTTGCAAAAGAGGTAAAAATATTCTTTCAGTCCCAAGTCCCATAATCTTATCTTCTAAAGGCGGTTTTCCCACAACAGTTGCTTGATAGATGGCTTCTTTTTTAGCATAAATTTTTTCTACCTTCATCACAGGAAAAAGCTCTGCAGGGGTATAAAAACCCGTATGATCGCCAAAAGGTCCTTCGACTTTAAACTCTTCTAAATCCACGTAGCCTTCGATCACTATATCGCTATCATAAGGCACGAAAATACCATTTTCACAAGGTGTCAGCTTAGCTGGAGTTTTTTTAATAAAACCATAAAGCAAAAGTTCAAAAATTCCCTTAGGTAAAGGTGCTTGAGAGCACCAAATATAAAGAGGATCTCCGCCTATAGCTATACTTACAGGCATTTTTTTAAAGCCAGCATTTTTATACTCATGATAAAAATTTGCCCCATCTTTATGAATTTGCCAATGCATTAAAAGCTCATTTTTATCGCTAACTTGTAAACGATACATGCCAAGATTGTTTTGGGTTTTGTCTAAATTTTGTGTATAAACTTGCCCCATAGTAATAAATCTACCCGCATCTTCTTCCCAAGTCTTAAGTATAGGAAGTTCTTCAAGAGAATTTAAAAGCTCATAATCATACAAAGCTTTATCTGCTTTTAATCTTTTAGGTGGGACATTTTTAAGACTTAATAAATTCATAAAAAAATCTATTTTTGCTTTAAAACTAGTAGGAATATGAAGTTTGGTTAGCTTTGAAATTTCATCAGCTACCTCTTTATAATCTCGTCCAAAAGCCAAATTTAATGCTTTTTCATTACAAAAAGCATTCATTAAAACAGGAAATTTATATTGTTTATTGTTTTGTTTATCTATGGGATTTTTAAAAAGCAAGGCCTTGCCATTTTCACCTTTTTTAGCTTCTATATAAGCTAAATGGGCGATTTCAAGATCTACATCTACAGGTTCTTCATACACTTTTAGTAAATCATTGTCTTTTAGAATTTTAATAAAATCTTTCATATCATACTTTCAGCTTTTTTCAAAATTTCTTTAGCCCCCTTGGCGATAAATTCTTTCGCTAAACTTTCGCCAAAGCCTTTAAAATCACTTTTTTTGATCATTCTTTTTTCTTTTAAAATTTCACTACCATCAGGCAAACCAAGTATGGCACGCACACAAATCTCATCATTTAGAAGTTCTGCATTAATACCAATAGGCACTTGACATCCTCCTTCTAAAGTAGCGATAAATTCTCTTTCTATGGTAGTTTCTATCAAAGCATTATCATCATTTAAACACTTTAAAAATTCTAAAATTTTTTCATCATCTGTACTCTCTATACCCAAAGCCCCTTGAGATGCTGCTGGGATCAGCTCATCTTTGCTAAATGCATAAACAAAATTCACTTGTTTGTCTAAATCCAAACGCTTAATGCCTGCCATAGCTAAGATAATCGCATCAAAATCCCCATTTTTTAATTTTTCTATACGAGAATTCACATTGCCACGTAAGGAAATGATTTCCAAATCAGGTCTTAATAATAAAAGTTGCATTTTGCGTCTAAGGCTTGTAGTGCCTATCTTTGCGCCTTTTGGCAAAGAAAGAAAATCTTTATAATTTTGACTCAACATCGCATCATTACTTTGTTCTCTTTTGCTAACTGCAGCCAAAATCAAACCTTGTGGAAAAAAGCTCGGTACATCTTTTAAACTATGTACAGCTAAATGCGCTTCATTTCTTAGCATACTTTCTTCTAGTTCTTTAGTAAAAAGTCCTTTACCACCTATTTTTGCTAGTGGGCTATCTAACAAAACATCTCCTTTGGTTTTAAAGCCTTCTAAGCGAACTGCTATGCCATGAGTTTTATTTAAAAAATCTGCTACAAATTCACTTTGCCAAAGAGCTAATTGACTCTTTCTTGTAGCTATAACAAGCTCTTTCATTTTCTCTCCTCTATAATTTCAACATCGATAATTTCTTCATCAGAAGTGTTATTTTGTCTGTAGTTTCTTTTATATCTAGGCTTAGCAAAATTAAAAATCAAACCAAAACACAAAACAAAAAATCCAAAAATACTCGTTACTATTCCTGGAAAGATAAGCAAAAAAGCCGCCATTACAAAAGCAAATTGAGTCAACATATCTTTAAAACCGCTTATACGAAATTCAAGCATATTTTTCCAAAAAATTCCGAGCAAAATTACTCCAAAAATCATACTAGCTAAAATAAATATTAAAAAATTTCCCAAACCAAAAAATACAATAAATAAAATACTTGCAACAAGTTCTAGTAAAAAAAGCGGACTAAGGCTAAGTTTATAATTCATTCTATACTCTTTTTAATAAAATCAAAAGCTTCTTTACTTGATATGATTTTTTTCTCTAGTGTTTTTCTATCTATAAATTCTAATTCATCCTTTTCTAAGCCCTTGCCTACAACTAAAGCATAAGGAAAGCCTATAAGCTCAAAATCATTCATCTTAACACCAAAACGCTCATTTCTATCATCAAGTAAAACTTCAATACCTGCATTGCTTAAATCCTCATAAAGCTTGGTAGCAAATTCCAAAGACTTCTCATCTTTGATATTTGAAATTATAATTTCAAGCGTAAAAGGAGCTAAGGTTTTATTCCAAATACAACCCTTTTCATCATGATTTGCCTCAATTGCTACTGCAAGTAAACGCGAAACTCCTATACCATAACATCCCATGTAAAAAGGCTTGCTTTTGCCATTTTCATCTAAGAAATTTGCATTCATAGTCTTAGAATATTTTTGTCCTAATTTGAAAATATGTCCTACTTCTATACCCTTGCTTAATTTTAATTTTCCACCACATTTAGCACAGCAATCATTTTCTTTAACCTCTGCTAAATCCTTAAAGCGATCTTTGTTTAAATTAACTACATCAATGCCTATTAAATGATAATCTTTTTCATTTGCTCCCATTATCATTTGTTTTTCGCCTTCAAGCTCTTTATCCAAATAAAAATCAACATTTTTCAAACCCACAAAGCCTATAAAACCTGCAACCAATCCCGCTTTTTCCAATTCTTCTTCGCTCGCATCCACAAGCTCAAGAGCATTGCAAGCGTTTTGCGCTTTGGTTTCTTGTAAATCATCGCAACCGCGTATAAAAAACACAACTAATTTATTTTCATTTTCATAAATAGCTTTTTTCACCACAGCCTTGATAGTATAAAAAGCATTGATTTTGAAAAATTGCGCTAAAGCTTCTATGGTTTTAATATCTGGAGTGTGAAATTTACTTGCGTAATTTGCCTCAGGACGCTCTTCATCACAAGTTTTATTGGCTCTAACTGCAGCTTCAACATTTGCAGCATAATCACAATTTTCACAAATTAAAATATCATCCTCACCATTTTTTGCCAAAACCATAAATTCCTTAGAACCACTTCCACCAATAGCCCCACTATCAGCTTCAACTGCTCTAAAATCAAGCCCCATTCTTTGCAAGATTTGGGAATAAGTGTTATACATCAAATCAAATTCACGCGTTAAATCTTCTTCATTTGCATGAAAACTATAACCATCTTTCATTAAAAATTCACGACATCTTAAAAGCCCAAATCTTGGTCTTGCTTCATCACGAAATTTAAGCCCTATTTGATATAAATGCAAAGGAAGTTGTTTATAAGATGTGATTTTATTTTTTACCAAAGAAAGCATAGCCTCTTCATGCGTTGGGCCTAAAACAAAATCATTTTCTTTTCTATCTTTAAAACGCAAAAGCTCTTTACCAAAAACATTATAACGCCCGCTTTCTTGCCATAAAGTCGCTGGAGTCACAAAGCTTAAATTTACCTCTTGTGCTCCTGCTTTATCCATTTCTTCCTTAACAATAGTGCGAATTTTATCCAATACTCTTTTTCCCAAAGGTAAAAAATTATAAAGCCCACTACCAATTTGCTCAACAAAGCCAGCGCGTGTTAAAAAAATATGGCTCGGTAAAGTCGCATCTTTTGGAGCCTCTTTAAGACTTGGTGCATATAATTTACTAAATTTCATCATTATTCTCCATATTAAATTCGCATGTGTATTGATTTAAACCTTCAAGATTATTTTCCAAATCAAAAATATAACGCATAGCATTAATCACTGTATCACTTTGCATTTTACCTTGCAAATGTTTCAAATTCATAGTTGGAGTATGCAAGAAAGCTTTAAAAACTTGATGGATTAATTTTCTTGCCTCTTCTTCATCAGAATGTTTTAAATATCCTTTATCTAAAGCGATTTGAAGCTGTTTGTTGGCACATTCTTTTGCTTGCAAGCGAATCGCTTTTATAATAGGAGTTAAAGCTAAATCATTTAAATATCTAAAAAATTCTGCTGTCTCACGCCCGATGATACCATACGCCATACGCGCTTCTTGTTCTCTTAAGGCTAAATTTTTTCGCACAACAACTTCAAGATCATCGACCGCAAAAACTGATATTTTTTCATTTTCACTAATATAAATATCTCGTGGCACAGCAATATCAAAAAAATATCTCTTATGAGAGACCTCATCGATTAAAGAATTTGTAATAATAGCATTTGGGGCATTGGTAGCTGAGAAAAAAAGTTCATACTCATCAAGATATTTTTTTAAATTATTTAAGCTATCGCACTCGCTTAAAACACCCAATCTCTCACAAAGGATACGAGCCTTTTCCATATCCCTGTTTAACACTATAACTCTAGCTCCAGCAGTGATTAAATGCTTGGCTGCAAGCTCTCCCATCTCACCCGCACCTATAACTATAGCACTTTTTCCATCTAAAGGCAAAAGTTCTTTAGCCTTAGCTACTGCTACACTAGCGACTGAAATAGGATTTTTTGAAATTTGGGTTTCATTACGAACCTTAGCTGCGCATTTAAATGCACTGTGAATTGCCCTTGAAAGATGTACCGCGCAAAAATTATTTTTTAAAGCAAAAGCAAAAGCATCTTTTAATTGCCCTGCGATTTGTGTTTCTCCAACAACCAAACTATCAAGTGAGCTTGCAACCGAAAAAAGATGATGAATAGCTCCGCTATCTTCAAAAATATCAGCTTTTTGAACTAAGCTTTCTTTATCTACATTGCATAATAAAGCTAAGGATTTAATAATATATTCTGCACAAGCTTCTTTTACATAAGCTACTATTTCTACACGATTACAAGTGCTTATAACCAAACATTCTTCAATATTTTCATGAATGCTTAGCAATCTCAAAAACTCGTTTTTTTTTGCTTCATCTGAAAAACTCAATCTCTCCCTTAAAGAAAGATCTGTATTTTTATGAGTAAAAGATATGCAATAATACATTAAAAATCCCTATCTATCATAGCTTGAATTATATCTTGAAGTTTTTCATTGGAAAAATCTTTTATAGCTAGTGCTGCTTGGTGGGCATATTCTTTAGCCTCCAATATAGCTTTATTTAAAGCTTTTGTTTCTTCAAATTTGGTTTGTATCCAAATTTTTTCATCATTGTTTAAATCTTTTTGAAATAAATTCTTTAATTGAGCCCTATCCTCATTATTTAAATTTTCATAAAGATAAATATAAGGCAAAGTGGTTTTACCCTCTTTAAAATCATTCATAGCAGGTTTTCCAAGGGTTTTTTCATCGCCCTTAATGTCTAAAATATCATCAATCATTTGAAATGCAAGACCTAAATTTTTGCCATATTCTCCAAAAGCTTTTTCATCTAAATTTGCCAAAATAGCCCCACACCTTGCACTTGCTTCGATTAAAACTGCGGTTTTATTATAAATCATCTTTAGATATTTATCTTTATCCGCATTAAAACTTTTGCTAAGCTCAACATCCATAAGCTCGCCTACAGCAAGCTTAACAACCGCATCTGAAATAATACTTGCAAAACAAGCATCTAGTTGGCTCAATTCATAAAAAGCTTTTGAATATAAAATATCTCCAAGCATAAGGGCGTTTTTTGTACCAAATTCGGCATTAACAGACTTTGCACCACGTCTTAATTTGCTTTCATCTATGATATCATCATGCAACAAACTTGCTAAATGTATAAGTTCTATTGCGGCACAAATTTTATAAGAATTTGCATTTTCTCCTGCGATTGCTAAAAGTAGCTTTGAACGCAATTTTTTGCCTGATTTGGTATTAGCAAGCATAGTTAAAATAGGTTCATAATCAAGCTCTTGCAAATATTGTTTTATCAAATCATCTATTGGCTGCACCCTATATCCTTCAAATTTAGTTTGTGGTATTTTCTCGTTGTATCAATGGTTCTACTTGAGGCTCATTAAAATCTATCATAGGCACTACTTGATTATTTTGAGGTGGATTTGTTAATTGCATTTTTCTTGGATCAAGAAATTTCACTTCAAGTCTAGAATCCTTATCTTCTATATACACAGTAAAAATTGCCTCACCTTTTTTGTATTCGCTAAATTCTAAAATAAGCCTTGCTCTATCAATATGTGGATTTTTATAATCAGGAATTAAAGTTTGGGTTACCCAGTCCAAATTTCTTCTTAAACTCATCACAAATTGACGCGGATATTTACGAAATTTAGAATGAACGACTATATTGGTATTATCAAACAAAGTCCAATAAAAATCAAAATTTTGAACCCCATTATCATAACCAAGCTCTTTAATCTCCACGCTAGCTCTCTCGTCTTTTTTAAGTGTAAATTTATATGTATAATCAAAAACAGGAGCAGCATTTAAAACAATGCAATTTGCCATCAAAGTAAAAAAAACCAAAAGCCTAATGCTCATTAGCCCTCATGTCCTAAAATTTTAGCACCTAATTCTATAAAAAGATCGTTTTGCCTTTCTTGAATAAAATCTCCATTTTCAAGTATAAAGCTTTTCATATCCATTTCATTAAAACCTTGTTTTTCTAAAAGTTCGATCATAGCAATATGATCAGCAAAAAAGTTTTCAAATACTTTTTCTAAAGCTCCTAAATTTCCATTTTGTATAATTTCTATAAATTTTTCCTTAGGAGTTTTATTAAACATTTCGTCAAAAATATCCATTGAATTTCCTTAATAAATATGTTTTTGATTATAAAATTTTAATCGTTAAAAGTAGCTAAATTAAAAAATGAAAAAGTTTAAAAATTTATTTCAAGAAGCAATAAATTTGGGAATAAACCCAAATTTATTTAAGAATGAGCTTTGGTTTCTTGTGCGTATTTAACACCCAAATCAAAAGCTTTAGAATTTGCATCTCTTGTTTTAGCTGGAACCATATGAAGCATCGTTTCTTTAAGAATATCCAAATCAATACATTTACTCATATAAGCAGCTATGGCTAGTGCAACAACTGATTGAGTAGCTACATTACCTACCTCATCTTTAGCTATAGTAATGATAGGAATTTCAAAAATTTGCCATTTTTTATAATCTTCGCTTTCAGGATGAACCAAATTTGGTTCTACAACTATGATGCCACCCTCTTTTACTCCGCCACGAAAACCTTTATAACCCTTATCTGCAGTTGAAAGCATAAAGTCTACTTCGCCCTCTACCGCATAAGGAAAAAGAATTTCTTTATCATCGATGATAATATCAACCTTAGTCGGACCTCCACGCACTTGGGAAGTATAAGTTGAAGCTTTAAAGGCTTGACGACCTTCTTTAATCGCTGCTTCAGCTAAAATTTCTCCTGCGGTGATAACACCTTGACCACCCTCACCACCAAATCTTAATTGATATTTCATTTTAAGGCTCCTAAATCAACCATTCTTTTTTCTTTGGCTGCACGACGCACTTCTTCATAAGCGTAGCAGTATTCTGGCTGAGAATTATCTTCATGTAAAATTCCTGTTGGGAATTTATCTTTTCTTTCTTCAAAATCCATACTTTCAAATTTAGACTTATCCACAACACGATTTTTAATCCAATCAAGCATAGCCACTGCTTCACCCATTTTATTTTTTCTACCTAGGTTAATATGACAATTTGAGAAAACATCAACAAAGCTATAACCTTTGTGTGCTAAAGCTTTATAAATTAAATTTTCTAATTTATTTGCCTCAATAACATTTCCTCTTGCCACAAAAGAAGCTCCAGCAGCTTTAGTTAATTCGCAAGCATCAAAATTTGGATCGATATTTCCAAATTGTGCAGTTACTGTATAAAAACCTTTTGGAGTAGTTGGAGAAGTTTGGGAATTAGTAAGCCCATAAATAAAATTGTTGATTACAATATGAGTTAAATCTATATTTCTACGACATCCATGTATAGTATGATTTCCACCAATTGCTAAAGTATCACCATCGCCACTTACTACAATAACATGTTTGCTAGGATTGGCTAGTTTTATGCCTGTTGCATAAGCAATAGCTCTACCATGAGTAGTGTGCACGGTATTGCAATTTACATAAGAGCTCATTCTACCGCTACATCCTATACCTGAAACAAGACAAACATCATCCATATTCCAACCAAGTTTTTCTATCGCGCGGATAATACATTTTAAAACAACACCATCGCCACATCCCCAACACCATTGAGTAGGCATTTTATCTACTCTTAGATATTCATCATAATTAAAAGCCATTTATATATTCTCCTTTACCTTAGCAATAATTTCACTTGGAGTGATAGGACGACCATTTGCACGGTGCAAACTAATAAAATCGCGACGCGAAGTTACTCTTTCAATCTCCTCAAGATACTGTCCCATATTTAATTCGCTTACCATTACCTTTTTAAATTTGTTTACCACTTCAGCAATTTTCTTTTCAGCTACAGGATAAAGTGTGATAGGGCGGAAAAGTCCTACCTTAATACCCTCTTCTCTGAGCCTATTGATAGCTTCTTTAGCAGAACGACTTACGCTTCCGTAAGCTATGATTAAAAATTCAGCATCATCAAGCATATATTCTTCATAAGTACAAATATCATCTTGGTTGTTTTTAATTTTACCTATAAGTCTTTCCATGTTTTTCTTAACTATAGCGCCATCTTCTGTTGGAAAACCTATATCTCCATGATGAAGTCCGGTTACATGATAGCGATAGCCAGTAAAAAATGGATTGAGTGTTGCGGGTTCATTTTCGCCCGCTGCATAAGGTTTATAATCTTTTTTATCGCCTGTGAATTTTTTACGATTAATAATTTCTATATCTTTTAAATCAGGCAATACCGCTTTACCATTCATATGCCCTACAGTTTCATCCATAAGTAAAAATACAGGAGTCATATACTTTTCAGCCAAATTAAACGCTCTTATGGTTTCTGTATAAGCTTCTTCTAAACTCGCTGGTGCGATAGCCACACTAGCAAAATCCCCATGAGTAGGTGCTTTTGCTTGAAATAAATCCCCTTGAGCCACCCTTGTTGGAAGACCTGTCGAAGGACCACCTCTCATAACATTTACAATAACAAGTGGAATTTCAGCGATAAAAGCAAGACCGATTTGCTCTGCTTTAAGTGAAATTCCAGGACCACTACTTGCGGTCATTGATTTTACGCCACTCATAGCAGCACCAATAGTCACACTTACACCCGAAATTTCATCTTCCATTTGTATAAAAGTTCCATCATTTGCAGGAAGCATATGGCTTAATTCATGTGCAATTTCAGAACTTGGTGTAATAGGATAACCTCCAAAAAATTTACATCCACAATCAATTGCTGCTTTTGCAATCAAAACATTACCTGTTGCTATAACTTCTCTCATTGTCTTTCCTATGCTAATTTTTTATATTTATTATTTTTTACTGCTACGGCTCTGTCTTTAGCTTCCGGAGTCAGTTTGGCAAATTTAAATTCATCTCTTTTTGCCACCATAATAGCAAAATCTGGACAATGTGTTTCACACTCAGTACAACCTATACAGGACTCAGGATGTACAACCTCTATCATTTGTCCCAAAACCGCATGAACATCATCGCGCATAGCTAAAACCCCTGCAGGGCAATAGCTAACGCAGATATTGCAAGCTTTACATCTATGCTCATCTACCCAAACAGGGGTATCTTTTGGAGCTGCTATACTCATATCTTTTTCCTTTTTTAGCCTAATATTTTTTGTATTTCTTCACCGATTAAAGCTGGAGAATCCACTACATGAATTCCATAAGACTTTAATGCTTCTTTTTTAGCTGCAGCACTTTCATCAGCACTACCTACTATAGCTCCTGCATGTCCCATTCTTTTACCTTTTGGCGCAGTCGCTCCCGCAATGAATGCTACCACAGGTTTGCTAATATTTTCTTTAATAAATTTTGCTGCTTCTACTTCTAAGCTACCGCCGATTTCCCCTATCATAACAATAGCTTTTGTTTCGTTATCTTTTTCAAATTCACTTAAAAGTTCTTTATAAGCAAGTCCTATGATAGGATCTCCACCAATGCCTACTGCTGTTGAAATTCCATACCCACCTTGAACTACTTGATTAGCTGCTTCATAAGTTAAAGTTCCACTTTTTGAAATAAGCCCTACGCAACCCTTTTTAAAGATAAAGCCTGGCATAATGCCTAATTTGCATTCTTCAGAAGTAATGATTCCTGGGCAATTTGGTCCTATAATTTTCATGCCTTTTTTATTTGCATACTGCTTGGCAAACATCATATCTTTAACCGGAGTATGTTCTGTAATTACAACAGCAAGCTTAATGCCTGCATCCGCTGCTTCAATCACACTATCACCTACTGCAAAAGCAGGAACAAAAATCAAACTTACATCAGCTCCTGTGGCTTTAACTGCATCTGCAACTGTATCAAAAACAGGCTTGCCAAGATGAGTTTGACCACCTTTATGAGGAGTTACACCTCCGACTATATTTGTACCATAAGCCATACACTGCTCTGCATGAAAAGTTGCTTCTTTACCTGTAAAACCTTGAACTATTACTTTTGTATTTTTATTAACCAATATACTCATTTTTTATCCTTATCCTACTAAACTTTTTACTAATTCTGCACCATTTTTAAGATTGGTTGCTGCTTTGATATTTTTAAGATTTGAACTATCTAAGATCGCTTTTGCTTCAGCTGCATTTGTACCATCAAGACGCACTACGATAGGAATGTTCACCTCAACATTTTTAGTTGCCTCCAAAATACCATTTGCGATTCTATCACAACGAACAATACCACCAAAAATATTGATAAATATTACTTTAACATTTTTATCTCTTAAAATGATTTCAAAAGCTTTTGCAACTGTTTCAGCAGATGCGCCACCGCCCACATCTAAGAAGTTTGCAGGTTTTGCACCACTATAATTGATAATATCCATTGTTGCCATAGCAAGTCCTGCACCATTTACCATACAAGCAACATCACCGTCTAATTTTACATAACTTAAACCAAATTCAGCTGCTTCTCTTTCAGCAGGATTTTCTTCTGTGATATCTCTAAGTTCGGCAATCTCTGGATGGCGATAAAGTGCACTGTCATCAAAACTACATTTTGCATCAAGAGCGTAAAAATCTCCTTCTGCAGTTTTAATTAAAGGATTGATTTCAAGCATATTCATATCTTTATCCATATAAAGCTTATAAAGTTTTGCTATCATAGAAATAAGTTTTTTGCTTTCATCTTTATCAAGTCCTAAAACTCTCGCTACTTCAAGTCCATGAAACATTTTAAAGCCAATTTGTGGATCAATGCCTACTTTTGCGATTTTTTCAGGGCTTTCTTTAGCCACTTTTTCTATATCCATCCCCCCTTCGCTTGAAGCAATGATTGTAATTTGTTCTGCCATTCTGTTAAATAAAATAGCCAAATAATATTCTTTTACTATATTTGCACCACTTTCTATATAAAGTTTTTGCACGAGCTTACCTTCAGGTCCTGTTTGATGAGTAACCAAATTCATTCCTAAAATTTTACTTGCATAATCTTTTACCTCATCTAAATTTTTAGCGATTTTAACACCACCGCCAAGACCACGACCACCTGCATGGATTTGAGCTTTCACAGCCCAAACGCTACCGCCTAATTCTTTAGCATTTTCTACAGCTTCTTCTACGCTAAATGCAACCTTTCCCTTTAAAGTAGGGATACCATTGTCTGCAAAAATCGCTTTTGCTTGATATTCATGTATATTCATTTATCTTCCTTTATATATTGATATTTTATTAATGATTTTTTTACCTTGTCTTTTTCTTCGTCGCTAAGTTCAAGCTTCATAATCTCAACAACGCCCTCTAAACCCAATCTTGCCATAGTACCTAAAGCTTTATTTTGCACTCCAAATTCTCCATGCAAAATCACACTCATAGGTAAAAATTCTCCACTTCTTATGGATTCGAGCATTCTTACACAAGCGCTTGCAGGTGCCAAATATGCTGAAGTTTTAAGATGTTTAATCACCTTTGCTCCACCGGTTTTAACTTCATTTTCCAAATCCTCAAATTCTTCTTCGCTTAAAAGTTCTCCGAGTTTTTGATTTTTAACACTTGCATAAGATTTTACTAAAACCATATCATCATTATGAAAACCAATTAATCTTGTATCCACACTTGAAATTCTAGCTTTTAACTTTTTAGCTACTTCATACTTAAATCTTGCATTGTCTAAAACCCCTGCCATAGCAACAATTTTTTTAGAAGAAAAAATTCCACTCTCATAAAGAGTATTGAGCAAAAAATCCACCGGATTTGTTAAAATGATAAAAAGTGGATCAGGATTAAATTCTTTAATTTTTTTAGCACAATCAAGCATAATGTTTGTATTTAGCTGCAAAAGCTCTTCTCTACTTTGGCCATCTTTTCTTGCAAATCCTGCGCTAAAAAGCACAATATCAGAATTTTTTGTATAAGCATAATCCTTAGTACAAGTTAATTCTATGTCTAAATTTAAAGCAGCTATGCTTTGGGATAATTCTAATTCCCTTGCAATCAATAAATCTTCATTGATATCAACTAAAACAATCTCATTTGCCAATTCACGCAAAATTAAAGCATAGGCTACGCTTGAGCCTACATTCCCTGCACCGATGATTGTGATTTTCATCTTTGTCCTATTTTTTCTATGATAGCATTAAAAGTTGCACTTGGGCGCATAATTTTATTTGCTTTCTCATCATCAAATTTATAATATCCACCCAAATCGACTTTCACACCTTGTGCATCATTAAATTCGGCTCTAATTTTTTCTTCATTAGAGGAAAGCTCTAAGGCAATATCTTTAAAAAAGCTTTGAAGCTCCATATCATTTGCTTGTCTTGCCAAATGATTTGCAAAATACATTGCTAAATAAAAATGGCTTGTACGATTATCATCTTCTTTTACTTTTCTTGATGGAGCTTTATTGTTTTCAAGCCATTCACCTATAGCCTCATCAAGACATTCTGCTAAGACTTTAGCTTTATGATTGCCACACTTATTTGCATAAAATTCTAAGCTTGCTTGTAGGGCTAAAAATTCACCCAAGCTATCCCAACGCAAATGATTTTCTTCGACTAATTGTTCTACTTGCTTTGGTGCTGAACCTCCTGCTCCGGTTTCAAACATAGCTCCACCATTTAACATTGGTACAACTGAAAGCATTTTAGCACTTGTTCCAAGCTCTAGAATAGGAAAAAGATCGGTTAAATAATCTCTTAAGACATTTCCTGTAATAGAAATAGCATCTTTTCCAGCACGAATCAATTCTAAGCTTTTTAAGCAAGCTTCATAAGGAGCAAGGATAGCTATATTTTTATTTTTTTCCTTAAGACGGTTTTGAACTAAATCTATCATAATTTTATTACTAGCTCTTTTACTGTCTAGCCAAAAAATCGCTTCAGCTCCTGTCAAATCAGCTCTTTCTATACCCAAATCGATCCAATTTAAAACAGCGTCAAATTTAGCTTGATTGGCTCTATAAATATCACCTTTTCTAACTTTATGCTCTAATAAAACCTTACCTTTGGCAATGATTTTAAACACTCCATCTTCTTTAGCAACAAATGTTTTATCATGTGAGCCGTATTCTTGAGCTTTTTTAGCCATCAAACCTACATTAGATACACTGCCTAATTTCGCAGGATTTAAAGTGCCATTCTTATGCAAATCTTCGATAACCGCTTCATAAATAGTTGCGTAAGTTTGATCAGGGATAACTGCATTTGTGTCTTTTTCTTTGCCTTCTTTATCCCATAATCTTGCACCATTTTTAAGCATAGCAGGCATAGAAGCATCAACAATAACATCGCTTGGAACATGTAAATTGGTGATACCCTTATCTGAATTTACCATAGAAATATCAGCACGACTGTTTAAAATTTCGTTGTATCTTCTTAAAATTTCGTCTTTCTTGCTTGAAGTTTTCACCTTGCTTAAAAGTTCGCTCAATCCATTGTTTGGATTGATTCCAAGTGTTTCAAATTCATCTTTAAATTCATCAAATAATTCTTTAAAAAAGATTTTTACCGCATAACCAAAAAGTATAGGATCGCTTACTTTCATCATCGTAGCTTTTAAATGAAGAGAGAAAAGTAAATCATTATCTTTGCTTGCTTTGATTTCTTTAGCATAAAAATCTTGCAATTTTTCTACATCCATAAAGGTTGCATCTAAAATTTCATTTTTTTCAAGCTTTAAGCCTTCTTTTAAAATTTCACTTTTGCCACTATCTGCGACAAATTCAATACTTGCTACACAATCCTCATCGATTAAAACCGCTTTTTCATTAGAAAAGAAATCACCTTCTTTCATATAAGATACACGAGTTTTAGAATTAGGATTAAACTCAACCACACGATAAGGATTATTCTTTGCATAATCTTTTACCGCTTTAGTAGAACGGCGATCTGAATTGCCTTGTCTAAGCACAGGATTAACTGCTGAACCTAAAACTTTTTGATATTTTGCTTTTATTTGAAATTCTTCATCGTTTTTTGGTTCGTCTGGGTAGTTTGGTAACATATAACCCTTTTCCTGCAATTCTTTAATAGCAGCTTTCAGCTGTGGAATAGAAGCTGAAATATTTGGAGTTTTGATTAAATTTGCATCTGATTTTTTTACGAGCTCACCCAAAAGCTCCAAAGCATCTTCGCATCTTTGATCTTCTTTTAGATACTCACTAAAAGTAGCTAAAATTCTTCCAGATAGCGAAATATCAGAAGTTTTTACTCCTATATGCGCCTTGCTTAAAAAAGCTTTTACTATAGGTAAAAACGAATAGGTCGCAAGTGCTGGAGACTCATCTGTCAAAGTGTAAGTAACTTGCATTTTCTGTCCTTTTAAACACTAATTTTATTTTTCAATCTAAAGTATATTACAATTAAAAAAAAATGCAAGAGTAAATTTAAAGTTTGTTTTAGTTTTAAAACAAACTTTAAACACTTTTAATTAAACAAATTAGAAGGAAGTTGTATGATATTTTTAATCAAATTAAAAGGGGTTTTTAAAGTATCGCTTAAAATTTGAGTGTGAAATTTTGGATCATCTAAAGCGCCATCGACTTTTATATTGGCGCTTATCTCTTGATTTTTCCCCAAAATAACATAATTTAAAATCGGAACCTTTGAAATAGTTTCAGAAGCTGATTTTAAAGTTTTTAATTCTAAATCTATATCTATGGTATTTAATCTTAAATTTGCACTGCCTAAACCATACAAATCCATACTGTTGCCATTTAAATTAATCGCTTCAAAACTTAACAAATCCTTTTTACGATTAAAAACAACTCTTCCATCATGCAAACTTAAACCTTTTTCATTAAAAGTAGGAGTTTTAAACATCAAAAGACTTGGAACCGTATCGATAAAAGATATAAGCTGATTAACCCCTTTAAGGTCCCTTATAAAGGTATCTTTAAAATTAAATTCCCCCTCAAAATAATCTAGGCCACTACCTATCACGCTAAAATTAAAGACACCCTCTTGCACAGCCCGTTTTTGCAAAAATTCATTCAGATGTTCATCGTTTATATTTTTAATAAATAATTTCAAATCATTAGGACTATAATGAAGATCAAAATTTGCATTCTTGCGAGTAGCCCTAGCATCTAAGATATCACTTTTTAAATTTGCCTCCATTTTATCGAAATTTAGAGTTTTGTTAAAATCTGCTAAAATCAAAGTGAGATTTTCTCCATTAAGTATAATATTTTGAGTATTTTTTGCTATATCAAATGAAGAAGTAGAAACATTTTCATCTTTTTGGTAAATATAAGTTAAATTTTTAAGATGTATGGTTTTATTATTATCAATAACCTTAACATTAGCTAAACCACTTTGTGTATTTATGTTTAAAACACCACTTTTACGAACAATACCAAAGCTATCATTTTCGTAAGGCTTGTTATTAACCAATAAGTTATTTTTAAAATGAGCATCCTGTATTTGCGCATTAAAATCATTAAAGTCTACACTTTTATAATAAATACTTTTTGCACTCATAAAACCGAATTTTTTTAATAAAGGCGAATGAGGGATTAAAATATTAGGATTGTTTGCATATGCCTCAAATCCTTCTTTAAAATTTAAAGTCAAATCCCATTCTGGCACACTAAGCTGTAAATCATCTGTATAGTCTAAATTTATCTTTGTTTTTTGATTTCTCATATCAAAAAGCTCGCCATTGTCAAAATATAATCTTGAAATTTGAGTATCAAAAATACCCTTATGGGTAGCTAGATCGATTTTAGCATTAAAATCTGCTTCCAAAAACTCATTTTTTACGCTTGCATTTTCTATACTCAAATCATTTTGATTTAATTTAACAAAAGCTCTAGCCACGCTAAAATTTGCTAATGAAAGCTCCGCATTTTCTAAAGACAAAGTGCCATTATATTTTACATCACCCTTTTCGTTAAAATCGATTATAAGCTCTAAATCACTTCCAAGTTTTCCATTTTTTTGGTAAAAAGGTAAATTTAAATCATAATTTTTTAATGCCTTAGCAAGTTTTTCATCAAATTTTAAATTTTTAGATTTGATACGCAAGTAAATTCCATGCTTTTTATTATCAAATAAATCATATAAAAACACCTTGCTTTCACTTAAATCTGATTCATTATAACTTGCCTTATTGAAGGTAAAATTTAATTTTTGATTGCTTAAATTTAAATCAAGTTTTGGAAAATTAATAGCATTCATTTGATTATCCAAACGAACTTTTACATTATTTGCATAACCCCAAGCACTGATATCATCAAAATAATAATTATTTTTAGAAAAATCAATAAAACCTTGAATAAAATCAAAATGATAAAAATCTCCTTTAGCCCTATGCGCAACCCAAAGAACTAAAGGTTCGGGCAATGCTATTCTTTTTTTTGCTTGATTGAAGATAGTGGTAATATCTCTAATATTGATATCTTCAAATTTATAGGCTAGGTTTTGATTTTTGTAAGAAATATTTATCTTAAAATCAGCCAAATCACTATTTGCTTGGCCTTTAAAATTATAAAATTCACTTTTTGCATTAATACTTAAATTTCCATCTATGCTTAAATTATAATCTTTAAGCAAAAGATTTTTAATATCAGCATTAATTTCCTTTCCTTCTCTGTGTAGCGCAAGTTTTAAAAACAATAAATCATTATCTACAAAAAATTCATCATTTTTAAACAATATACGCATATGATTATCTTTGATATTGAAATTTTGTATGTCTATTTCCTCAACAAAAGTATAAAGATATTTTAAATTTTTAGTAATATTTAACAATTCCTTAGAAGCAAAGTCAGAATTTACATTCTTATCATCCTGAATACTTGCATTGTTATCTTCATTAAATGTGATATTTTTTGCTCGTACAATGAGTTTTTTATCTAATTTAATATATAATTGCTCCAAATTTAAAAAACTAAATTGGATATGAGATATGAGAATACCATTCTTAAGAACTAAAAATACAACTGAGATAAATACAATTAAAACAAGTAATGCATATACAATTTTCTTTTTCATTAGAAACTTCTTTTTGATATTTATTTTAGGAATTTTTTATTATTTAACACAACCTTTAAAAAGCAATTCTGTTGTTTTTTTGCCTCAAGGTTCCATTGCTCAAATTATAACACATCTAAAACAAAATAAATATGAAATGAGCACGATTGATAAATATATCTTATTTTTCTTGGGTCATCCTCAATCAGGCTGGATAAATATAGGCACAAAAGAACTCAATAGAATAGAATTTTTACACAAACTCACCATAGCTAAAGCAGCATTAGAAACCCTTACTCTCATCCCTGGAGAAACCAGTGTGATTTTTTTAGAGCAAGCTGCAAAACAATTAGAACTTGATAAAAACACGCTTTTAGCCGAATTTGAAAAACAAGCTACATATAAAGAAGGGGTTTTTCTTCCTGAAACTTACAAAATTCCAAAAGGAATCACAGAAGCACTTTTGGTTCAAGTTTTGCTCAAACATGCAGAAAATTCAAATAGAAAAACTTCGGAGAAAATTTTTGGCGAATACAATGCCAAAAAATGGCACCAATACATCATAACAGCATCAGTCATTCAAAAAGAAGCGGCTAATGAAAGCGAAATGCCTATAGTTGCAAGCGTTATTTATAACCGTATAAAAAAAGGTATGAAGCTCCAAATGGATGGAACCTTAAACTATGGATTTTATTCTCATACAAAAATCACTCCTCAAAGAATAAGAGAAGATAATAGCTCTTATAATACTTATAAATTTGAAGGTTTGCCTAAAGAAGCAGTTTGTAATGTCTCTTTATCCGCAATTCGTGCTGCTATCTTTCCTGCAAAAACTGATTATTTATATTTTGTAAGAGATAAAACCACAGGGGCGCATATTTTTAGCACCAATCTCAATGATCATAATAAAGCCATTCAATCACAAAAAAACAAATAACTAAAATTGCAAAAATTTATGCAAGTTGGAACAGTATTTGCTTGTTAATTTTTGAAATGATAAAAAGGATAAAAAATGATTAACCCATTCAAATCAAAAGAACTTATCACAAGTGCTTTAGCGGGTAGAAATTTAAGAAATCAACTCATCAATGCAAACCTTGCAAATGTTGACACTCCTTTTTATAAAGCAAGAGATATTGAATTTGAAACTGCTTTAGTAAATCGTGCAAATGAAATCTTTAAAAAAAATGATAATAAAGAATTACAATTAGCAATAACTGAAGAAGGACATCAAAAACCTTGGAAATTCCCAGATCCTAGCAAATCTACTATTTATCTAAGGGATGGACATTTAGCAAGAAATGATGCAAATACTGTGGATTTAGATGTTGAGACAACTGAAATGAGTAAAAATACAGTGATGATTACAGCTCTTGATGGGGTCTTAAGAAGACAAAGTAATATTTTTAGCTCTATACTTGATGCAAGTTCTAAATTAAGTTAAAGGTAAATTATGGCATACTTAAGTGATTTTGATATTAGCGGATATGGTTTAAGTGCGCAACGCTTTAGAATGAATGTTATTAGCTCCAATATAGCTAATGCAAACACAACAAGAACAGCTGAAGGCGGACCTTATCGAAGACGCGAAGTGATCTTTAAAGCGACAGATTTTGATAAGCTTTTAAACGAGCAAATTAATAAGGACAATAACTTTTTAAAATATGAAAATCCTTTAAATGATCCAAGCTCACCTGAAGAGGCAAAGCCTGCTATACAAAGCGTTGTTGTAGATAAAGTCGTAAGAGATGATAAAGATTTTCGTATGAAATATGATCCTTCTCATCCTGATGCTAATGCGCAAGGCTATGTAGCATATCCAAATGTAAATCCTGTCATCGAAATGGCAGATTTGATTGAAGCAACAAGAGCTTATCAAGCTAATGTTAGTGCTTTTACAAGTGCAAAAACCATAGCTCAAAGTGCGATTGATTTATTAAGAGGATAATAAAATATGAATAATATTAATGATTTAAGATTAAATAATAACATTTCAAATGCAAACAAAAGCCAAAATTCTAATGATAAAATCGGCGATGAATTTGCTAAAATGCTTAAAAACGAAATCGAAGATTTAGATAAAACTCAAAAAACTGCAGAAGCTGCGATGACAGATATTGCAACAGGACAGGTAAAAGATTTACACCAAGCAGCTATTGCTATCACAAAAGCTGAAAGCAGTATGAAATTTATGCTAGAGGTTCGAAATAAAGCTATCAGCGCTTATAAAGAAATCACAAGAACACAAATTTAAGCTGTATGCAAGAGCATAAGAAAAATCGTGTTTCAAAAGTCGCCTTTGCTTACTGCATGGCGCTTTTTTTTATGATCATTTTTCTTAGCTCTACCTTTTTTCTCACTTCAAAGCGCCATATCCCCAACACTGAAAAAGATCAATACTCTCTTGCCTTACGCGGAAATATCATCACTAAAGATAATTTTACTATCACAAGCTCAAGGCAAATTTATCGCGCAGAAATTGATTTAAGAAGTATCAATAAGGATAAATTTGATTTATTTTTAAAGCTTTTTCAAATATATAGTGGAATTAGCGATGATGAAATTGCAGATATTAAAAAAAGAATTCAAAAACAGAAAAAACGATCCTATCATTTTATCCTTTCTCAAAATTTAGATTCTAAACAAGCAAGCTATCTTAGAGATCTTGCAAAAAAGCTTTATATACAAGGATTTTTTAAAGCATTTACCAATAACCTAGGAAAGGTTGAAACAAGAGGTTTAAGCATTATCGAACATGAAGAAGATAGAATTTATATGTCTAAAGATGCTTTAACTCCAGCCATAGGTTATACTAAAATGGTTTTAGATCCTCAAAGCGGAATTTTAAAAAATGTTGGAGTAAAAGGACTTGAAAAATACTATGACGACTGCTTAAGTCCACTCCAAAATGAAAAAATTCAAGGCCTAAAAGATATAGGTGGAAATATAATCTTAAATTTAAACTCATTGCAGCAAAAAAAGATTGATGGCTGTCTTTTATATCTTAATATATCCTTAAAACTTCAAAAAAGTATTGAAAAAGCGATTGATGGAAGAAATGAAGATTTAAAAGCTAATGAAATCATAGTCGGAGTTATGGATAGTAAAACAGGTCAAATTCTAGCTCTGGCAAGTTCTAGGCGTTATGATCCCCAAAATCGCGGTAAAGATTTATCTGTTTTAAATGCAAGCGCTATAGAGTATGGATATGAAGCAGGATCGGTTATCAAGCCTTTTATTTTTACAACTGCTCTAAGACTTGGCAAACTCAAGACAGATGAAGTAATTAACACCTATGGTGGAGCTTATAAACTGGGGCGTTTCACTATTAGAGATGATCATAAAATGGATAAAATGACTATGGAAGAGGTGATTAGATATTCTTCTAATATAGGTATGATACAAATTGCGAAAAGATTGAGTAATCTTGAAATCATTGCTGGACTTAAAATTTTTAAATTTGGCGAAAAAAGCGGAATTGACTTGCCTTACGAGCAAAAAGGAGAAATCCCTAATTCCAAGCGCTTAAGAGATATAGAAAAGTCGGTATTAAGCTATGGATATGGCTTAAAAACAACCTTTATACAACTACTTGCTGCTTATAATGTTTTTAATAACAATGGAGTTTACATCACTCCGCATTTGGCTGAAAAATTCTATCAAGATGGACGCTTTGTAAGTCTTGAAGAGGATATCAAAAAAGAAGTTATTTTAACCCCGCAAGCAGCGCAAACCATGCAAAAAATTCTTATTGATGTTATAGAAAAAGGCACAGGAAAAAAAGCTATCACTCAAGGTATAATCGTAGGGGGTAAAACAGGAACTGCGCGTATTGCAGAAAGACAAGGCTATACCTCCAATCGCTATAATGCTTCTTTTTTCGGTTTTGCCAACGATACAAAACATAACTATACCATAGGGGTTTTAGTAAGAAACCCTACCAAGCCTTATAGTTACTATGCTGCTCAAAGTGCTTTGCCTATGTTTAAAGATGTTGTAGATATTTTAATCAATGAAGATTTTCTAACCCCTATCATCACAGAAAATAATCAAACTCTTAATTAATATCATCCCAAAGCACCTTTTCTCTTGCGAAAATGATTTCAACGGCATCTATAAGATCTTTAGCAATCTTAGCAATAAAACTTGTATCATTAATTATAGATATACCCTCTGCGGTAGTGATTTTTCTAACTAAAATAAGATGTTCGACATTATTAAGAATTAAACCATCAATTTCTTTTAGAATTTCCTTGCCTTTTTGAAGATTTTTAATAATCAAATACACTTTTTCATCGTCCACGCTTCTAAGCTCTTGAATACTTCTTAGCAATTCTCCCAAATTAGATCTTATTTTATTGTATTCTAAGGCCAAATCTTTATTACCGCAATTAGAGTATTTTTTGATATTTTCTTGAACTAATTTTAAATTTTTAGTTGCCTCTGTAAGATTTTTAGCAGCGATTTTAAAAGTAAAAATTCTGTGATTTTTAAGTTCATCATCTATGTGAATTTGCGCTTTGGTTGAAAAGTCAATGATAGCTTCAAAAAGCACTTTGATTCTAGTTTGATACAAATAATCCAAATCCACATTTTTACTAAACCATTTTTTATTTTGCAAAATTTCTTCAAAGCTTTTATTGCTTTGTATATCTTTACGACTCAACCCTATAGCATGAGCGATAATCGCATACGCATTATCATAAAGATGTTCGCTTTCTTTTCGCAAAGCTTCGATAGCTGTATCACTAAATTTCAATAAACTAGGTTCAAGATATAAGGGTCGATCTTTATTTTTATCTTTAGGTGCTTTAACGATTTTGTTTAAAAAATTTACCAATTGTGGGATAAACAATACAAAGATAAATATTCCTAAAAGATTAAACAAAGTATGAAATAAGGCCATTTTTAAAGCTAAATTTTCTATATTTAAAATTTTTGCCATCCCATTTAAAAAATCAATAAAATAAGGAAAAATAAGTATGATTATAATTGCAATAGTAAAATTAAAAATACAATTTGCAAAAGCAAGCTTTTTGCCCTCAACATTAGTACTTAAAGAAGCTAGCACAGCTGTTACCACACCTCCTACACTCGTACCCAAAGTCGCTGCTAAAGAATTTTCAAAACTGATTTGCCCTGTCAATAGTGCTGCGACTATAATGGCTATTGTTGCTGTGCTTGATTGAATAATACCTGTAAGCAAAGCCCCAAGACCTACAAAAATCAACACTCCCTTAAAACCTGTAAAATCAAAATAAGACAAATCTATAGCATCTTGAAATTCATTAAAACCATTTTTTATATAATCCACTCCTAAGAAGAAAAAACCTATACCTATAAAAATATTTCCAAAACTTTTAATCATATTATCTTTTTGAAAGAAAAACAAAACTCCAATTACGAGCAAAGGTATAGCCAAGATAGAAATATTAACTCTTGTAAGCCAAACAATCAACCATGAACTTGCAGTATTTCCCAAATTTGCACCAAAAATAATACCCACACCAGCAACTAAAGATATTAGTCCTGCGCTCAAAAAAGAAAGAGAGATAATCGAAACTAAAGTTGAAGATTGCATGATAAGAGTGCTAATAGCACCAAAAAGTATGCTTTTAAGTTTTGTATTTGTCGAGTGAGTAAGAATTTTTTCAAGCAAGCCGCCACTAAAAGATTTAAATCCTAGGCTTAAATTGGTCATTCCTATAAGTAAAATTGCAACTCCAGCCAATAAATTAGCCAATTCACTAAATCGAATTAAAGCAAAGATTAAAACCAAAGTAAAAATACCCCAAAAAGTCATCTTGAGATATTTTAAAAAGTTTTTGCGTTCTTGCACCTTAGCCTCTAAGCTTTTCAAATTCATTCATCAAATTTTCTCTTAAATTTTCAGCCTCTTCTTCGCCATTTTCCAAATATTCAAGCAATAATTTTTCAAGCTCTTTTAAAAAATCAAAAAGCTCACTTTGCCATACACTATCGCTTTTATTGCTTAAATTCATTGTTTGTATGAAGGTAAGCTCTCTGCTTAAATCCCCTAATTTTTCCAATAATTCATCTTTTTTATCTTGATCTTTTAAGGTAAAACTATTATTTTGAACCCCATCCTTAAATTCTCTAATTCTTTCATCGATAATATCACAAAATTTGGGATAAATATCTGATTTTATAGGCTCAAGCAAGGCCTTTTCATCTATATTTAAAGTAAGTTTTTTAAGTGCAAAATAAAGGAGTAAAAAAGATAACGCTGCTATCAACAAATAAAGTCCTATCATATCAAGCCTTTTAATGCCAACATCCCACCATCTAAATTTACACTTTCTAAACCGAGTTCATTTTTAATAAAATTTGCAGCCATCATACTTCTATGACCTCCACGACAAATAAAAGCAAGTTTTTTATTTTCATTTCTTCTCGCTTGAAATTCTTCTAAAAAATTAGCATTTAAAAGCCCATGATTATCATACAAAGCTACACATTCAGCATGAGGTAAAACACCCTCCTCCCATTCAGCTGGAGTGCGAACATCAAAAATTTGATATTCGCTTAAATCCTGCTTCATCCAAACACTTGCTGGGAGATTTGTAATCATGAGAAAGCCTTAGTGATGATTTTTGTAAGGCTTGCATTAAATTCAGCCGGATTATCCACACCCATACCTTCGCTAAGTTTTGCCATATTTAAAACTAAGGTTGCTATATCAGCACTAAAAGTTTCATTATTTTTAAGACCTGTAAAAATGGCGTGTTTTGGATTGATTTCTAAAATAGGTTTAAAGTTTTGTTCTTGTCCCATTTGTTTTAAAAGCTGCTGCATTGCAAAATCAGGCTTATTTTTATCATAAACAATACAACTTGGACTATCTTTTAAACGACTTGTAAGTCTCACATCTTCAACTTGATCCTTTAAAAGCTCTTTAAATTTAGCCACCAATGGAGCAAATTCATTTTTTTCCTCATCGCTTAATTCATTTTTATCTTCAACTTGATTAATGGCTATAAATTTCAAGCCTTCATATTCTCCAAGCATAGGAGTAACCAAAGAATCAATCTCATCATCCATAAGTAATACTTCTATATTTTTTTGCTTATATTCTTCAAGTAAAGGTGAATTTCTAAGCAAGCTTTCATTGTTTCCAGCGATATAGAAAATTTCTTTTTGCTCGCCTTGTATATCATTTTTATATTCTTCTAAAGAGCGCAAACTTTCACCCTTAGTGCTTTTATAAAGCATGAGTTTTAAAAGACTGTCTTTTTCGCCACCAAAACCATAAAGTCCCTCTTTTAACACTTTGCCAAAATTCTTAAAAAAGCTTAAATATTTTTCTTTATCTTTATTTTTAAGTTTTTCAAGCTCGCTAAGTATTTTTTTAACGCTGGCTTCTTTTACGCCTTTTAAAATTTGATTTTCTTGTAAAATTTCACGGCTTACATTAAGTGGTAAATCCTCTACATCAATAATCCCGCGCACAAAACGCAAATAAGTCGGTAAAAGCTCCTTATCATCATCGCTGATAAATACGCGTTTTACATAAAGTTTTAATCCGCTTTGATAATCCACACGATAAAGATCAAAAGGTGCATTTTGCGGAATAAAAAATAAAGAATTGTATTCTAATTTTCCCTCACTCTTAGTATGAAGATAAAGCAAAGGCTTGTTAGAATCGTGAAAATTTTGCTCATAAAATCTTTCATAATCCTCTGCCTTAAGGCTTGATTTTTGCATTCTCCACAAGGCATTAGCTTTATTAATTTGAGAAATTTTAAGCTCGGTTTTTCCTTCTTCCTCGCCCTCTTTAGCAGGGATAAATTCCTCTTTTTCCATAAAAATTGGAAATTGGATATGATTTGAATATTTTTCTATAATACTTTCGATTTTATAAGAATTTGCAAATTCATCATCTTTTAAATATAAAGTAATACTTGTCCCTTGCTCTTCTTTAGTCGCATCTTCAATCTCATAGCCATTTGCATCAGAAATCCAAAGATAAGCTTTATCATCTAAAGCTTTTTTGCTTAAAACTTCGATTTTACTAGCCACCATAAATGCAGAATAAAAACCTACACCAAATTGTCCTATAAGTTGAGAATCTTTTTTTGCATCACCACTTAAATTCTCTAAAAAACTTTTTGTACCACTTTTTGCTATGGTTCCAAGATTGTTAATAAGATCATCTTTATCCATACCTATACCATTATCGCTAATAGTAAGGGTTTTCTTATCTTTATCGATTTTAATATCTATTCTAGGTTCAAATTTTAAACTTTTATATTTATCATCACTCACGCTTAAAAAATTAAGTTTATCTAAAGCATCACTTGAATTTGATACAAGTTCTCTTAAAAATATTTCCTTGTTTGAGTATAAGGAATGAATCATCAATTGTAAAAGTTGATTTACTTCAGTTTGAAACTGCATTTTTTCTCCTTTATAAATTTTGAAACAGATATTTTAGCAAAAAATACAAATTCTAAGGTAAATTTCAAGAGCTTACTTAAAAATTATAAAACCAAGCCAAACTGCTATCAGGCAAAGGATTATATTTAATAAAATATTTAAAGAAAAATTAAAATAATTTCCACTTTGTAAAAGCAGTAAATTTTCATAAGAAAATGTAGAAAAAGTTGTAAAAGCTCCTAAAAATCCTGTACTTATAAAGCTTTTGAGCGCAGGAGATAAACCCTTATGATGTGCATAAGAAAACAAAAGCCCCATCATAAAAGATCCTAAGACATTAACAAAAAGAGTACCAAAGCTTATAGAATGGGGTAAAATTTTATTTATCAAATTGATAGAAAGCATTCTTAAAACCGCCCCTATAAAACCCCCAAGACCAACAACTAAAATGGTATTTAGCAAAGCTTAGCTCTTTCTTGATCTAGTAATTCTTGCATTTTTTTTCTAGTATTTTCAAGCCATTTTTCATCACTCGTATCCACTAAATCCATGCAAATGATTTTCAATACTCCAGAACTAGCACTAAAACTTTTAGTGTCTAAAATTTTCGCAGAATCAACAATCAAAATAGGCTGCACTTTTAAATCAAGCTTTTCACTTAAAATTTTAGCACCACTTTGAAATTTAAGCAATTTTTCATTCCTAGAACGCGTTCCTTCAGGAAAAATCGCCAAAACTCTATCTTCACTAAGCCTTTGTTTAGCTTCTTTTAAAACACGCACCAAATCGCGTGGATTTTTTCTATCTATGCAAAGAAGTTTAGGTTTTTTAATGGCAATTTTAAAAAGAGGAATTTCGCCTAATTCTTTTTTGGCAATCCAACATAAATTTTTAGGATACAAATCCTCTAAAGCTATGATATCTAAGGTACTTTGATGATTCATTAAAATCATATTTGCTTTAAGATCAAATTCCCCTATGACTTCATATTTGTAAAAAAGAATATTTTTTTGAAATCTAGCCCAAGATTTTCGAAGTTTCCAAAGCGTATCTTGAGATTTGATAAAACAAAAACATAGCACAACAAAAGCTACGCTTATAATAAAAAAGAACCAAAAATATAAAGCTTTAATTTTTTTGTAAATCACTACTTTCAACCCATCCTATCTTACCATCGCGAAAAAGCACTTTAACATAATGAAGTCTTTTGCCTAACACCTCAACCTTTTCGTTAGAATTTGCTGTATAAAAATAAGTTGATGATTCAGTTGGTAAAATTTTAGCCCTAGAACCCGCTTTTAAAATTGCATTTTCTGTGTTAGTATCTACAAGAAAACCAAGTATAAAACATAAAAGCGCTCCTGCTAAAATAAAATAATTTTTCTTCCAAACAAACCATAATGCCAAAATAAGAGTCAAAGCCCAAAGAGCATATTGTTTATAAATATTAAAATCCCTATTTGTAGGATTTAAATCGCTTTGAGTGCTCACCTCATCATCGCTGATTTTAAGCTTAAAGCTCATATTTTCCATTTTTTTAGTATCTTTGTTAAAATAAGAAAATTCAAAATCTGTTTTAGTCGATGGAAAAATAGCATAATAAAAAGCATTAGAAGAATTAAAATCACCCTTTAAATTTTCAATACCCTGTTTCTCGACTCCATTTACAAAAAAGCTCTTAAGATTTGCATTTGTGGCGCTTAGTTCAATCATTGTAATAATGCTTGAATCATCAAAATAACTGGTTTTGATTTTTTTAACCTCCAAGGAACTTGCCACAAGATGTGAAAAATTTTTATTATTAGGTGTATTTTCAAAATGGATAGCACCTATACTAATACTAGCACTTTGAAAAATTTTTCCATTTCTTAAAAGGCTGACTGAAATCTGTTCTAAATTTGCATTTGAAGTTTTAGCCTCAAACCACAAAACAGCCCTATAATCGCCTTTAATATATTCCCATTTTAAATCAGGATTTAAAAAGATCAAGTCCTTGCTTTTTTGCAAAGTGATGTTAAAATCAAAATTTGTATCCTCTGTAATCTTAGCATGAAGAACTATGGGAAATACTTCTCCAATATATACTTTATTAACATAATCATCAGTAGTAAGAACTAATGAACTTTGAGGTATAAAAGGATCATATATATTACTATCAAAATCGGAATTTTCATCACTTGGAGCGATATTTTGATAGATTTGCTGTTCCTCTTTTGGAAGTTTTTGCAATTCTCTTTGCATATTTTCATCTTGACCATCAAAAACAGAAATTTCACTTCGAGCAAAAAGACTCAGACAAACAAAAACTAAAAAAAATATTATTCTCACATAAAACCTTCGAGCATTCTTAAGCCTATATCATTACCTAATATTTTATCGCAAGCGCGCTCTGGATGAGGCATAAGGCCAAAAATTTTTTTATTTTCATCACAAATTCCTGCGATATCCAACACAGAGCCATTAGGATTTGGTTCGTATTTTAAAAGAATTAAATCTTTATCTTGCATTTTTTTCAAGGTAGCTTCATCTGCATAATAATTTCCTTCACCATGAGCAACAGGAAGATTGATAATTTCATCTTTTTGAAAATTCTTTAAAAAAACATTATCATTTGAAACAACTCTTAAATTTTGATTTTTGGAGATAAAACTTAAATTATTATTGTACTTCATAGCACCTTCTAAAAGTCCACTTTCAAGCAAGATTTGAAAGCCATTGCAAATTCCTAAAATATATCCTCCTCTTTTCGCATGTGCGATAACACCTTGCATAGCAGGAGCGATTTTAGCAATGGCTGCACATCTTAGATAATCTCCATACGAAAATCCTCCAGGCAAAACCACTAAGTCTGCATCAATTTCTTTTTCTTCATGCCAAATGATTTGTGCTTTTACACCAAGTTTTTCAAAAGCATATTGGGTATCAAATTCGCAGTTTGTTCCAGGAAATCTAATAATAGCAACTTTCATCATTTCTCACTTACAATAAGCTCATAATCTTCGATTACACTATTTACCAAAAGCTCTTCACACATACTTTTCACGCGTTCTTTTGCTTTTTGTTCATCACTCTCATCTAAATCAAGCACGATTTGTTTGGCTACTCTTGCTTCTTTGATTTCATTAAAATTTAAAGAATGTAAAGCCTTTTCTATAGCTTTTCCTTGAGGATCTAAAACACCATTTTTTAAAAAAACATTGACAAGTATTTTCATGATATTCCTTAGTTTAAAATTCTTTTTAAAACTTCTTCATAGGCCATTTTAACATTTCCTAAATCTTGACGAAATCTATCTTTGTCTAGCTTTTCATTGCTAAATTTATCCCAAAATCTACAGCTATCAGGACTGATTTCATCGGCTAAAACAAGCTCATTGTCTTTAGTTAAACCTAGCTCAATTTTAAAGTCAATAAGTCTTAAATTTTTAGCATCAAAAAAAGGAGTTAAAATCGCATTGATTTTTTTAGCCATTTCTTTAATTTCTTTAATCTGTGCTTCATTTTGTACTAAATTTAAAATCAAACAATGCTCATCATTGATAAAAGGATCTCCTAACTCATCGTTCTTAAGACAAAATTCCACCAAAGCAAAAGGCAAAACTGTGCCGTCTTTAATACCCAATCTTTTTGTAAGCGATCCTGTTGCAACATTGCGCACTATAACCTCAATAGGCACAATTTTGCATTTTTTTACCACTTGCTCATTATCACTAATGGTTTCAACTAAATGAGTTTTTATGCCATTTTTTTCAAGCAAATGAAAAAGTTCTGTGCTGATTTTGCAATTTAATGCACCTTTTCCACTTTCACTTCCTTTTTTTTCAGCATTAAAGGCTGTTAAATCGTCTTTAAATTCGCTTATAAGAAAATTTTCATCTTCGGTTGTATAGAGTTTTTTACCCTTACCTTCATAAAGTAATTCTTTTTTTTTCATAATTATTGTCCTTGTTTAATATTTAATATTTTAATGGTATCTATGGCAGATTTTAACTGCGCATCATCATTAATTTGCTTTTGAGTAATGATATTTTTATCATTTTTTTGCTCTTTTTTGTCTTCTTTTTTCTCATTTTTATCAAGTTTTTCCAATTCACTTTCTAAATGCTGCTTTAAATCACTTTCTTTGATATTAAAGCCATCTTCTTGAGTATTAACTTTTCCTGGAAATACTTCAATATCAGGTTTTACACCTACTGCTTGTATAGTGCGCCCACTTGGCAAATAATATCTTGCAATAGTAAGTCTTAAAGCTTCAGTTTCATTGATCGGAATAATTTGTTGAACACTGCCTTTTCCAAAAGTATTTTCTCCTATGATTATAGCTCGCTTAAGATCTTGCAAAGCCCCACTAACAATCTCACTAGCACTCGCACTTCCGCCATTCACAAGCACTACTAAAGAACTGTCAGAAATTTTATTTTTTGGATTTGCTGTATACTCTTGATTTTCACTTGTAACGCGTCCTTTTTGAGAAACAATTACTCCTTTATCTACAAATAAATTAACAAGCCCTGTAGCTTGATTTAAAAGACCGCCAGGGTTATTTCTTAAATCCAAAATTACACCCTTTACATTAGGATGTTTTTTAAGCTCTTTACTTGTCATGTCCACAACATTTTTATCAAAATTCGTAACTCTTAAATAAAGTATATTTTCATCTTCGATAAGCTTTGCATAAACACTTTCTACTTTAATAATATCACGCGTTAAAGTAACATCAAAAGGCTTAGTTGCTCCTTTTCTAAATATAGTAAGAGTGATTTGCGTCTTTGGTTTTCCGCGCATTTTATCCACTGCATCGTTTAAATTGATTCCCAAAGTAGCCTCATCGTTGATTTTTAATATTATATCGCCTGATTTAATCCCAGCTTTATCTGCTGGAGTTCCCTCTATAGGAGAAATAACAGTCAAGGCGCCATCTTTCATACCTACAGTGATCCCAAGTCCACCAAATTCACCACTTGTTTGAATTTTCATATCATTAAAATCTTTTTCATTTAAAAAAGAAGAATGCGCATCAAGATTGCTCAAAAGTCCAGAAAGTGATTTATCAATCAAATCTGTAATATTTTCATCATCTACATAATACTGCTCAACTATAGCCAAAGTTTTAGTCAATTTATCTAAAGACTCTAAGCGTTGTTGCATTAAATCAGATGGATTCTTTGGTTTTGCTTGTAGGTTGCTTGCTAAAAAAACACAAAGAGCCAAAGAGCCTGTAAAACCTGTAATAGCGGCTAGAAATCTTTTACTACTCAAAATGAACTCCAAAATTAAATATTTTAAGCCCAAATTTTAATAACTTTTGCTTAAAAATTCGTAAATAATACTAAATTTGTTATAAGTTTAATGGATTTAAAAAAAATTAATGCTAAAATATTTTATATTTTTTAATTTCAAAGCAAGAAAGAATATAAATGAAACACACTCATACGCATTCTCCAAAACATATCAAAGCCATAAGTAATCGTTTAAGTCGCACTATAGGACATTTAGAAGCTATTAAAAAAATGGTTGAAAGAGATGAGGATTGTAGTGATATTCTTATCCAGCTTGCTGCGGTTAAAGCAGCGGTTAACAATACCGCTAAAGCCATACTTAAAGAACATTTAGCCCATTGTATGTATCATGCGGTGATGGAAAAAGATACGCAAAGCATAGAGGATTTAAACAAGGCTATTGATATGTTTGTAAAATAGCTATTTAAGTGCTTAAAATTCAATACTTTCTAAAATATACTTAATTTTATTTCAAAAATTTTATAAAATAACTTGACATTATTTGACTAAAGTTATATAATACTTCATATATAAAACTTGAAAAAGGATATACAATGGCAAATATACAAGAATTTTTAACCGACAATATGCTTTCAAACCTTGAAAGTGCAGCGTCTTTGGCGATTCATTCTAAAAATAATGAAGTTGTCCCTTTACATCTTTTATGGGCTTTAATTGTAGACAGTTCAAGTATTTTAAATCAAATTTGTAATAAATTTAATATTTCAAAAGAAGCTTTAGAACTTGAAATCAAAAGCAGAATTTCAAATCTTGCAACAAGCTCTAATGTCAATCGTGAAAATGTGCGTTTTTCTAATGAATTTATCAATTCCTTAGAAAGTGCTAAAGGACTTATGAGTGCCAATGGTGATAATTACTTAAGTGTAGATACTTGGCTTATAAGCGAAAGCGAAAAAAATCCTATTAGAGAAATTTTAGCCAAATTTATAGATATTAAAGAATTTCAAAAAGAGCTCCAAAATTTAAGAGCAGGACGCAAAATCGAAAGCAAAACAAGTGATGAAACCCTAGATAGCTTAAATAAATTTGGTATAGATTTAACCGCAAAAGCAAGTGAAGGAAAGCTTGATCCTGTTATAGGCAGAGAAGAAGAAATCGAACGCTTAATGCAAATTCTTATACGCAAAACAAAAAACAACCCTATACTTTTAGGTGAACCAGGAGTAGGAAAAACAGCGATCGTAGAAGCTTTAGCACAAAGAATTATCAAAAAAGATGTGCCAAAATCTTTACAAAATAAAAAAGTCATAGCTCTTGATATGAGTGCATTGATCGCAGGAGCAAAATATCGTGGAGAATTTGAAGATAGATTAAAAGCGGTGGTAAATGAGGTCATTAAAAGTGAAAATATCATACTTTTTATCGATGAAATTCACACCATAGTAGGCGCAGGAGCAAGCGAAGGAAGTATGGATGCTGCAAATATTTTAAAGCCGGCACTTGCAAGAGGCGAACTTCACACCATAGGAGCAACCACTCTTAAAGAATATCGTAAATACTTTGAAAAAGATGCGGCCTTGCAACGCCGTTTTCAACCTGTAAATGTAGGCGAACCTAGCGTAAATGAAGCTTTAGCAATGCTAAGGGGTATTAAAGAAAAACTTGAAATTCATCACAATGTCACCATCAATGATAGTGCTTTAGTAGCGGCAGCTAAGCTTTCAAAACGCTATATTGCCGATCGTTTTTTACCCGATAAAGCAATTGATTTAATCGATGAAGCTGCGGCTGAACTTAAAATGCAAATTGAAAGCGAACCAAGCTCTTTGAGAAAGGCACGCAAAGACATAGAAACTTTAGAAGTAGAAAATGAAGCTCTAAAGATGGAAAATGATGAAAAAAATCAAAAAAGACTAGATGAAATTGCCAAAGAACTGGCCAATTTAAAAGAAAAACAAAGTGCTTTAAATTCACAATTTGAAAATGAAAAAGCAGTTTTTGATAGCATAAGCGCAAAGAAAAAAGAAATCGATAGTCTTAAAAACGAAGCTGTTTTTGCAAAAAATAAGGGTGAATTCCAAAAAGCTGCAGAATTAGAATATGGCAAAATTCCAGAATGCGAAAAAGAAGTGGCAAATTTAGAAGAAAAATGGAAAAAAATGAGCGAAAATGGAGTCTTGCTTAAAAATCAAGTGGATGAAGATTTGGTTGCTGGAATTTTAAGCAAATGGACAGGAATTAGCGTGCAAAAAATGCTGACTTCAGAGAAGCAAAAATTTTTGGAAGTAGAAAAACACTTAAAAGAAAGTGTGATTGGGCAAGATAAGGCTCTAAGCGCTTTAGCAAGAGCTATCAAACGCAATAAAGCAGGATTAAATGCAGACAATAAGCCTATAGGAAGCTTTTTATTTTTAGGGCCTACAGGAGTAGGAAAAACACAATCTGCTAAGGCTTTGGCGAAATTTTTATTTGATGATGAAAAAGCAATGATTCGCTTTGATATGAGCGAATTTATGGAAAAACATAGCGTTTCAAGACTCTTAGGAGCGCCTCCAGGTTATGTAGGGCATGAAGAAGGCGGAGAGCTTACTGAAGCGGTGCGTAGAAAACCTTATAGCGTGCTTTTATTTGATGAAGTCGAAAAAGCCCACAAGGATGTGTTTAATGTACTTTTAGGAATTTTAGACGATGGTAGGGCAACTGATAGCAAGGGTGTAACTGTGGATTTTAAAAATACCATTATTATTTTAACTTCTAATATCGCCTCAAGTGCTATCATGAATTTAAGCGGAAAAGAACAAGAAGATGCGGTAAAAAATGAGTTAAAAAATTTCTTTAAACCTGAATTTTTAAACCGCTTAGACGATATCATCACCTTTAATCCACTTGGAAAAGATGAGGCATATGAGATAGTTAAACTTTTATTTAAAGACTTGCAAAAAAGTTTGGAAAATAAGGGTATAAAAGCAAGTCTTAGTGAAAATGCTGCGCTTTTAATCGCTAAGGACGGATTTGATCCTGACTTTGGTGCTAGACCTTTAAGAAGGGCTATTTATGATTTAATCGAAGACAAGCTAAGCGATATGATACTTGCAGACAAGCTTAATGAAAATGATGAGATTGTTATCGATGCAAAAAATGATGAGATTGTTATCGAAAAAGCTTAACTCTTTTAGAAGAAATAGATTTTTCTATTTCTTCACATACTTTTAAAATAAAATCTCACTTTCATTAAATTTCATATTCGCTCTTGGCAGAGGTGATTTGATAGTATAATAAGCATTTTGCCCCTTATAACTTCCTCTATATACCCCATTTGGAATGCTGAATTTTCTTGTAGTATCAGGAAATTTCTCTAAGTATTTATTTAAAAATTCCTTAAACACGGGAGCAGAAGTCCTAGCCCCACCCTCTGTATAACGCATAGGCTTATTATTGTCATTTCCATACCAAATCAAAGCTTCAATCTCAGGTGTTAAGCCACAAAACCAAGCATCGATATTTTTATTGGTAGTTCCTGTTTTGCCTGCTATTTCTATGCCTTCAACCCTTGCATTGCGTCCTGTACCATGCTCTACAACATTTCTCATCATATCCAAAACCAAAAAGCTTTGCGCTTCATCGCTCACTCTGTATTCATTTGAGTTAAATTCCATAATAATTTGATCATTTCTATCTTGTACTTGCTTAATGATTTGTGGCTCTTTTATAACTCCATAATTTCCAAACATAGTATAAAATTTAGAATACTCCAAAGGAGAAATTCCAAAGCTTCCTAAAACAATCGATAAATTAGCCGGAATATCCCTAAAGCCAAATTCTACAAGCTTTGAATGAAGCACATCAAGTCCCATACCAAGAGCAAGATTGATAGTAGCTAGGTTTCTTGAACGTGTTAAGGCTTCTTTTAGGGTAATCAAGCCAAGGAATTTACCTCCATCATTTTTAGGTTTCCAGTCTTTATTATCCCCTGCTCCACCTTCAAAAATTCTAGAAATATCTGCAATCTCACTCATAGGCGAATAGCCTAGATTAATAGCTGCTTGATACACAAAAGGTTTAAAGGAGCTGCCTGGTTGTCGTGTGCTTTGAGTAGCTCGGTTGTAATTACTTTTTTCATAATCAACCCCACCCACTAAGGCTAAAACATCTCCACTTTGATGATTAACCACCACCATAGCTCCATTTAGCGTACTTAAATTTGCATCCTTATCACGCTTTACTATTTCATCATAACCAAATTTTAAGGCATTTTGAGCCATTTCTTGCACATCTAAATCTATATTTAAAGTGATTTTATAGCCGCCTGTTTTAAGATCTTTAATGCTAGGACTTAATTGCTTAATCACCTCATCTACAACATAAGGAGCTGCATTTTGCGTTAAAGTATCATCATAAACTTGAGGAATTTCTTTCATAGCTTCATCATATTCTGCTTTAGAAATCCAACCTAATGTATACATTCTTGCTACAACATTATTTGCCCTTGCGATAGAAAGATCTAAATGTTTTGTAGGATCATAGCTACTTGGTGCTTTTGGCATACCCACAAGCATAGCAATCTCTTTAAGGCTTAACTCATTTAGATTTTTATGAAAATATCCTTGCGCAGCTGTTTTAACCCCATAATATCCATGTCCAAAAAAGATATAATTTAAATATCTTTCCAAAATTTGCTCTTTGCTTAAAATTGTTTCCATTTTATAGGCGAGCAAGGCTTCGCGAATTTTACGAGTGATAGTTCTTTCAGGGGTTAATTCTGTATTTTTGATAAATTGTTGAGTAAGCGTTGAAGCTCCCTCCATGGTTTTTCCACCACTTCTTATAATTTTAACAATAGCCCTAAAAATAGCATCAATATTTACCCCATCATGTTCAAAAAAGCTAGTATCTTCTATAGCTACAAGAGCTTCTATAAGACGCGGGGGTAATTCTTCATAGCTTGCATAAAAACGATGTTGTTCAAAGATATTGGCTACTAATTTTCCATTTCTGTCGTAAATTTGCGTTGTAAGTGGAGGTTTATACTCTTTAAAAGTATATCCTTGAGTATCTGCATTTGCAAAAAGATAGGCCACATAAATAAATACAGCGATCAAACACACAACAAAAAATGAAAATATATATTTTAAAATTTTCATAAATAAGCCTTTAAATTTTGAGTATCAAGTCCTAAAGCGGTGTTTAAATTTCCCTCTTGTTTAATGATATAGTTTTTATGAAAACCCTCACACATAATCGCCCCTGCTTTACCCTTATAAAATCCATTTTCTACATAGTCTTTTAAATCACGAGGATCAAATTTTGAAAAATAAAGCGTTGTTTTTGAAAGAGAGAAAACTCTTTTTTTTAAATTCTTTAACAAAAAAGCACTTAAAATACTAGCACATTTTCCATCTTGTAAATCAAGCATTTCACAAGCTTCTTCTTTGGTATTTGCCTTAGTAAGAATTTTATCTCCTATGCAAACTATGCTGTCTGCAAAGAGTAAAGTTTCATCTTTAAATTTCTCTTCATAAGTCGTGCAAAATTGTCTTTCTTTCTCTAAGACGATTTTTTGCACATAAATACTAGGCTTTAAATTTTTGTCTAAATTTTCATCATAGTCAAAGCTTATTTGTTGAAATTCAATCTTTGCCTCTTTGAGCAAATTCGATCTAGAAACAGAACTTGAAGCAAGAATTAACATTGCTTAAAGTCCTTTTTGGATCAAATCCAAAGCCTGTTTTAAAGCTTCATCTATCTTGCTTATATCTTTACCGCCTGCTGTAGCAAAATCATCTCTTCCGCCGCCATTGCCACCTAAAATTTGAGCAATATTTTTAACCAAATTTCCAGCTTTTAAAGGACAATTTTTCACACCTGCTGCAAGGGTTATCTTATCATCTTTTGTTTGTATTAGTAAAATAGCAGCTTTTTCAAATTTGTTTTTAAATTCATCAATCATGGTTTTTATATCACCGCTTTCTACGCATTCAACGCAAATTTGAACTCCATTGATATTGCTTGAGTTAAGCTGTGATTTGTTAGAATTTTTAAGCTCGTTTTTTAATTTTAGAATTTCATTTTTAAGTTTTTTTACCCCAAGACTTAAATCATTGCTTTTAAGCTCTTCTTTAAGGTTTAGATTTTCATTCATAAAAGTCTTGCAAAATTCTAAAGCTGCTCTTGAAACAACCGCTTCTATACGCCTTACACCTGCACTTACACCACTTTCTTTAACTATGTAAAAACTTCCTATTTGAGCTGTATTTTTTACATGAGTTCCTCCGCAAAGCTCTTTACTTTCACCTAAGGTTAAAACGCGTACATTACCTTGATATTTTTCATTAAATAAAGCAATAGCTCCACTTTTTTTAGCATCTTCTAAAGGCATATTTTCTAAAATTGCTTCGCTTGAGCTAATGATCATTTCATTAACTCTTTTTTCAATACTTTCTAATTCTTCCTTGCTTAAAGCTTTGTGATGAGTAAAATCAAATCTTAATTTATTGCTTTCAACCAAAGAACCTGCTTGACTGATATGAGAACCCAAAATTTCTCTTAAAGCGTGATGTAAAAGATGAGTAGCTGAATGATGGCGTGCAGTTTGTTCTCTTTTGTCGGTATCAATTTTTGCTATTATCTTATCATTAAGCTTGATTTCTTCATTAGCTTTTACAAGACTAAGATTGAGATTGAAAAACTTTTGAGTATCTAGCACTTCGCTAGTTCCTATATATCCTGTATCAGCAATTTGCCCCCCACTTGTTGCATAAAAAGGAGTATTATCAAGCATAACCCAGCCTAGACCTTTAAGACTTGAAACTTCTTTAAAATCTTCATCTAAAAGAGCTAAAACGGTGGCTTGACATTCTGTTTTTTCATAACCCACAAAGCAATTTTCTCCAAATTTTTCAAGTAAATTTTTAAAATCTCCACTTGCTACCTTATCGCCGCTTCCTTTCCAAGAAGCTTTTGCACGATTTTTTTGTTCATTCATCAATTCTTCAAATTTAGCTTCATCTACCACAAGATTTTTTTCTCTTAACATATCTTGCGTTAAATCAAGTGGAAAACCATAAGTATCATAAAGCTTGAATGCAACCTCTCCGCTAAAAACTTCTTTGGTATTTTTAAGCTCTTCATTAAAAATTTCAATACCGTTTTCTATAGTGCTCAAAAATCTCTCTTCTTCTAAGCAGATTTGCTCTTTTATAAAATCTTTCTTTTCATTAAGATAGGTATAATGCTCACCCATAAGCTTGCAAACTACATCAACTAAATTATACATAAAAGGTTTTTTAAGCCCCAATAAATACCCATGTCTTAAAGCACGGCGTAAAATACGGCGTAAAACATAACCCCTACCCTCTTTATCAAAACTCGTTCCTTGAGCGAGCAAAAATACACTCGATCTTATATGATCAGCGATAACTCTAAAGCTAGCTCCACTTTCATAAATATAAGTTTTACCACAAAGTTTTGCAATTTCATCGATAATAGGCATAAAAAGCGAGCTGTCAAAATTGCTAAATTTACCCTCTTTGATAGCCGTAACCCTCTCAAGCCCCATTCCTGTATCAATACTTGGTTTTGGCAAAGGCGTAAGTTTACCATCAGCACTTCTTTCATACTGCATGAAAACAAGGTTCCAAATTTCTAAGAACCTATCTCCATCTCCACCCATATAATCTTCTTCTCCATTAAAATACTCTTCGCCTTGATCATAAAAGATCTCGCTACAAGGACCACAAGGGCCTGTATCGCCCATTTGCCAAAAATTATCCTTATCGCCAAATCTATAAATTCTTTCTTTTTGGATATGTTTTTGCCATAATTCAAAGGCTTCATCATCGCTTTCATGTACAGTTACATAAAGTCTATCTTTAGGAAGTTTTAACACCTCAGTTACAAATTCCCAAGCATAAGCGATAGCTTGTTCTTTAAAATAATCCCCAAAGCTGAAGTTTCCTAACATTTCAAAAAAAGTATGATGGCGAGCAGTATAGCCTACATTATCTAAATCATTGTGTTTTCCCCCTGCTCTTATACAAGTTTGGCAGCTTGTTTTGCGTGGTGGGTTTGGACGAGGCACTTCTCCTGTAAATATACTTTTAAAAGGCACCATTCCCGCATTTGTAAAAAGCAAGGTTGCATCATCAGGAACTAAAGGACTTGAAGGTGTGATTTCATGACCCTTAGACTTAAAAAAATTTAAATATTCACTTCTAACATCCATAAGATTTTCCTAAGAAATTTTTATAAAAGCATATCATACCAAAATTACTTTAAATTAAGTAAAACTAAAATACAATAAGCCTTTTTAATTAATTTCTTTAATTTTCAAGGTTTTTTATGAATTTTATCAATCTTCAAACTCAATATCTTCAGTATAAAGAAGAAATCGATTCTGAAATTGCAAGTGTTTTATCAAGCTCCTCTTTTATAGGAGGTGCAAAATTAAATGAATTTGAAACAAATTTAGCCCGATACACTCATGTACAACACGCAATAGGATGCTCAAGTGGCACAAGTGCTTTATATCTTGCTTTAAGGGCTTTAGATATCAAACAAGAAGATGAAGTCATAGTGCCTAGCTTTACTTTTATAGCTACAGCTGAAATGGTCGCATTACTTGGAGCTAAGCCTGTATTTGTAGATATAAATTTAGATAATTTTAATATCGATTTTGAACTCCTAAAAAACGCCATCACTCCTAAAACAAAAGCAATTATTGCTGTGAGTATGTTTGGTCAAATGAGTAATTTACAAGAACTAAACGCCTTTTGCGAAAGCAAAAATATAAGCTTGATTGAAGATGGTGCACAAAGTTTTGGAGCAAGCTTTAAGGGTGAAAAATCTTGCTCTATTGCCAAAATTTCATGCACTAGCTTTTTTCCTTCTAAGCCTTTGGGGGCTTATGGCGATGGTGGAGCGATTTTTTGTAACGATGAGAGCATAGCTAAAAAATTAAGAATTTTACTCAATCATGGACAAACTGATCGTTATAAACATGAATTTATAGGGATAAATGCTCGTCTTGATACTCTTCAAGCAGCCATTTTAAATGTAAAATTAAAACACCTAGATGAAGAAATTAACAAAAGACAAGAAATAGCAAAATTCTACAACGAAAATTTGACAAATTGCCAAATTCCAAAGATTGATGAAAACGCCATCAGTGCTTATGCGCAATATAGCGTTTTAGTAGAGGATAGAGCTAGAGTTTTAAAAGCTTTTGAAAAAGCAAACATTCCTTATGCTATCCATTATCCTACACCACTTCACAAGCAACCTTGCTTCAGTGAATTTTCGCATTTAAAATTAGAAAAATCAGAATTTGCGAGTAAGCATATTTTATCCTTGCCATTTTCAGCATTTTTAAGTCAAAGTGAGCAAGAAAGTGTAATTAAAGTGTTTAAGGAAGGACTATGAAATTAGATCAAGTGGGATCTTTTTTAAGACCTAAAATTTTAAAAGAAGCTAGAGAAAATTTTGCCTTGGGAAAAATCGATGAAGAACAACTTCGCAGCATTGAAGATTCTTGCATAAGAGATCTTTTAGAAGAGTGCGATAAGGCGGGAATTTATTATTTAAGTGATGGGGAATTACGCCGTTCTTGGTGGCATCTTGATTTTTACTGGGGTTTTGGCGGTATTAAAAAAATCAAAAAAGAAAAGGGTTATATCTTTAAAGGGATAGAAACAAGGGCTGAGGGCATAGAAATTGAAAGTAAAATCGAGTGCAATAACCATCCTTTTTTAAAAGATTTTGAAAGATTAATGCAAATTGCAAAAGGTTTAAAAATAGATACAAATCGCTTAAAACTTACCATTCCAAGCCCTTCAATGCTTTTATATATGCTTTTTATCCGCGGGGGCAAAAACACAGAATTTAATTACTATGGTAAAGATTTTACAAAACTTAAAAATGATATTTTAAATGCTTATGAAAATTTTTACAAAGAATTTGCAGCTCTTGGTGGAGTATATTTGCAACTTGATGATACAAGCTTTGGTTCTTTATGTGATTATGAATTTTGCGCTTTAAATGAGATCAACACAGATGATATTTGTGAAGAATATGTAGATTTTTTAAATGAGAGTTTAAAAACTATGCCAAAAAACATAATGAGTGCAATTCATATTTGTCGTGGAAACTACCGCAGTCGCTATGTAGCAAGTGGGGGCTATATGAAAGTCGCTAAGAAGCTTTTTGGAGAACTTAGAGTCGATAAATTCTTCTTAGAATTTGATGATGAAAGGGCTGGAAATTTTGAACCTTTAAAATACATCAACGATCAAATTGCGGTTTTAGGAATTCTTACTAGCAAAACCAATGAAAGTCCAAGCGTAGAAGAGTTAAAAGCAAGAGTAAAAATAGCAGCTCAATTTTTAAATCCAAAACAAATTGAAATCAGCACACAATGTGGCTTTAGCTCCACTGAAGAAGGAAATGAAATCTTCACTCATTCTCAATGGGAAAAAATCAAACTCTTAAAACAAGTTTTAAGCGAACTTGAAAATGAAGGATTTTTCTCTTGAAAGTAGGAATTGTAGGCCTTGGAAAAATGGGGCAAAACCATTTAAACGAGCTTAGTAAAAATAAAAATTTTAAAATCAACGCTTTGTTTGATATGGTTGAAAATAAAAATTTAAACGCGCCTTTTTTTATTAATTTGGATGAATTTTTAAATCAAGATAATGACATCATCATCATTGCAACACCGACAAATTCACATTTAGAAATAGCTAGAAAGGTTTTTTGTAAATGTAAATGCGTATTGATCGAAAAACCTTTAGCACTAAATTTAAATGAAATAAATGAAATTTCAAATTTGGCTAAAGATCATAATGTAAAAGTGGGTGTGGGATTTTGCGAAAGATTTAATCCTGCAGTTTTGGCTCTAAAAAAAGAGCTTCAAAATGAAGAAATTATCAGCATCAATATACAAAGATTTTCCACTTATCCGCAAAGAATCAGTGATGTAGGAATTTTGCAAGATTTGGCTGTGCATGATCTTGACTTGCTTCATTTTTTAAGCGCAGAGAAAATTACAAATGCTAACATTTTAAAAAGTTTCAACAAAGACAATCAAAGAGAAGATGAAAGCATTATAACCTGCAAGCTAGAAAAAACGATCGCTTGTGTGCATCAAAGCTGGAACAGTACGCAAAGACTAAGAAAAATTACACTTGTGAGTAAAAATCATTTTTACGAGGCAAATTTAGCAGATTTTTCCCTAAGTAAAGATGGACAAAACTTAGAACTGATGACACAAACACCCCTTTTTGGCGAACATATGGCTTTATATGATTTGTTTTTAAATAAGGAAAATTACCTAGCAAATATACAAAATGCTTATGCTGTGCAAGAAATTTTAGAAAAATTTTAATTTTTCTAAAATAATGCAATAAACTCCAAATAACTTGAGTTTCAATAAAACACTTAGATAAAAATTTATTGATTTTAAATCCATACTGAAGTAAAATAAAATTAAAAAAAGGTTTTTAGATGAAATTAGTTTTATTTTTAAATATGGGCGGAGCCACAAATTTACAAGATTGTGAAACTTTTTTAAAAAATATGTTTAATGATCCTTATATTTTGGGTATTAAAAATAAATTTATAAGAAGATTTGTGGCGTGGATTATTACGAAATCTCGCGTAAAAGCTATGAGAGAAAATTATAAACAAATGGGTGGAAAATCTCCACTCAATGAACTTACTCAAAGTTTGTGCGAAAAGCTTAATGCAAAAACAAAAGACTTTAAATTTGATTTTGTCAATCTTTATGTGCCGCCTTTTGCCAATGAAGTTTTGCAAAAATACACTTTAAGTGAAAATGATGAAATCATTCTTTTTCCACTTTATCCACACCACTCAAGCACCACAGTTACTTCATCGCTTGAAGTTTTGCAAAATGAAATTTTAAAACAAAAAATCAAGGCAAAAATAAAGATTGTAGATATTTTTTACGAAGATGAGCTTTATAATGAGACGATTGTTTCTCATATTTTGACCAAAAAAAGTGAGTTTGATGCTAAAACTTTAATTTTTTCAGCACATTCTTTACCGCAAAGTATTATCGACAAGGGCGATTTATATGAAAAACATGTCAATCATCATGTAGAGCTTTTAAAAGAAAGATTAAAAGATCATTTTGATGAGATTATCTTAGCTTATCAATCAAAATTAGGTCCAGTAAAATGGCTTGAGCCAAATACGAGCGATATTTTGGCAAATTTAGATAACAAAGCTTTGATTTATCCTATTTCTTTTTGCATAGATTGTTCTGAAACGATTTTTGAGCTAGGTATGGAGTATAAACATTTAGCAAAGTGCGATTATGATTTAATCACTTGCCCAAATGATAGTGATGAATTTATCCACTTTATTTTAAAGTATTTATCTGATTTTAATTAAGAATGATTTTGAAGTCCTTGTTTATGATTACAAGGACTTTTTAGTAAAAATTTAGCCAACTAAGCTAAAGTATAAGCTTTTTCTCCGTGCAAACTCACATCTAAGCCTTTTTGCTCTACTTCTTCTTTTACTCTTAAGTCTGTAAAACAAGAGATAATCTTAAAAATAACAAAGCTTATAAGAGCTGACAAAACCACACAAATCACAATAGCAAAAATTTGCTCTTTTAAAAGTTCCAAACTTCCGCTGATAAAAAATCCCTCGCCAAGTGCATTTTGGGCAATCACATTAGGATTTACTTTAGCACTTGCAAAAAGTCCTGTAGCGATTCCTCCCCAAACACCTCCGATTCCGTGCAAAGAAAAAGCATCTAAAGAATCATCCCATTTGAGTTTGTATTTAATAAAACTCAAACCAAAATAACAAAATACAGAAGACAAAGCCCCTATAACAAGAGAAGCATAAATATCTACATAACCACAAGCTGGAGTAATCCCTACAAGCCCTGCTACAAGCCCACTAAGCCCACCTAAAATAGTCGGTTTTTTATGGATGAGCCACTCAAGCACTACCCAGGATAAAAAGCCACAAGCTGCTGATATAATACTTACTATAAAAGCATTGATAGCAATATCATTCATTTCACCAGCACTTCCAGCATTAAAACCCAACCATCCTATAAAAAGCAAAATCGCACCTAAGAAAGCATAAGGAATAGAATGTGCGTTTTTATCCTCATCATCACTTTTTCTAGCACCCACTATCAAAGCTCCTACAAGTCCGGCAACCCCAGAGCTAATATGCACAACACCGCCCCCAGCAAAATCAAGGCTTCCTCTTTTAAGCAAAAACCCCTCACTACTCCAAATCATATGCGCTAACACATCATAAACTAAAGTACTCCAAAAAAGTAAAAATATCACCAAAACACCCAGTTTAATTCTTCCAACCAAAGAGCCTGTTATGATGGCAGATGCAATAAGTGCAAACATCATTTGAAAAATTACAAAAAGAATATTTGGAACACCTGAAGCATTATATCCGCTAATACCCTCTAAGAGGAAATTCTCGAAATTTCCTACAAGCCCAAGTCCTTCATCTTTACCAAAAGAAAGACTAAATCCAAGCACTACCCATTGTAAAGTAATAACACCAAAAACAATAAAGCAATTCATTATGGTATTAAGAGTATTTTTACTTCTTACCATACCTGAATAAAACATTGCCAAAGCTGGAGTCATAAGCAAAACTAGCAAAGTACACAACACAATAAAACTTGAATTTATCGCATTCATTTACCTGTCCTTTCTTACAAAATTTAATTGCGAGATAATTATATTTAAAATGGTTTAAAAAAATATAAATTTAAGAAATATTTTATATATTTTTTTTATCAAAATTTATTTTTTTATCTTAAATTACTATAAATAGGTATTTTAAAAAATATTTTACTTCTCTATAATTCAAATTTACTAGCATTAAAATAAAAATTTGGGGCTAAACCAAAACAATAAAAAAGAATTCTTGCAAGATAATAAAGAAAATTTTGATGATTTAGTAAAAGTTTTTTTAAATTAAAAGTAGAAATTATCTAGTATTAAAAAAGCAATTGCGTTTTAAAATAGCCTAAAAGCTCTTCTTTGGCTTTGAAGATATCATCAGTGTTTAGCTCAAAATCTATTTTTTGTGGCTTTTTATAACTCTTATCATAATAAGCCAAAAGCAAGGCAATAAGCCTTTGCCATTCTCTTTGCTCATAACTTTTTAGCAAATCCTGACGAAGATTTACACTGATATAAGGACTGATCTTAGCAAGACATTCTTTAAATTTCAAAGGAGTCATTTTTTCTTGATAGATCTTTTGTATCCTGTCTATGCGCTTTTCTAAAGAACAAAAACAATGAATTTTAAATGCTTTTTGCATTTTTTCATAAAGCTTTAAAGGCAAAACTATTTCGCCTATTTTACGACTTTCACTCTCTATAAAGATAAAATCTTTTAAAGAATTTAAAGTATGAAAAAGGCTTGCTTCAAAAGCTTTTTGCGTAGGTTGAGTACCTAAAATATCGCCAAAAGAAGAGCCTAGATGATTTGCCATTTTTTCTAAATTTAAATGATGGGGTAAAAGCTCCAAAAGCTCTGTTTTTCCACAGCCTGTATTACCACAAAGAGCAAAAAAATCTAAATTTATTTCATTATCAAAATAATGTGCTAAAAAACTTCTATAAGCTTTAAAGCCACCCTTTAAACGCACCACTCTATAGCCTAATTCGCTCAAAATCACTGCGATAGATTTTGAACGCAAACCCCCACGAGAACAGTAAATTCCAATCTTATCTCCTATGCGGAATTTTTGAGTAAGTTCTAAGATATGCTTTGACATATTTTGACAAATATAACTCGCACCCCTAGCCTTAGCTAAAGCTTGATTTTTCTTATAAATCATTCCTATTTCTTGATATTCTTCATCATTGAGTGCATAAAAATTTAAAGCTCCTATCAAATGAGAATGCAAAAATTCTCTAGGGCTTCTTGCATCGATTAAAAGAGAGAAATTTTCTTTTTGAAATTCTGTAAATTCAACTTCACTGAGCATTTTTAAAAGCCAAAACAAGTTTTTGATAAACTTGCTCGATATTAGCGCCACAAACCCTAGTTTCTCCTATGGTTGTGATAAAATTTGTATCTCCTGCCCAGCGTGGCACTAGATGATAATGACAATGAAAAGCTATGCCAGCTCCTGCATCTTTACTTAAATTCATACCGATATTGACCCCATTTGCATGAATTTGCTCTTTTAAAATTTTCACTCCCAAACGCACAAAATGGCTCATTTCTTGCCAAATTTCATCGCTTAAATTTTCTATATGCTCTTCATGTACATAAGGAATCACCATAAAATGCCCCGCAGAATAAGGATAGCGGTTCATCACTCCAAAACAATGCTTTGCTCTAAAAATCACGCCTAATTCTTCATCGCTTTTGATCTTATTAGCACAATCGCAAAATGGACAAACACTTTTTTCTTTTTCAAAATACTCACTCCGCCATGGTGCATACAAATACTGCATTTTCCCTCCTTAAAGCAAAGCTTTTAAAGCCTTTCCTTCATCTTTTTCGCGCATAAAATATTCGCCGATTAAACAAGCATCAACGCCTAAATTTTGCAAATGCCTTAAAAAATCTTTATCCTCTAAACCGCTTTCTGCGATAATAATTTTTGAATTTGGAATTTGTGGGATGAGTTTTTCGCATAAATTCATATCCATAGAAAAATCATCCAAATTGCGATGATTTATGCCTATAATATCAGCTCCTGAAAAAATCGCTTTGCTCAAATCTTCTTTATCGTGAATTTCCACCAAGGCTTCAAGTCCCAAATGTCTTGTAAATTCAAGCAATCTTTTAAGCTCTTTCATACTTAACATTCTAGCGATAAGCAAAACAAAATCCGCCCCATAAACCAAAGCTTCTAAAATTTGATACTCATCAAAAATAAAATCCTTTCGCAACAAAGGAGCGTGCGTATAACGGCGTATCATGCTAAGGTATTCTAAACTCCCTTGAAAAAAATGCGGTTCTGTTAAAACTGAAATAGCAGCAGCTCCATTTTTTTCGTATTTTAAAGCTATATCTAAAGGATCAAAATTTTCCCTTATAACCCCTTTACTTGGACTAGCTTTTTTAACCTCTGCGATAATTCTTACTTCATTTTCTATTCTTTTTAAAGCAGCTTTAACATCTTTAGGAAAAAAAGGATTCGATGCTAAAGATCGTCCCAACATATCATAAGGCAGTTGCGCCTTACGCTCTTTTAAATCTTCTTTAGTTTTTTCAAAAATTTTATCTAAAATCATGGTTTAATACACGCCTTTATTGCTTTTGCATGAGCCTTGCTCTCATCAGAATTTGCAAATTCTTTATCCTCTAAAGTTTGCTTCAAAATTTCCCAAGCCTTTTTACAATCACCTTGTTTATAATACCCCCACGCTAAAGAATCCAAATAGTATAAATTTTGAGGCTCTTTTTTTAAGGCAAGTTCAACCAATTTCATACCTTTTTTAAGATCTAAATCATAATCTATCAATAAATACCCATAATAATTCAAATACAAAGCATCACTATTTTCATCAATCGCATTAGAAAATTTTTCGCTCACAAGAGCAACAACCTGCGGAGTGATTTTTTTATTCAAATTTGCTTCTTCAAATTCAAACACTGCTGCACGCAAAAGATATTCTTTCTCTTGAGTGCGTTTATAAATTTGCATACTAAGATCTTTAGCCTTGTTGTATAATTTTAACCTTTGATATAAATAAAGCTTCATATCATCATCTGCATTATATTTTAAAGCAAAATGCAATGCTTCTTTGTCTTTGTTTTGAGAACTTAAAAGCTCGATAAGAGCTAGGATAAAGCTTTTGTTTTTTGTAATATTATAAAGCTCTATATAAATTTCTTGTAAAGCTTTGCTATTGCCCTTATCATTATAAATCTTTGCTAGTAAAATGCAAGTTTTAAGAGTGCAACCATTAATATTTTTTGAATTTTCTAGTATATTTTTAATGCTTGAAGTATCATTTAATATAGCATAAACACCCACGAGCTTAAACAAAATCTCCTCGTTTTGAACTTGATTATAGGCTAGTTGATAATATTTTATGGCATCTTTTAAATTATTTTGGCGTATTAATACATCTCCATAAAGCTCTAAATTTCTTGGATCATCACTTTTTTTCTTTAAAAGCCCTTGGATAAGCTCTTGAGCTTCTTTAAGATTATAAGAATTTAAGGCATAAAGTGCACTAAGACGCTTAAGATTATCACTCTTATCAAGATAAGGCTTGGCTATATTATTTATCTCTTCTTTTTTATCAAGGTTGTTTGCTAGAGTTAGCAAAAATGCATTTTCTAAAAAATTAGTAATATTATAATCTCTAAAAAGTGCCAAAAACTCATCCCTAGCTTCTTCATATTGATTAAAATATTCATAATTATAAGCTTTCATGATCCTTAAATCAAATTCATTGCTCTTTTGCTGCTTATAATCGGGGTAAGCTATAATCGTTTTTGAAGCCCCACACGCAGTTAAAAAAAAGCCTATTAAGACAAATAACAAATTCCTATACATTCTTTTTTTAGCTCCTCTTGATGTGTTTTAAAATATTCCCAAAAAGGAAAGGTGCGGCATTGCTTCGGACGAAAATCATAAATAGAGCAATTTCTTTTTTCCTTATCGAAAAAAATACATGCAAATCCATCTTCAAATTCAACTTCCTTAAAACTCATTCTAAAGCCTACCTTTTTTAAATATTTCAAAGCAAATTCTTTTTCATCTAATTGCAAATGCTCTCTCAAAGCCTTTAACTCTTCCTTGTTTGCAAAAATATTTCCACTTTCTCCTGTGCAACATTTTCCACCGCATTCTTGACAAGCATTTTCATTAAATCCATAAGAAAAATCTTTATTAAATATCATAACTTTCCAACCTAAATCTAGAGTGAATCTCTTGCATTTGCTCACTCAAATTCTCATTTTTATAGATAAAAAAAGGGGGTAAAATCTCACAAGGCGATTTTACACTTTTTCTAGCTTGCACCAAGACAAGTCTTGCTGAAATATTTTGATGAGTATGTACAAAACGAATTTTAGTTAATTTTAGCTTTTTACTCTCTAAAACAAGGCAAATTTTATCTAAAGCCAAGGCTTCGTAACAAAAATACAATACCCCCATAGGTTTTAACAAAGCATTGGATCTAACAATAAATTCATTTAAAGTCAAATATTTTTGAAATTTACTTATATTTTTATGCGTATTTTTACCCTCATGCGCCCCATCTCTATAAAAAGGTGGATTACAAACTATAAAATCAAATTTTTTATCATTTTGAAAATTTCTAAAATCTTCATGCAATACTCCAGCTTGTATATTATTTTGTTTTAGATTACGATGAATGAGTTCTATATTTTCTTGTTGTATATCAAGCAAAGATAAATCTAAATTAGAAACAAATTTTTTAAGTAAAATTCCTATAATACCACATCCCGAACCTACTTCCAAGACTTGATTTTTAATACCCATTTCTAAAACAAAATCAGCTAAAAGTAAAGAATCGCTGTTGTAACGATAACCATCACTCAATTGGGCTAATTTAATACTATCTTGCATTTTCAATGGGTTGGAATTTTAATTCTTTTTAAAGGAGTATTTTCTTTGCTTGTGTTTTGTTCTTGTTTTAAAGCATTATTTTGACTTGCAAAATCTATAAAATTTTGAGCAAAAAGTAAGGAAGATAATGATATTGTGAAAAAAAATTTCAACATAATTTTCCTTGAAATTTATATTCTATTTAAGTTTATTTAAAAAATTTAAATGGTGTCCACGGCGAGATTCGAACTCACGGCCTCAAAATTAGGAATTTTGCGCTCTATCCTGCTGAGCTACGAGGACAGAAAGCGGGAAAAATCCCGCTAAAAATTTAACCGTTTCTTTTTTTGATGATTTCATCCGCAACATTTTTAGGAACTTCATCATAATGATCAAATTCCATAGAATAAGTCGCACGACCTTGAGTTTGACTTCTAAGATCAGTAGAATAACCAAACATTTCAGCCAAAGGACAAAATGCTGTGATGATTTTATTTCCACCACGCTCATCCATGCTATTTACTTGACCACGGCGTTTGTTAAGATCTCCAATAACATCGCCCATGTAATCTTCAGGAGTTTCTACTTCAACTTTCATCATAGGCTCTAAGATCACAGCACCTGCTTTTCTAGCACCTTCTTTAAAGCCCATAGAAGCAGCAAGTTTAAACGCCATCTCAGATGAATCCACCTCGTGATAACTTCCATCATAAACAGTTACTTTAACATCTTCTACTGGATAACCTGCTAAAACACCATTTTGCAATGCTTCTTGAACACCTTTATCAACCGCAGGAATATATTCTTTTGGAATTACCCCACCTTTGATATCATTAACAAACTCATATCCACTACCTGGCTCAAGTGGCTCAAGGCGTAAGAATACATGTCCGTATTGACCACGACCGCCTGATTGCTTAGCGTATTTGTATTCTTGTTCAACAGTTTTTCTAATGGTTTCGCGGTAAGCAACTTGAGGTTGTCCCACTTCAGCTTCCACTTTAAATTCACGAAGCATACGATCAACAATAATTTCAAGGTGTAATTCACCCATACCTGAAATGATAGTTTGGCCACTTTCTTCATCTGTAGAAACTCTAAAACTTGGATCTTCTTGTGCTAATTTATTTAAAGCAATAGACATTTTTTCTTGATCTGCTTTAGTTTTTGGTTCTACTGCAACAGAAATAACAGGATCTGGGAAATCCATTCTTTCAAGAATTACCTTATCTTTTTCACTTGCAAGAGTATCCCCTGTTAAAGTATCTTTAAGTCCTACAACTGCACCGATTTCTCCTGCGTAAAGAACTTTAATTTCTTCTCTTTTATTAGAGTGCATTTTTAACAAACGACCAATTCTTTCTTTTTTATCTTTGGTTGAGTTATAAGCATAAGAACCGCTTTCTAAACATCCACGATAAACACGCACGAAAGTAAGTTGTCCTACAAATGGATCTGTCATAATTTTAAATGCAAGTCCTGCAAATTCGCCATCATCGGTTGATTTTACAGAAACTTCTGTGCCGTCTTCATATTCACCCTTGATATTTGCCACTTCATCAGGAGCTGGTAAATAAGCCACAACAGCATCAAGTAAAGGTTGAACACCCTTATTTTTAAATGCAGTTCCACAAAGCATAGGAACAATAGAAAGACTTAAACACCCTGCTTTAATACCAGTTTTAATTTCCTCAAGGCTTAATTCTTCACCGCCTAGATATTTTTCCATCAACTCATCTGAAGTTTCTGAAACCGCTTCTATCATTTTAGTGCGATATTCTTCTGCTTTTTCTTTAAGCTCAGCAGGAATTTCTTTTTCTACATAATCTGTTGGCTTAGTATCATCTTCCCAAACTAAAGCTTTCATAGTTACAAGATCGATAACACCTTTGAAATTATCTTCAGCGCCGATTGGAATTTGAAGTGGAACTGGATTAGCTTTTAAGCGATTACGAATTTGATCTTCTACATTATAGAAGTTTGCGCCGATTCTATCCATTTTATTTACAAAAACTATTCTTGGAACACCATATTTATTTGCTTGTCTCCAAACAGTTTCGCTTTGAGGTTGCACCCCACCTACTGAACAAAATACTGCAACAGCACCATCAAGAACACGCATAGATCTTTCAACTTCTATGGTGAAATCCACGTGGCCCGGAGTGTCTATAAGGTTAATTTGATGATCTTTCCAAAAACAAGTCGTCGCAGCAGAGGTAATAGTAATACCTCTTTCTTTTTCTTGCTCCATCCAGTCCATAGTCGCAGCACCATCATGCACTTCGCCTATTTTATGACTCATACCTGTAAAGAAAAGAATTCTCTCACTTGTAGTTGTTTTTCCCGCATCAATATGTGCAGCAATACCGATATTTCTAACCCTTTTTAAAGGAGTACTTCTAGACATTTTTTCTCCTTCTTACCAACGATAGTGAGCAAATGCTTTATTTGCTTCAGCCATTTTGTAAGTATCTTCTTTTTTCTTAAATGAAGCACCTTTGCTATTTGCCGCATCTAAAAGTTCAGCTGCAAGTTTATCTATCATAGTTCTTTCACTTCTTTTTCTAGCAAAAGAAATAATCCAACGAATTGCTAAAGCTTGTTGTCTAGCAGGACGAACCTCTACTGGAACTTGATAAGTCGCCCCACCTACGCGGCGAGATTTTACCTCTAGCAAAGGTTTAATATTTTCAATCGCATCATTAAAGATATCAATACCTTTTTTTTCTCCACCTTTTTTATCGATAAGTTCTAAAGCACCATACATAATCGTAGTAGCTGTGCTTTTTTTACCATCATACATTAAAGAATTAATAAATTTTGTGATTACTTTGTTACCATAAATCGGATCAGGCAAGACTTCTCTTACCGGAGCTTTTCTTCTTCTCATTATTTTTCCTTCAAATTTTAAATTTTACTCAAACAAAATCAAATCTAACGGATTTGTCTGTCTAAAAAATTACTTAGCACTTGCTTTAGGGCGTTTTGCACCATATTTAGAACGAGAAACTGTTCTTTTTGCAACACCCGCAGTATCAAGCGCACCACGCACGATGTGATATTTCACACCTGGTAAGTCTTTTACCCTACCCCCACGCACTAAAACAATGCTGTGTTCTTGTAGGTTGTGACCTTCACCGCCGATATAGCTAATCACTTCAAAGCCGCTAGTAAGTCTTACTTTGGCAACTTTTCTTAATGCTGAGTTTGGTTTTCTAGGAGTTGTTGTATAAACCCTAGTGCAAACTCCCCTTCTTTGTGGGCAATTTTTAAGCGCTGGAGATTTAGATTTTTCTAAAACTTTTTTGCGCTCTTTTCTAACCAATTGATTTATGGTAGGCACAATAATTCCTTTCTTTAAAAAATATAATAAACTTTAGATGATATCTAAATTTTACTTACAAAAATATAAACTAGAGATGTTTTAGTAGTGACTAAAATTAAAAATCCTATCCCATCTAAAACTAGATGAGATAATAAAATTATTGTTTATTGGTATTATATTGCAGATAAACTACATGAGTAGCTAAATACTCTTCAAGACCATGTTTTCCATCAGCTCCACCTATGCCACTTTTTCTAAAACCTGCGTGAAAACCTTGCATGGCTTCAAAATTTTCACGGTTTATATAAGTTTCGCCAAATTTAATTTCTCTACTGGCTCTCATAGCTATATCTAAATTTTGCGTATAAATAGAACTTGTAAGTCCATATTCACAATCATTTGCCATGTCAATTGCTTCATCAAGTGTATCAAATTTAACAATAGGCAAAATCGGAGCAAAAATTTCTTTTTGCATAATCTCATCTTCGTGTTTAACATTAGTAAGAACGCTTGCAGGAAAATAATATCCACTTGTATCGGTGATTTTTCCACCACATTCTACAACTGCTCCTTTATCCGTGGCTCTTTGAAGCATTGCTAAAGCATTATCAACCCCTGTTTGATTGACAAGCGGTCCCATATCAAAATCACCCTTTAAAGTATTTCCAACGCTTACCTTACTCATGGCTTTTACAAATTTATCTACAAATTCATCATAAACACTTGTATGCACATAAGCTCTTTCAGCACAATTGCAAACTTGTCCGTTATTACAAATTCTACTTGCCTTAATCGCCTCTACTGCCAAATCAATATCCGCATCTTTGCACACTATAGCCGGTGCTTTTCCACCAAGCTCCAAAGAAACTTTAATGATATTTTTAGCCGCAGCTTCCATTACTCTAATCCCTGCTTCAACACTTCCAGTAAGACTTACCATACCTATATTTTCATTGCTTGATAATTCATGTCCTACTACACTGCCTTTACCTGCAACCAAATTAAATACACCTTTTGGCAAAGAACTTTGCGAAACAAGCTTTGCAAATTCAAAAGCATTGTTTGGAGTTTCACTGCTTGGCTTTATAACAATAGTATTTCCTGTTAGTAAAGCAGGTGCCATCTTCCTTGCGATTAAGAAAAATGGAAAATTCCAAGGTAAAATTCCACCAATTACCCCAATAGCACTTTTATATAAATATATATGTTCATTAGCTCTATCACTTTGTATGATTTCACCCTCATATCTTCTAGCCCATTCGGCCGTATAATCCATATAATCTGCTGTAAAACTAATCTCCACACTAGCTAAAGATCTAGTTTTTCCTTGCTCTTGCATTAAAATTTCTGTTAAGAAATTAGCATTTTTGCGTATTAAACTAGCTATTTCTTTTAAATGATTTGCTCTCTCAATCGCTGGCTTGGCCTCCCAAGATTTTTGTGCTTTTTTGGCTGCTTCAATCGCTCTTTTAGTATCTTCTAAAGAAGCACTCGCTACTTTTGAAATGACTTCTTTAGTAGCTGGATTTAAAACTTCGATAAAATCCCCATTATGTGGGATAAATTCCCCATCAATATAATTTAAATAAGTTGTCATTTTTTCTCCTTTTTTAGTCTAAGTGAAACACTTCTTCCATATTTAGCCACTTTTGTCCTGCATAGCCTAAAGATATTTGACAAGGATCTGTTACTTTCCACCATTTTTGTGTGTTTTCATCTCTTGCCATTTTAGCTATATCCGCTTCAAAATCAGCACCTACATATTCAAAATATGCAAATAAATATTCTCCGAACAAATAAATGGAATAATTTTGCATATTGCATTTCTTAATCATCTCGCAAACCCCTTCATAAGGCTTTGCGTGAAGATTTTTATATTCCTCTATTTTTTCCTTTTTTATCTTTATGATTTGGCCATATCTTTGCATCTATCCTCCTTGTAAATTGATAAAGCATTTTGATAAAATATCTTATTTAAGTTTTTGAAAATTTTACTTTCTATGATGAGTTTAGCCCACTTAGCTGGAGCTATTTTTGCCACAGGATAATTGCTACCAAATATGAATTTATCTTCACTAAAATTTTCTTTAAAAAAAGCAAAAAGCTCATAAATAAATTCCTTTGAGGTTTGTTCTGAAAAATCATCTGGAACCGAAAGCTTAATATATAAATTTGGAAATTTTTTCAAAAGATTTAAATCTTTTTTATACTCATTTAAACGATCTATTTTTGGACTTCCTAGATGATTTAAAACCACTTTTAAATTTGGATTTTTATTTAAAAATTTTTCTAAAAAACTGAGTTCTTCATTTTTCATACAAGCTTCAAAAGGTATATTGAAAGTTTTTAAAATTTCTATTTTTTCTTCAAAATCTGCTTCAAATAGTCTTTTAGCTTCTTTTTTACTCGTGTGCATTACTTCCCTAAAAGAGCTAAGTTCTTCTTTATATTTTAAATCCGCTAAACAAAGCAAAAGATTATGAAGCTTTTTTTGCTCTAAAGCAAATAAAGCTTCCTTTTCTAAATCATCGCTATTGGTTTCAACATACATAGCACCTAAAAATTCAAATCCTTCATATTCTTCTTTTGCTCTAAAAAAATCATAATTTTGCTCTAATTTTTCATTGCCTTTTAACCATGAAATAGACATTTTATCCAAATCCCAAAGATGCAAATGTGCATCAAAAATCTTTTGCATTTTAAGCCTTTATCTTTGAGCCAACAAAACCATACCAAGCCACATATAAAAATAAAGGTGCCATTGCTAAATACCCCATACCTGTGCCATAATGATCATTAATAAAACCTATAATTAAAGGCATAATCGCTCCACCTACTATACTCATTACAAGCAAAGAACCGCCTAGTTTTACTTGATTTAAAGGCAAATTCTTTGTTGCAACTGCAAAAATAGTAGGAAAAGAGATAGACATAAAGAAAAATAAAGCAATTAAAAGAATAGTACTTAAAAAACCACTCGTAAAATACAAGCCAAAGCATATGAGTACATTAATTAAAGAATAAAGTCCTAAAATTTTCTCACCTTTAATCACTTTCATCAAAGGAGTAGAAACAATACGTCCTAGCATAAATGCAACCAAAGCTATAGAAAAATAATAAGCAGCTTGCGCATCTTTTAATCCTTCATTATGATCTACTACATAATTAATAAAAAACGCCCCTGCTGCAACTTGATTTGCTATATATGAAAATTGCGCTAAAAGTCCTAAATTAAAATGTCTGTGTTTAAAAACATGTATAGGCTTAGAATCATCTTTTTGTTTATAATCATCACTTACCGCACTTCCTTCTGGAAGCTTATTTAGAACAAAAGCAATTAAAATCAAAATAACAATAGCAGCAATTCCTACATAAACAAGCTGAACATTACCCATATTGGCTAGCAATGCAGCTTCGATTTGCTCCGCACTCGCACCCTCTTCTTGCTTGGTAATAGATAAAAATAAAGCTCCACCTATAATAGGTCCTACAAATTGTCCCAAACCATTAAAACTTTGTGCGGCATTGATTCTAAAACTTGCATTTTTTTCATCTCCAAGTTTTACCATGTAAGGATTTGCACTAGTTTCTAAAGAACCAATGCCACAAGCTAAAACAAAAAACGCAAATAAAAACAAATGAAAAGAAGCTAAATTTGTAGCAGGTATAATAAGCAAAGCCCCTACAGCATAAAGTGCTAAACCGAAAATAATCCCCATTTTATAAGAATACTTATTGGCTATATAACCCGCTGGCAAGGCTATGATAAAATAAGCTCCAAAATAAGCAAATTGTAAAAATCCACTTTCATGCTGGCTAATGTGAAGATGATTTTGAAAATTTTTATTCATTACATCGATAAGCCCATAACTTACTCCCCATAAAAAGAAAAGAGAAGTCACCAAAACAATAGCTATTTTTATATTCTTAGAATCAGTCATTTTTTACTCCTTAAATTTCATCCCAATTCAATGCTCTATCCAAATGAACATAACCTCCATCTGGCATTAAAATTTGTCCTGTAGTATGTGAAGCCAAAGGACTAAGTGTAAAAACTGCAGTATTTGCAATCTCTTCTATAGTGGTAAAACGATGTCCTAAAGGTATAGTTTTTGCGATTTTCTCATATTGCTCTTTAGGGTTAGGGAAATTTTGCAACCATTTTTCATAAAGAGGAGTCATAACTTCAGCTGGTGCTATGGCATTTACTCTAACACTATCTTTAGCAAAAGCACAAGCCCATTCCCTAGTAAAACCTATTTGAGCAGCTTTTGCCGAAGCATAAGCTGAAGTTCTTCCTTGTCCTGTGATACCTGTTTTACTCACTATATTTAAAATACTGCCTTGCTCTTTTTTAATATAAGGCAAACACTCTTTTGCCATAGCATAATAATGAAAAAGATTGTTTTCGTAAGATTTAATCAAATCTTTAGTGCTTGTGTTTTCAATATGCAAATTATCATTTGCACCTGCATTATTTACAAGGGCATAAATTCCACCATGTTTTGTAACAACTTTTTTTATAAGTTCTTCAATTTGTTCATAATTTTTTAGATCAATTTCATAAAATTCATAGCTTTTGCATAAATTTTTTAATTCTTCGTCGTGCTCTTTAGGCATAGATCTTGAAAAAACTACAGGAATTCCACCCTCCATAGCCCATAATTTAGCAATACCATAACCAATGCCTTTAGCACCACCTGTAATAATACAAACCTTATTTTTAATTTTTAAATCCATTTATTCTCCTTTATCTAATTTAAAGTCATTTTTAAATGCACTAATATCAATACGCCTAAAACTGCTATTAATGCTAGTGTTATAAGTCCAAACTCAACCCCAAAATGATTTTCTATGTATGTTTTTAAAGTCGGTGCGACAAAACCACCTAAATTTCCTAAAGACCCTATAAGTGCGATAGCAGCTGCACCACCTTTTCCCTTTAAAACTTGAGTTGGTAAATTCCAAAATATAGGCTGAATTACGATAAAACCTATAACAGCCAAGCTAATAAAAAATAAAAATGGTGCTAAATTCGCAACAAAAGTCGAAGCTATCATGCTTAAACTTGCTAATAATAAAAATAAAATCGCATATAAATTCCAAGAGCGTTTTTTATCCGCCAATGAGGTAAATATTGGCAAGGCGATAAAAACAAAAATCCAAGGAATAGCATTTAAAAGCCCTACTTCAAAACCCACATTTATTTGCAATATTTGAGCTATTTTACTTGGTAAATAAAAAAGAACGCCATAAACGCTTAATTGTATGCAAAAATAAACAAATACAAATTTCCATACTAAAATATTTTTAAAAATATCCTTGATAGAATAATCTTTTGCCTTGGAATTACAAATTTCTATATTTTTTAATAAAACAGTTTTTTCTTTTACATCCAACCATTTAGCATCTTTTGGGTAAGAGTCAAGATAAAACAAACAAAAAACACCCACCAAAACAGTAATTCCGCCCTCGATTAAAAACATCCACTGCCAATTTTTAAAATACATATTTGGTGCATAATCAAGTATAAAACCACTGATTAAAGAACCAAAAACAAAAGCTATAGGCACACCCATTTGATAAATTCCATAAGCTTTTGATCGATATATAGCTGGAAAAAAATAACTAAGATACAAAATAATCCCTGGACTAAAACCTGCTTCAGTCAACCCTAGAAAAAACCTTAATATATAAAAACTTGTTTCTCCTTGTATAAAAATCATAGCCATAGTTACAAGTCCCCAAGTGATCATTATGCGACTTAACCAAATCTTAGCTCCTAATTTATGCAAAAGTAAATTTGAAGGCACTTCAAACAAAGCATAACCAACAAAAAATATCCCAGCACCCAAAGCATACGCAGTTTCGCTAATACCCGCATCCATTTCGATGTGAGATTTCACAAAACTAATATTTGTCCTATCAAGCATAGAAAGACAAAACATCAAAACAATTAAAGGTAGAATACGCCAAGATATTTTCTTACAAACCAGCTCTAATTTTGTTAATTTTAAATGCCCCATTTTTAGTCCCTAACAAGTTGTAGCAAGTCTCCAAACTGAAAAATCATTTTGCTCGTTTATTTCAGCTTTTACCAATTCTCCATCTGAAATTCGCACGATTAATTCTATAAGCTCATCACGCACTTCTTCTTTTGTTTTTACCCCATCTATAATGCTTCCTGCGTTAATATCAATAGCATCATTCATATTTTCATAACAAAAAGTATTAGAACTCATTTTAATTGTAGGCACAATAGCAGAACCCGTTGGAGTGCCACGACCTGTAGTAAAAACACAAATATTTGCTCCACCTGCAACCATAGCACTAAGTTGTTCTATATCATTACCTGGCGTATTCATAAAAGTAAGTCCTTTAGAAACTATAGGTTTGGCATAATCAATCACATCCATTAAGGTTCTGGTTCCTGCTTTATAAACACAACCTAAGGATTTTTCCTCTATAGTACTAAGCCCACCTGCAATGTTTCCCGGACTAGGGTTTGCTCCTCGAATATCAGCACGAAAAGACTTGACTAAATTCTCATAAGCTAAAATCTTATCATATACCTTTTTAGCTATTTCATCGTTTTTTGCTCTCTTAGCAAGTATAGCTTCACAACCTATAAGCTCTGTAGTTTCTGCTAAAATTACCGCACCACCCTCATCAATGACAAAATCACTCAAACTTCCTAAAGCAGGATTAGCACTAAGTCCGCTATAGCTATCACTTCCACCGCATTCTGTGCCTAAAATCAAATCACTAAAATCTCCTTCACTTTTTTGTAACTTTGCAGCACTTTCAAGCATTTCATTGACTATTTTAATACCTTTTTCAATGGTATTTTTACTACCACCGCATTCTTGTATCACTAAATATTCAACCTTTTTATAAGGCGTTGCTTCTTTGATTTTTTCTGCTACTACTTTAGCTTGTATTACCTCACAACCAAGCCCTACAATTAAAACACCAAAAACATTGGCATTGCTCCCATGACCTATCAAAACATCTCTGGTTTGCAAAGCATCAAATTCAAGCTGGGAGCAACCATGCTGATGGTTGATATAAACCGCTCCATTACATTTTCTAGCTATATTTTCACACACTTTATTAGCACAATGTACACTTGGTATGATAATGACTTTATTTCTTAAGCCAAATTTTCCATCTTCTCTTCTATAGCCCATTATCTTTTTCATATTTATTCCTTATCTCCACGACCTCTAATTCCCGCAGTATTATGGATATGCACCCATTCCCCTGTACTAATATCGCAACTTGCACTAGCTATAGCTTCTGCGTATTTGATAATAATTTCATCTTTTTTTATATCCTTTAGTGCAAATTTATGTCCGCTTGCAATATCATTTAAAAGCTCAATATTTGCCACTTTTTCGCCTTTTTTAAAGTCACGCAAAGCTGTGGCAACATTGTCTTTTTCATTGACTATAATATATCCTTTCATAGTTTTATACCTGTTTCTTTTTCTATAGTTTTAATAAGCTCTTTTGCTTCATCAAAGCGAGTGTTTAATTCTTCTTTTGTAGCAGGTGATAAAGGATGAATACTAGCATTTACAAATTCAAATCCTCTGGCCTTTAAAAGCAAAGCAAAACCCATAGGAAAAGCTATGCTCATACCAAATCTTATGGCCTTTAATAAACTTTTTTGTATTAGCAAAGCTCTGCCTATATTTTTTTCATTGATTGATTTGTAAATTTCGCTCATAAGTTCTGGAAAAACTCCACCTATGCTAGTCATAGAACCTTTTGCACCTGCTAATAATGCACCTACATAAAATTCTTCTCTTCCTACAAAAACATCAAAATTACTAGGTACTACATCTAAAATATGATTTAAAAGCAAAGCATCTCCGCTACTATCTTTTATACCCACAACATTATCAAGCTTTGAAACCTTTTCTATAAATTTTAAGCTTAGTGCTGGTGCAAAAAGAGGTATATTATAAACATATAAGGGAAGTTTCACTTCAGAAGCTAAATATTTTACATATTCAAAAAGTGCATCTTCACTCAATTTATAATAATAAGGCATAGCAAGTAATAAGGCATCAAGACCTAATTCATAAGCTTTTTGCGCCAAAATAAAAGTGTTTTCATAAATTGTCGAGGTAATACCCGTGATGATAGGTATATTATTTTTTGTAGCCTTTTTGGTGAGTTTCATTAACTTAACTTGCTCTTCCACGCTCAAAGCTTGAGAATCCCCTGCACTTCCATTACAAAACAATCCGTTCAAGCCTTTAGAAATACCAAATTCACAATAGCGAATAAATTCTTTTTCATTGATACTTCCATCATCTTTATATGGAGTAAGTAAAGCCGGTAAAGTTCCTTTTAAAATTCCCATTTTTTTCCTTTCGTATATACAAAAATATATTTATATATAAAAAATATAACAAAATATTTGTAAAAAAATCAAGCTGTTAACTTGGTAAAAATTCGTATTTTATTCTTATTAACTGCCAATTTTTACAAAAAAATATTAAAATTAATAAATAATAAAAATTATGATTTTATGTTACTAAAAGTAAAAAATATGCTAAAATTTATAAAAATAAAACAAGGATAAAGACAATATGCATCAGCCCACTCTTAGAGTATTAAATATTCTAGAATTACTTGCAAAAGAAAAGCTTACCTTAAGTGCTATAGCTAAAAAATTAAACATTCCTGCTGGAACTCTTTGGCCTATTTTACAAACTCTTCAAGAAAAAAAATATATCAAATGTGATTTAAAAAATAAAAGTTATTATTTGGATTTTAAGATTATAGAATTAGGATGTAATATAAAAAATGAAAATAATATTTTTGAAATAATCAAAAAGCATATGAAAAATATAAGAAATTTAACCAATCAAACTTGTCAAATGGGAATTTTAAAAGATGGAAATGTGCTTTATTTAGAAAAAATTGATGCCAATAATACAGTACAATTAAAATCTTTTATAGGCACTTCGTATCCTGCTTATGCAACATCTTTAGGCAAAGCCTTACTATCAAATAAAAATAAAAAGGAATTAGAAAAACTTTATCCTAAAAATTTTGATAAAATTACAGAAAACACCTTAAATAATATAAATGAACTCTATCAACAAATCAAGCAAATTAAAAAAGAAAAAATTGCCATAGAAATTGGAGAAATGAATCCTCAAATTGAATGTATGGCTATAGGCATAGAACATAAAAATAAAATAATTGCTGCCATTAGTATATCTTATCTAATTTATTGCTCTAATAAAGCTTTTAGAGAAAAAAATAAAAAAATACTTCTAGAAGAAAAAAATAAAATAGAAAAAGTTTTAAAAATTTATTTTAATGATTTAGATACACTGTATTAATATAGCCCCGAAGGGCTATAAAATAGAGTTTTATTCTTGTTCTTTAAGTTTTAAATTTTGTTCGCCATAAAGCCCTGTTCCAACAGGAATCATTCTACCTAGAATAACATTTTCTTTTAAATCTTCTAAGTAGTCAAATTTACCTGCGATACTTGCTTCAGTGAGTACTTTTGTTGTTTCTTGGAATGAAGCTGCAGAAATCACACTATCACTGCCTATCGCTGCTCTTGTAACACCTAAAAGTACAGGTTCGGCAATAGCTGGTTCTCCGCCCAATCTAAGAATTCGCTCATTTTCTTCGCGGAATTTGCGTCTTGAAACCAAATCCCCTTCGATAAATTTAGTATGTCCACTATTAATAATTTTAACCTGTCTTAACATTTGAGAAACTATAACCTCAATATGCTTATCAGAAATAACAACCCCTTGACCTCGGTATACTTGTTGAATTTCAGAAATCAAGTAATAATGCAAGGCTTTTTCGCCTAAAATTTTAAGCACATCGTGACTTGAAACTACTCCATCAGTTAGCTTTTCACCTGCGTGAATAAATTCACCTTCTCTTACTTGAATATGTTTTGATTTATCGATCAAATATTCTGCGCTTGTGCCATCTTCTGCTTGGATAATCAATCTTTCTTTTGAGCGTAAAGGCTTATCAAAACGAACCACACCGTCAATCTCTGCAATTACTGCTGCATTTTTTGGTTTTCTTGCTTCAAAAAGCTCTGAAACCCTTGGAAGACCTCCGGTAATGTCTTTTGATTTCGCTGCTGCTTTTGGAGTTTTTGCCAAAATATCTGCTTGAGAAATTTTATCACCATCATGAACAAAAATAACCGTTTTTGGCTCCAACTGATAACGCACTGCTTTATCACCTTTACCTGCAATTATCAAAGTCGGTCTTACTCCGCTTGGTAAATACTCATTGATCACTAGCGAGCGCTTGCCTGTTGCCTCATCGATTTGCTCATCTGCACTATAACCTGCTTCTATATCTTCAAAACTTACCACACCATCAATCTCTGCAATGATAGTATTATTATAAGCATCCCATTCTGCAATAACTGACTTTTCTTGTTTTGGCGCACTAGCGATTATAGAATCAAAATTAACCTCTTCGCTATCATTAAATTCTATTCTTGACTCTCTTGGGATGTAATGTCTTTTTGCCTCTCTATCATTTTCATCAGCAACTACAACAAAAAATCCTTTTTCTTTTACTATATCGCCTTTTTTAATATTTCTAACCCTATCAAGTCGATCGCCCTTAAGAATATAGAATTTTAAAATTCCTTTTTCCCCTGCTTTGATATTTTGCACAACAGGATCCCCATCTTTTACAAGAATTTCACTTGCAAATGGAATACGGTTTGGCACATTCCAACCCTCTTTAATCATCTCAACAATACTTTCATTTTCTTCAACTTCAGCACCGCTTTGATACGGTAAATAAAGCTTTCCATCAATGCTTCCGCTAACGCCCGCTAATTCATTTGGTTTAGCAAGATCGTATTTTCTAAGAATATATTTTGCTTCTTGTTTTTTATCTTTTATAGAAACAATTACATCTTCGTGGATATTTTCTATATTGATAATACCCTTAAATGGTGCTTTAATTTTTGGCTCTACAAGTAAAATAGCCGCATTTCTACGATTAGCCACTATGTCTTTTCCCTCTTTATTTTTATAAGTTTTAAGATTATAAAATCTTATAAAACCTTCTTTTTGGGCGCTTACCTGTCTATCTTGTAAATCTGTACTTGCAGTTCCCCCGCTGTGGAAAGTTCTAAGTGTAAGCTGAGTTCCTGGTTCACCAATAGACTGAGCAGAAATGATACCTACTGCCTCACCTGGTTTAACAAGCTTACCTTCACCTAGGTTAATTCCGTAACATTTTGCACAAATTCCTTTTTTAGCCTTACAAGTGATTGGAGTGCGAATATTTACGCTTTTCACACCACTTTCACCTAGTATTCTGGCTTTTTCTTCATCCATTAAAGTACCTTCTGTAAAAAGCACAGAATTTGTAATAGGATCGATTACATCTTCAGCTATAACCCTGCCTAAAATTCTTTCTTCCAAGGTTTCTATAATAGAACTATCTGCAGTGATCTCATTGATTTCAACACCCTCATGTGTTCCACAATCTTCAACAGTAATTTTTACATTTTGTGCTACATCGATAAGTTTTCTTGTCAAATAACCTGCATTTGCTGTTTTAAGAGCGGTATCTGCCAAACCTTTTCTAGCCCCGTGAGTTGAGATAAAATACTCAAGAACATTCAAACCTTCACGGAAATTTGAAATAATAGGCGTTTCGATGATCGAACCATCAGGCTTAGTCATAAGTCCTCTCATAGCAGCAAGCTGAGAAATTTGAGCTGCACTACCTCTAGCACCTGAATCTGCCATCATATAGATAGAATTAAAGCCTTCCTTATCTTTTTCAACAAGCTTCATCATATCTCTTGAAAGAGTATTGTTAGTGGTTTTCCAAATATCAATAATTTTGTTATATCTTTCACCTGAAGTGATCAAACCAAGATTATAAGAATTTTGAATTTCTCTTACTTGCTTTTTAGCCTCGTCAATAGCCTTTTGTTTATCATTAGGAACGATAATATCAGCGATAGATATAGAAATACCTGCCTTAGTCGCATATTCAAAACCTAAATTTTTAAGTTTATCTAAAAAGCTTGCAGTAGTTTGTAAACCACCTTGTTTATATACATGATCCACAAGTGCAGCAATATCTTTCTTTTTTAAAACCTTATTCCACATATTCTCAGTAACAAAATCAGGTAAAATAGATTTAATAATAAGTCTTCCTGCTGTTGTAGTAATCTTTCTACCATCAACCATAGTTTGAATGCTAGCATGAATATCAAGGCATTTACTTTCAAGGGCCATCATTACTTCATCAATGCCTGTGCATATCTTATGTGAACCTTTTGCACCCATTTTTTCCAAAGAAAGATAATAAATTCCTAAAACCATATCTTGAGAAGGTACAGTTACAGACTTTCCACTTGCAGGCAAAAGAATATTCATAGAAGAAAGCATTAAAACCTTACATTCTGCGATCGCTTCTTGAGAAAGTGGCACATGCACCGCCATTTGGTCACCATCAAAATCCGCGTTAAATGCTGCACAAACTAAAGGATGGAGTTGTATTGCCTTCCCCTCAACTAAAACAGGATGGAAAGCTTGGATAGAAAGTTTATGTAGAGTTGGAGCACGGTTTAACATAACAGGATGCCCTTTTACCACCTCTTCTAAACATTCCCAAACCTCATTAGTTTTGTTTTCTATCATTTTTTTAGCTTGTTTTACTGTAGTGGCATAACCTTTTTCTTCAAGCTTAGCCAATAAATGTGGCTTGAAAAGTTCTAAAGCCATTTTTTTAGGTAAGCCACATTGATCCATTCTAAGTTTTGGTCCTACAACAATAACGCTACGACCTGAAAAATCCACCCTTTTACCTAGCAAGTTTTGTCTAAAACGACCTTGTTTACCTTTGATAATTTCACTCAAAGATTTTAACGGGCGTTTGTTTGCTCCTTTAACTGCATTAGCACGACGACCATTATCAAAAAGTGCATCTACAGCTTCTTGTAGCATTCTTTTTTCATTTCTGATAATAATTTCAGGCGCATCAAGCTCCATAAGTTTTTTAAGACGTGTATTTCTGTTAATAACACGGCGGTATAAATCATTTACATCAGAAACTGCAAATTTACCCCCATCTAAAGCAACCAAAGGACGCAAATCAGGTGGCAATACAGGTAAGTTTGTAATCATCATCCATTCAGGACGATTTGGTACTGCATCTTCGTTATTTGTATTTGCATTTAAATTTGAATTTAAGAAGTTTTCTACAACTTTTAAACGCTTTATAATGGTTTTTTTCTTAGCTTCTGAATTTGTAGCAGCCATTTCTTCTTTAAGCTGATTTAAAAGCGCCACAAGATCTAAATTTGCTAGCAAGTCACGGACTACTTCGCCCCCCATTCTTGCTTTAAAGCCACTATTTTCATAACGCTGCATCAAATTTTGATATTGTTCTTCATTTAATACATCGCAGTATTCTACTTTTTTGGTGCTTTCATTATCATAATACGCATCTCCTGCATTTTCCACGATATAAGCCTCATAATAAAGTACGCGTTCAAGATCCTTCATTTTAACACCTAGAAGTGTTCCTATACGACTTGGAAGAGAATTAACATACCAAATATGAGCTACTGGGGTTACAAGTTCAATATGCCCCATTCTAGAGCGACGAACTTTTGAATTTGCAACTTCAACTCCACATTTTTCACACTTAACGCCTTTAAAGCGCATTTTTTTGTATTTACCACAAAGACATTCATAATCTCTAATAGGTCCAAAAATTTTAGCGCAAAAAAGCCCATCTCTTTCTGGTTTTAAAGTTCTATAATTAATAGTCTCTGGCTTTTTTACTTCACCATAAGACCAAGATTTAATTTTTTCAGGACTTGCAAGTCTAAGTTGAAATGCTTCAAAATCCCTAGGTCTTGCATCTTCTTTTATTTCTATTACTTTAAATTTACTCATTATCTTCATCCTTGTCAAAAATCTCAACATCTAAAGCTAGAGACTTAAGCTCATTAGTCAATACAAAAAATGTCTCCGGAATTCCTGTTGCTGGGACATTTTCTCCTTTGGTAAGCGCTTTATAAGCACTAAATCTACCTTCAACATCATCGGATTTTATAGTAAGCATCTCTCTTAAGGTATGAGCCGCTCCATAAGCTTCAAGCGCCCAAACTTCCATTTCACCAAATCTTTGTCCACCAAAGAGTGCTTTACCGCCCACAGGCTGCTGGGTAACCAAACTATAAGGTCCAGTACTTCTAGCATGAACTTTTTCATCGACCAAATGGTGAAGTTTTAGCATATACATACATCCTACATGAACTCTCTCAGCGATTTTTTCTCCAGTGCGCCCATCATAAAGTTCTGTTTTGCCATCCATGTCAATCTTTGCTATTTCAAAAAGTTTTGCAAACTCTTCTATATTGACTCCCTCGAAAACAGGAGTTGCAAATTTAACACCCTTGCTCCAATCTCTTGCGTAATTTAAAAGCTCTTCATCGCTTAAATTTTTAATAAATTCTTTTTCATTTACAAGTCTTGGAATAGAACATATTTCAAGCATTTTTGCTCTTAATTCTTTAACGAAATCTTTTTGTTTTCTGTCAAAAATTTCTTGAATTTGATCACCCAGTCTAAGCCCTACAAGACCTAAGTGGCTTTCTAAAATTTGCCCTATATTCATACGGCTTGGAACCCCAAGTGGATTGAGTGCAATATCCACACTTTTTCCATTTGGCAAATAAGGCATATCCACTTCAGGTACTATAGTAGAAACTATACCTTTGTTTCCATGGCGTCCTGCCATTTTATCGCCCACTTTAAGCTTGCGTTTTGTTGCGATATACACCTTAACAAGCTTAATTACTCCACTTGGTAAGATATCATCTTTTTCTAAAATTTCAAGTTTTTCATCATGTTCAGCTTTAAGCTTTTTCTTCTCATTTTGGAAATGATTTTTTAAATCATCGTATTCTTTTTGAATCTCTTTAGAATAAGCTTTAATCAAAGTTGTTAAAGTAAAACGATTGATTTTTTCAAGTTCGCTAATATCTGCAGTTTGTCCTTTTTTATAATTTTTATCTCCAATTTTTTGATCGCTATTTAAAGGGGCTTTGGAAAGAAGAGCACAAACACGAAGCATTTCTTCTCTATCCATCATCAAAAGTCTATCATGATGTTCTTTTTCTAAAGCCATTTTTTCTTTATCATAAGATTTTATTGCGCGATCATCTTTTTCATAGCCTTTTTTAGTGAAAATTTTAACATCCACAACAACACCCTCTAAAGAAGCGGTTGCATAAAGGGATTTATTCACAACATGTCCTGCTTTTTCTCCAAAAATCGCTCTTAAAAGTCTTTCTTCAGGAGTTGGTTTAACCTCACCTTTTGGAGAAACCTTACCCACCAAAATCATACCTGGTTTAATATGGGTACCAATTTTTGCAATACCGCTCTCATCAAGATGCGCAACATCTTCTTCTTTTACATTTGGAATATCTTTGGTAATTTCTTCTATACCGTCTTTTAGTTCTCTTGCTTCAATTTCTTTTTCGTAAATATGAACACTAGTAAAAGTATCTTCGCGTATAATTCTTTCACTTACTACTATAGCATCCTCATAGTTATAACCATTCCAAGGCATAAAAGCGATTAAAGCATTTTTACCTATAGCAAGTTCGCCTTGATCCATAGAAGGACCATCTGCGATAATTTGTCCTGCTTTTACTATATCACCTTTTTTAACAATAGGGTGTTGAATATAATTTGTATTTTGATTGGTTCTTAAATTTTTCTCCATAGTGTAATGGTCAATAAATGGACCTTTATCATCTTCACCTAAAATAAAAATGCTTTTATTATCCACTTTCTCAACCACACCGCCACGCTTTGCTTTAACAGCTTCCCAAGCATCACGCGCAATAATTTGTTCCATACCTGTTCCTACTATCGGAGCTGAAGCAGTAAGAAGTGGCACAGCTTGACGTTGCATGTTTGAACCCATTAGCGCTCTGTTTGCATCATCGTGCTCTAAAAACGGAATCAAAGAAGCTGCAACTCCAACAACCATACCTGAGCAAAGATCGATTAATTGCACTTCTTCGCGTCTTGCAAGTATAGTTTCACCATCTTGTCTAGCCTCAACAAATTCTTCTACTATATTGCCTTTAGCATCAACCTTAGTTGAAGCTGGTGCGATAAACAAGCCTTCTTCTTGTGTCGCTGTAAGATAAACAACTTCATTAGTCACTTTACCATTTGCAACTTTTCTATATGGTGCTTCAACAAAGCCAAGTTCATTTACTTTTGCATAAGTAGAAAGAGTGTTAATCAAACCAATATTTTGACCTTCAGGTGTTTCAACTGGACAAATTCTACCATAATGTGTCGAGTGAACATCACGTACTTCAAAACCTGCTCTTTCTTTTACAAGTCCACCTTCACCAAGCGCTGATAAACGACGCTTATGAGTAACCTCGCTTAAAGGGTTGGTTTGATCCATAAATTGCGAAAGCTGACCTCCTGTAAAAAATTCAATGATAGTTGTAGTAATCATTTTAGGATTGATTAAATCATAAGGCATTACTTTATCAAGATCCGCATTTAAAGAAGTAAATTTATCTCTGATCGCCTTTTGCATTTTTGCAAGACCTAAATGAAGTTCATTAGCTAAAAGTTCACCTATAGAACGTATACGACGATTTCCTAAATGATCTCTATCATCAATATGTCCTTTACCATTTTTTACTTTAATTAAATATTTTGCAGTTTTGATAATGTCTTCATTGGTTAGAACTGTTACATATTCTGGAACTTCAAGTCCTAGTTTATGGTTCATTTTCATACGACCTACTTTAGTAAGATCATATCTTTCAGGATTAAAAAATAAATCATTAACAAAGGCTTTAGCCGCATCTTTTACAACAGGCTCACCTGGGCGCATTACTTTATAAATTCTAATAGCTGCTAAATCATTTTCATCATCGATATTTTCACTTTGTTTTAATAATTTTAAAGTTTCATTATCTTGTGCAAATGAATTAATAATAGCTGCATCCACTCCATTTGCCAAGTCATTAGCTATTTCAAAACTTTTTTGCTCTTTAATTTTAGCAAGTTTGCTTTCATCAAGTAAAGTTAGAGAGTCAAATAAAACTTCGCCACTTTCTTTATCAATAATAGGATTGGCTAGATAACGATTTAACAAAATTTCTACTGGATATTCTATCCATTTTAAGCCATCTTTAATAAGCTGTTCGGCTTTTTTCTTGGTTAATCTTTTACCGGCTTGATGGATAATATTACCCTTTTCATCCTTGATATCGTATTCTATTCTATCCATAAAATCACTTGGATTAAATTCTGTTAAAAATTTATCTTTTTTAACGTGAATAGTCTGAATAGGATAAAATAATTTAATAATATCTTGTTTTTTATATCCTAAAGCTCTAAAAAGCATTGTTACTGGAACTTTTCTTCTTTTATTAATCCTTACATACAATACATCCTTAGCATCATATTCAAAATAAAGCCAAGAACCGCGATCAGGAATAATTTGAGCAGTGTATACAAGCTTATTAACAACAGTCGAGCTTTCTTCTTCTTTGAAGATTACGCCTGGACTTCTATGAAGCTGATTAACTACAACTCTTTCAACCCCATTGATAATAAAAGAAACCCTATCTGTCATCAATGGAATTTCTCTTATATAAATTTCTTGTTCCTTGATATCTTTTATACCAACTTTTTCACCTGTTTTCTCATCTTTCTCATGTAAGGTAAGACGGATTTTCATTTTTAAATTTACAGAGTAAGTCAAACCTCTTTCCATGCACTCACGAATTGTGTATTTTGGTTTTCCAATTTCGCTACTAACATACTCAAGACTTAACCTATTTTGTGGATCATGGATAGGAAAGATTGATTTAAATACTTTTTCTATTCCACTTTCACCATTTTCAAGATTTAAAAAATAATCAAAACTTGCTTTTTGAAGTTGAAGAAGATTTGGAATTTCTATTTGCTTTGAAATATTGGAGAAATCTACTCTTAAACGATTTCTTAATTTATTGTCTAACATATTGCATATACCTCGTGGTAAATTTTGTAAATTTAAAAAAGAAGACCTAATATCTAGGTAAAAAATAAAAAAGAAGACTTACTTAAATAAGCAAATCTTCTTAAACTTTTAAAGCTTAATTACTTAAGTTCTACTTTAGCACCAGCTTCTTCAAGTTGTTTTTTAGCTTCTTCTGCATCAGCTTTAGCCACGCCTTCTTTTAAGGTTGAAGGTGTTTGCTCTACTGCATCTTTTGCTTCTTTAAGTCCAAGACCAGTTAAAGCACGAACGATTTTAATTACTTCGATCTTTTTAGCACCACCATCAACTAAAACGATATCAAATTCAGTTTTTTCTTCAGCTGCAGCTGCTGCACCACCTGCTGCTGCACCACCTGCTACCATTACAGGAGCAGCAGATACACCAAATTTTTCTTCAAATTCTTTTACAAGCTCAGAAAGCTCAAGAACACTTAAATTTGAAATAAATTCTAATACATCTTCTTTAGAAATTGCCATTTTTTATCCTTTATTTATTATTCAGATTCTTTTTTATTTTTAAGCGCATTTAAACCAATAGTGAAATTGGTAATTGGCGCATTCCAAACTTGCAAAAGCATAGCAAGCAACTCGTTGCGAGAAGGCATTTTTGCCAAAGCTCTAACCTTAGCAACATCTGCAACTTCGCCTTCAATATGAGCAGTTTTAATTTCAAATTTATCATTATTTTCTTCAAATTTAGCTGCTACTTTTGAAACGCTAAGTTGATCCTCGCCCCAAAGATAAATATTAGTATCTTTAAGAACCAGACCTGTTTTACCGGAATTATTAAGAGCAATGTTAGCCAAAGTGTTTTTAATAATTTGAACTTTTACATTGTTTTCTCTCGCATTATTTCTAAGTTCTTCAAGCTTTTTAGTGCTCAAGCCTTTGTAATTACAAACTACAATTGCTTCGCTAATTTTAAATTCTTCTTGAAGTTTAGCAATAATCTCAACTTTTTCGCTTCTAGTCACATTTTCTCCTTTCCGATTGAGATTTCAAGCAGAGTGGTTTTACCCAAATTAAGCTTTCGCCTCGACTATCTTCAATCTAAAATAAACATCTCAAAAAATAAAAATTTTTTCAGATGTTTATTTAAAAAGAGTTGCATTATAGCAACTCTTACTTCATATCAAGTAATTCTTGCGTTTCAAGTTTTACAGAAGGACTCATTGTTAAAGACAAAGCTGCGCTTTTAATATATCTACCTTTAGCTGCTGCAGGTTTATGTTTATTAATCGCTTTAATAAAAGTAGAAATATTATCCCAAAGTTGCTCTTTAGAAAAACTTACTTTTCCAAGGCCTGCATGAATATTTCCTTGTTTGTCTACACGGAAATTTACTTGTCCGCTTTTAGCATTATTAACTGCTTGAGCTACATCCATAGTAACTGTTCCGGTTTTTGGATTTGGCATTAAACCTTTAGGTCCTAAGATTCTACCTACTTTACCCACAAGACCCATTAAATTAGGAGTTGCGATTAATACATCAAAATTCATATTGCCTTTTTGAATTTCTTCTATCAAGTCATCACTTCCTACAATATCTGCTCCAGCATTTTTTGCTTCATCTGCCTTAGCATCTTTTGCAATAACAGCTACACGAACTTTTTTACCTGTTCCAGCAGGAAGTACAACAGAACCTCTAACCATTTGATCTGCATGTCTTGGATCAACATTCAATTTAAGTGCGATTTCAACAGTTTCATCAAATTTTGCAGATTTTAAATTTCTTACTGTTTCAATTGCTTCATTTAAAGCATACTCTTTGCTTACATCAATTTTTTGTGATAATTCTTTTAATCTTTTAGTTATTTTAGCCATATATTTTTCTCCGCATTTTTAAAGTGCTACCGCTTTTTACCTTAGCGGTAAAAGGTTTTAATCTACGATTTCAACACCCATAGAGCGAGCTGAACCTGCAATAATTTTCGCAGCTTGATCTCTATCCTTAGTATTTAAATCTGCAATTTTTTTATCAACAATTTCTAAAACTTGGGCACGAGTTAATTTACCTACCTTGTTCTTAAGTGGATTATCTGTACCTTTAGAAATTCCAGCTGCTTTTTTAATTAAATCTGTAGCAGGTGGCTGTTTTGTAATAAAAGTAAAGCTTTTATCAGCATAAACAGTAATAACAACAGGAATATTAAATCCTGCCATATCCTTTGTTCTTTCATTAAAAGCTTTACAAAATTCCATGATATTTACACCTTGCTGACCCAAAGCAGGACCTACAGGTGGTGATGGATTAGCTTTTGTAGCTGCAATTTGCAATTTAATTTCGCCTACGACTTTTTTAGCCATAACAAATCTCCTTACTTGATATAAATTAAATTATTTTCTCAACTTGAGAATACAAGATCTCTACTGGAGTAGAACGTCCAAAAATAGAAACATTAAGTTTTAGTAATCCACGAACCATATCGTATTCTTCTACTATAGCAGTAAAGTTTGCAAATGGACCTTCAGTAATTCTTACATTTTCTCCTTCTTCAAAAGAGATTTTAGGTTTTGGAGCAGCACGATTATGCACTTTTTCCAAAATTAAATTAATATCTTTTTCTGTTAAAGGAGTAGGTTTTTTTGATTCTCCAATAAAACGACCAACTTTTGGAAGAGATTGAATGCGATGCCAAAGTTCTGTATTTAAATCTAGATGTGCAAAAACATACCCAGAATACAAACTTCTTTCACTTATCTTCTCTTTTCCATTTTTAAATTCAATAACATCTTCAGTCGGAACAACTATTTCTTTTAGTTGCTCTTCGATTCCATTATCTTTTACTAAATTTTCAATGGCTCTTTTAACTGCCATTTCGCTACCAGCATAAGTTTGGATTGCATACCATTTATGAGTACTCAAATTTTGTTCTCCTTTATACAATCGCAGAAACAATAGAGGACATAATCCAATCCACTAACGCCAAAAACAAAGAAATAACCGCAACCACTACAAAAACTGTAATATAAGCATTTCTTACCTGTTCTTTTAAAGGAAAAATTACTTTCCTTAATTCGGCTTTTGATAATTTAAAATAAGTTATTAATTTTTCCATTTATTTAAACCTTAATTATGGCAGGGCAAGAGGGATTCGAACCCCCAACCATCGGATTTGGAATCCGGTGCTCTACCGTTGGAGCTATTGCCCTAGGGCATAAGCTTAACTTTTTAGCTTAACTTCTTTGTGAAGTGTGTGTTTTTTTAATCTTGGGCAATATTTTTTTAATTCCAATTTTTCTGTAGTATTTTTGCCATTTTTATAGGTGCTATAATTAATATCACCACATTCTTCACATTTTAAACCAACTTTAATTCTCATTTATATTTTCCTTAAAAAATTTAAAGCCAAGTATTAAACTTGGCTTTTAAAATTACTTAATAATTTTAGAAACAACACCTGAACCAACAGTTTTACCACCTTCACGGATAGCAAAACGAGTACCTTCTTCAAGCGCTACTGGTGCAATCAAGCTTACAGTAATTCTTACATTTTCACCAGGCATAACCATTTCAACGCCATCAGCTAATTTAATAGAACCTGTTACATCTGTTGTTCTTACATAGAATTGCGGTCTATAGTTATTAAAGAATGGAGTATGTCTACCACCCTCATCTTTATTTAGGATATAAACTTCAGCTTCGAAATCAGTATGTGGAGTAATTGATTTTGGTTTAGCAAGAACCATACCGCGGATAACTTCTTCTTTTTTTGTGCCACGAAGAAGAACACCAACATTATCCCCTGCTTCACCTTGATCCATTTCTTTTCTAAACATTTCAACGCCAGTTACAGTTGTTGTTTGAGTATCTTTAATACCAACGATTTCTATAGTATCACCAACTTTTACAATACCTTTTTCAATTCTACCTGTAACAACAGTACCACGACCTGAAATTGAGAAAACATCTTCAATTGGCATTAAGAAATCTTTTTCAGTGTCACGAGTTGGAGTTGGAATATAGCTATCAACAGCAGCCATAAGATCCATAATTTTCGCTGACCATTCGCCATCTTGTCCAGCTTTTGCTTCTTCAAGAGCTTTTAAAGCAGAACCTGAAATAATAGGTGTGTCATCACCTGGGAAATCATAAGAGCTTAATAATTCTCTAATTTCCATTTCAACCAATTCTAAAAGTTCAGCATCATCAACCATATCTGCTTTATTCATAAATACAACGATATATGGAACACCTACTTGGCGCGATAGAAGGATGTGCTCTCTAGTTTGTGGCATAGGACCATCAGCTGCAGAAACAACAAGGATAGCACCGTCCATTTGAGCAGCACCAGTGATCATGTTTTTAACATAGTCAGCGTGACCTGGACAATCAACGTGTGCATAGTGGCGATTATCTGTTTCATATTCAATATGAGAAGTTGCAATAGTGATACCTCTTTCTTTTTCTTCAGGAGCGTTATCAATATTATCATAATCTTTAAGTTCTGCCAAACCTCTTCTTGAAAGAACAGCAGAAATAGCAGCTGTCAAAGTAGTTTTACCGTGGTCAACGTGACCAATAGTACCAATGTTTACATGTGGCTTATTACGTGAAAATTTTTCTTTAGCCATTTTTTCCTCCATATAAAAATTTAACAAGGCAAGTCTATATTTATAATTTTTTCAATTTTATGGAGCTCATAGCGGGAATTGAACCCGCGACCTCTCCCTTACCAAGGGAGTGCTCTACCTCTGAGCCATACGAGCGCTCAGAAAAATTATATAAAAACATAGACAACTAAAAAACAATTTTAGGGGATTTACTGTAAGTTAGAAAAAAAATACAGCTCCCAGTCAAACTTTGGAGCGGGAAACGGGACTCGAACCCGCGACCCTCAGCTTGGAAGGCTGATGCTCTAGCCAACTGAGCTACTCCCGCAAAGCATGGTGGTGAGTCGTGGATTCGAACCACGGAAGGCGAAAGCCAGCAGATTTACAGTCTGCCCTCGTTGGCCACTTGAGTAACTCACCATAAATGAAATATTACATCTAAGCTTATTGTAATATTCTGGTCAAACACTGCTAAAATAATGGAGCTGGTTAAGGGACTTGAACCCCCGACCTGCTGCTTACAAGGCAGCTGCTCTACCAACTGAGCTAAACCAGCAAATAATTTAAAGATGGTATTATATCTGAAAAAAAATAGTTTGTCAAGATTATGCGCTATAAATTATTTAAAAAACAATTTCATAATTAAAAATTTCCCATTAAAAATACAAAAACTAAGATTTTTTATTGAAATCATTTATGATAGTCAAATAAATTAAGGAATTTCTTAGCTCTTTCGCTTTTAGGATTTTCAAAAAAACCATCAGGAGTATTTTCTTCGATAATTTCTCCATTATCCATAAAAATTATTCTATCGGCTACCGCTCTTGCAAATCCCATCTCGTGAGTGACTATAAGCATAGTCATTCCATCTTTTGCCAAATTTAAAATTACCTCTAAAACTTCACGAACGATTTCAGGATCAAGTGCTGCTGTAACCTCATCAAAAAGCATAAGCTCTGGATTCATGCAAAGACTGCGCACTATAGCTATTCTTTGTTTTTGCCCTCCGCTTAACTCTTTTGGATAAGCATCGATTTTATGTGCTAAACCTACTTTTTCAAGCCAAATTTTAGCTTCTTGCAAAACTTCTTCTTTAGCTCTTTTTTGTACTTTTAAAGGACCTAAAAGTATGTTATCTTTCACGCTTAAATGTTCAAATAGCTCGTATGATTGAAATACCATACCCACTTTTTGACGCACTCTTGTCCAATCTTTAAAATTTTTATCGATCTTATCTTGTCCTATTTCTATAACCCCATCTGCAATTTCCTCAAGCCCATTAATACAACGCAAAAGAGTAGATTTTCCGCAACCACTTGGACCTAAAATCACCACCACTTCTTTTTGTTTTACTTCTAAGTTGATATTCTTTAAAGCATGATGAGAGCCATAATATTTTTGCAAATTTTTTATCTTTAAAATACTCATTTTAACTCCATTTTTTTTCTAATTTTTTAGAATATAAAGTAACAGGATAGCAAATTAAAAAAAAGATAAAAAAGATTAGACCATAAATAATAAATGGTGCTAAATCATTTTTGTTGTTAAATTCGATGATTTGCTGCCCCACTTTTACAAGCTCTACCGCACCGATTAAATAAGCAAAAGTTGTACTTTTAATCATGCGTGTTAATAAATTCATACTCATAGGTGTTAAACGACGCATAGCTTGAGGAATGATAATATAAAAATAACTTTGAGCTTTATTTAAACCAAGACTTGCTGCACTTTCGTATTGGTGTTTAGGAATGCTTTTTAAAGAAGTTCTTACCAAATCCATCATTTCAAAACTTCCCCAAATACCAAAAACAATAATAGCCGAACTTACACTGCTTAAATTTATACCCAACCATCTAGAAAGTCCAAAATATACCATAAAAAGCCATACTAGTAGCGGCATAACACGAACAAATTCTAAAGCAAAACGACATAAAATATAAATATAACGATTTTTCAGACTCATCAAAATACCTAAAAAAAGCCCGCCAAAAGAAGTTATAATAATACTTACAATAGAAATTTCAAGTGTGATATACAAGCCTTTCCAAAGTCGACTTAAAGTATCTGGATTTAATAGATCAAACATTTGAAAACCTTTTTTCCAAAAAGAACAAAAACAAAGAAATAGGCAGTATGATACATAAATATCCCAAAAACAAAAGCAATAAAAGCTCATCCGTTTTATAAGTAAGTGAATTTAAACCCTTCATAACGGTGACTAAATCCGGCAAAGCTATAATGCTCACAACAGAGGTTTCTTTAATAAGAAAAACAATATTTGCGCTTATTCCTGGCAAGCAAACCCCTAAAGCTTGAGGCATTATAACATAACGCAAATTATTCAATTTAGTAAAACCCAAAGAAAGACCTGCTTCAAATTGCTGCTTTTTAATGGCTTCAAAACCAGCTCTAAAACTCTCTGCCATATAAGAACCGCCCAAAAAACTAAGCCCCACAATAGCACAAGCAAACGCTGGACGCAAAGCCTCATCTACACTTAAACAAATCAAATTCAAAGGCGGAATTTGTTCTAAATGAATATCAAATTTAGGCAAAGCATAATACAAGAAAAAAAGCTGTATCAATAAAGGAGTATTGCGAGAAAATTCTATATAAACTTTACAAAAAGCTTCCATAATCGTTATTTTAAAATAACTCATTAAAATACAAAAAAAGCCTATAATTATAGAAAAAATAATACCAAAAAAACTAAGTTTTAAAGTAAGCCAAGCAGCTGCAATAAAAGCATTTGAATTAGCTAGTATAAAATCAAAATCCATTTTATTCCTATTACCAAAGTCCTTTTTTTAAACCCTCTTTATCTAGGATCTCAATTTTACCCTTTTTTGTCTCAATTAGCTCTGAATTTTTAAATTCTTTTAGAATTCTTGACAAAGATTCAGCACGAACACTTAAATCCACTGCAATTTGTCTTTGCGAAATTTGAGCCAAATTCTTTTCATTTTCCAAAAGATATCTTGCAAGTTTACTTTTTAAATCCAAAGAATTTTCTAATAATTTTTTTTCTAAAATTTTAATTTTTTCAAAAAGAGATGAAATAAGCAAGAAATTAAATTCTTTATTTTGGCTGCACAGGGTTTCAAAATCTTCAAAATCAATTTCTAAAATTTCACAATATTCTTCACAAATAGCATTTGCTGGATATCTCAAACGCTTAAATGTAGGCATTTCGGCTATAAAATTAGGCGGGGTAAAATAATGCAAAGTAATCTCTTTTTCGCCTGCTGTGCTTTTGTATACACGCACTCTACCTTTTAAAAGAATAAAAAATTTTAATGCCTTTTCGCCTTCAAAAAATAAAATATTATTTTTTTCAAATTTTCTTATTTTACCTATACCCTTTAAAAAATCTAAATACTCTTGCATTATAATATTTAACCTATGTTAATTTTATCTCATTTTGTTTGTGCTATATTAACGATAAATTTTTATCCAAAGGCAAACACAATGAAATATGAAACTATAAATCAAGAAAGTATAGCTAAACTTATGGAACTTTTTTATGACAAAATAAGAAAAGATAAGGATTTAGGGCCTATTTTTAACAATGCCATAGGAACTAGCGATGAAGCTTGGAAAGAGCACAAAGCAAAAATAGGGAATTTTTGGGCAGGAATGTTGCTAGGGGAAGGTGATTATATCGGACAACCTCTAAAAAAACATCTTGATTTGCCTCCTTTTCCGCAAGAATTTTTTGGAATTTGGTTAGGACTTTTTGAAGAAAGTTTAGATAAAATTTACAATAATGAAGAAATGAAAAATGTTATTTTACAGCGCGCACAAATGATAGCCTCGCATTTTCAAAATATGCTTTATCGTTTTGGTGGACATTAAGATTATATTTCCATCAAATCTTTTTTTGCTTTTTCCAAAATGTATTCATCTTTGGAAAAATCAAAATATTTAAATTCATTTCCATGCTGGATAAATCCATCGAGCAAATCTCCACTCAAACGATTTTTAAGATCAAGTTCTGCGATTTTAAAACCATCTAAAGTACTAGCAAATTCTTTTAAACGACTTGGAATTTCTTTGAGTTTTGTATAAAGATAACAAGTGCTTTTAAGTCCGACACGGCCCACGCGTCCGCGAAGTTGATGCAAGGTAGCAAGGCCTAAGCGCTCCGCTCCTACAATAACAATAGTACTAAGCCTTGGCAATGAAATTCCTACTTCTACGACTGTGGTGCTTAATAAAATATTTCCCTCATCACGAAACCGCTCCAAAATTTCATCCTTTTGCTTGTCTTTTCCATGCGTAACAAAAACTTTTTCATAATTATCCTCCCAATACCTCCTTGCTTGTTCTAAAGAAAGATAAGGAATTTTATCGCTTGGATTGACTAAGGGATAGATGATGATGATTTGATGATTTTGTGCGATTTCTTCTTTGATTTTTTCACTAAGCTTTGCAAAACCTTCATTTTGTATACAAAGAGTGGTGATATCCTTTTTAAAAGGCATTTCCTTGATAAAACTAAAATTTAAAAGTTCTGATTGTATCATGCTTAAAGTTCTTGGAATGGGAGTTGCAGAAAATTGTATAAAATGTGGGGCTAATTCATTTTCATTTAAAGAATAAATTTGCTGACGCTGCGCAGAGCCAAAGCGATGCTGCTCATCTATCATTACAAGCACAGCATTATGACTTTGAAGGTGAATGAGCGCATGGGTTCCTATAATCAAATTGGCTTTTTTAATTTTTTCTTCCAAATCTTTTTCTTTTTTACCCCCTTTAATAAATAAAATATCCACAAATTCAGGCAAAAGCTTTTTTGCCTCTTCATAGAGTTGATTGGCAAGTATGCTAGTAGGAGCCATTAAGATAGCTTGTTTTGGATACACCATCAAAGCAGCGCCCAACAAAACCAAAGTCTTGCCACAGCCTACATCCCCCATAACCACCCGTCTTTTAGCTTCTTTAGAGTCCAAATCTTGCTCTATATCCTTTAAAGCATTTAATTGATCACGAGTGGGTGAAAAGGGTAAATTTTTTAGCCAATTGGCTGTATTGAAAATTTCAATTTCATAAGCTTTAAAGTGACTTTTTTTAGCCTTCAAGCGTTTTAAAAAATTGTAAATTTCAATATATTTTAAATCTTTCTCAAAGCGCTCCAAATTCTCAAACATCAAAAAACTTTTTTCATCATAAGTGTGTAAATTTAAAAGAAAATGGATATATTTATCCTCAATCCCACTTTCTTTTAAATTTTCATAATTAAGATATTTGTGTATAAATTCAGAAATTTTTTTATCTTGTAAACCTTGAATTTGATATTTTGGAGCAAAACCTGCAAAAGAAGTTAAAATTTTAGGATTGTTAAATTGCCAAACATGGCCAAAACGCGTAAGTTTCCCATTTAAAATAAGTTCTTTGCCTATTTTGCAAATTCCAAAGTGCCAAGCCCTAGGATGAAAAAACACAAAGGAAATGTCTTGACTCCACTCTTTACAAAATCCCAAACCAAAGAGCTGACCTTTTTTTGAATGAATGCTTTTAATGATTATTTTTTGAGTGCATAGCTCATTTTCTTTAGGTGTTTTGCTTGGACTTAAATTTTCGATTTTTTTAGGTAAGATAAGCGCTAAATCAATCGCGCTTTTAATTTTTAATTTTTTAAAAAAATCAAAATCATTTTCTTTAATTTTCATTTGCAATACTTGCAAAATTTAAATCTAAAATTTCATTATGTTTTTGAATATAAGCATTTAGCTCTTGAAGCTCTACTTTTTCTATAAGCTTTAATTCTTCTTTATAATATCCTTTTGGCAATCCCTGATAGTACTCATTAAAACTTATCGACAAACGCCTACTAAGACTTTCATAACGCAAAGGAGTTGAACCTATGAGAAAATTTTTAGCCTGCACAAGCTCATTTTGACTCACTCCTTCTTTTACAAAATCTCTAAATACTTCTTTAACTATCTTTTTAGCTTCTTTAGCACTTTCATTTTTAGTTTGCAAATAACCAAAAACTCTAGTAAAAGATGCATTCATATCAAGCATAGCATAAGCAGAATACGCAAGCCCTCTTTTAACACGAATTTCTTCCATTATCCTTGATCCAAAACCGCCTTGACCTAAAATAAATAGTGCGATTTTTGCAAGATAAAAATCCTTATCATTAAATTTTGTAAAAAAGGGTGCAGCAAAGTAAATATAGGCTTGTTCGCTTTCTTTTCTGATTTGGATTATGTCTTTATTTTTTGAGTTAATTTCATAAGTTTTTTGTGAATTTTGACTGCCTTTTTGAAGTTTTGCTAATAATTTATTTAATAAGCCTTTAGCCTTTTCTTGGGCTAAATTCCCGCCTAAAATCACTACAAGATTGCTTAAATTAATATTTTTCTTATAAAAACTCTCCAAGTCGCTTAAAGAAATTTGCTTGATACTTTTTTCATCGCCATCATTTGGACTTTGAAATTCTTTACATTCAAAAATTTCGCTATTAAGCAAATTTTTTGCTAAATAATCAAAATCACTATTTTTACTAGCAAGCTCACCTAGGGCATTGATTTTTAATTTTTCTAAAATTTTTTCTTCAAATCTAGGATTTAAGAGTAAGTTTTCTAAGTGTTTTAAAGCAAATTCAAAATTTTCTTTCAAGCAAGAAAGATTGATTTCTAAACTTTCAAAACCACTACTTGCTTCCAAATTTACAGCTTTAAATTCCAATTCTTTAAAAAAGCTATCATCTACACCCTCATTTAAAATTCTTGCAAACATCTTTGCAAGTCCTGCTATTTCATCATAACTTCTTCCACAGTTTCTAAAAACAAGCTTTAAGATAACAATAGGAAAATCGTTATTTTCTTCAAAAATAAAAGGAATTTTTACTCCACTAACTTCTAAATTCTGCATTAAAACCTTTCTAAAATTTCATAAGCTGTATTACGCTTAGCGGGATTTTCACCTAAGCTTTTAATCAGTCTTATCATCTCATCTTGATTCATTCTATAACTCGCACCTGCAGCGCTTACAACATTTTCTTCCATCATGGTTGAGCCTAAATCATTGGCCCCAAATTTTAAAGCAAGTTGCCCAATCAATGAACCTTGTGTTACCCAAGAACTTTGTAAATTTTTAAAATTATCCAAATAAAGTCTAGCCAAAGCTAAAAGTCTTAAATATTTGTTTGAACTTTGCTTCATGATTTCAGGATGTTTTTGGATTAATGCTGTATTTTCACTTTGAAAACTCCATAAAATAAAAGCTCTAAATCCTCCTGTTTCATCTTGTAATTTTCTTAAATGCTCGAAGTGATCTATAATCTCCTCATCACTTTCAACCGTTCCAAACATCATAGTAGCAGTGCTTTTCATACCGATTTCATGCGCTCTTCTATGTACTTCTAGCCAAGTAGCAGTATCGCATTTATTAGGCGCGATAATATCTCGCACTCTATCGCTTAATACCTCAGCACCCGCTCCAGGTATTGAAAACAAACCTTTAGCTTGAAGTCTTTGTAAAACTTCAGAAATTGAAATTTTAGAAGCCTTGGCAATATAAGCAATCTCAACTGCAGAAAAACCATGCACGGTAATATTTGGATAATGCTCCTTAATCCACGAAACAAGCTCTTCATACCATTCTATTTTTAATTTAGGATGCACCCCGCCTTGAAAAAGAATTTGCGTCCCTCCAATAGCTTCAAGCTCTTCGATTTTTTTACCAATTTCTTCAAAACTCAAAATATAAGCGTCATCTTCTTTATGATGGCGATAAAAAGCACAAAAAGAACAATCTATGCAACAAACATTGGTGTAGTTTATATTTCTATCTACAACAAAGGTGGTGATTTTTTCGGGATGAAGTTCTAATTTTCTTTGATAAGCCATTTCTCCAAGTTCTACTAAATTTGCATTCCTTAACAAATAAAGAGCTTCTTCTTTATCTAATCTTTTCAAGTTATTTCCTTAAATCCATTTTTAGCTTTATTATAGCATTTAAAAACATAAATTATGCTATAGTTTCGCTTATGAATTATATTGACTTATTGAAAAATAATAAAAATATTAGAATACTAACCTTAGTACAATTTATCGTGTATTTTGGCGCTTGGTTTTCCCAAACAGGTGTTTTTACTCTTTTAGTAAGCCTTAACGCTCCTACTTGGGCAACGGCTACAAGCGCTATGCTTGCTTTTTTACCAGGAGTTTTGCTTGCTCCTATTAATGGAGTTATAGTAGAAAAAAACAAACCCAAAAAGCTTTTGTTAAGTATGATTAGCATAGAACTTGTTTCTATTTTCTGCCTTATCTTTGTAACCAGTCTTAGCATGCTTTGGCTTTTATTTATTTTAATTTTTGTTAGACTTTGCGTGGCTTCGATTTATTTTCAAGCTGAAATGAGCTTGCTAGCTAAAATTTTAAATCCAAAAGAACTCAAGCTTGCTAATGAGATGCATAGTGTAATTTGGGCGGTTTCTTATACAGCAAGTATGGCAAGTGCGGGAATTTTTATCAATTTCTTTGGCATTAAAGCGGCCTTTTTGTTTGATTGTTGTCTGATAATTATTGGAATTTTATTTTTAACCAAACTTCATATTCCTCATTTTAAACAAAAAATTCAAAATAAATTTTTTATTCTGATTAAAGAAGGTTTTTTATATGTTTTACAAAATAAAATTATCCTTCATCTTATTATATTGCACGCTTTTATAGGACTTACCGCTTATGAAACACTCGTAACTTTATTAGCCCAACACGAATACAAAGAAGTTTTATCCGCTGCTTTGGTTATAGGGTTTTTAAATGCAATAAGGGCTTTAGCTTTAGCTTTTGGTCCTATTTTTCTAAGTAAAATCACAAACAATAAAAATGTATTTTTTCTATACTTAGGTCAAGGTTTAGGAATTATACTTTGGGCTTTAACCCAGTTTAATTTTTATATTTCATTTATAGGCCTTATTGCTGCGGGATTTTGTACCTCATCCCTTTGGGCTTATACTTATACTATGATTCAGAAAAATTGTGATAAAACTTACTATGGCAGAGTGATTGCTTATACAGATATGGTTTATCTTAGCTTTAGCGCTCTTATTTCTCAACTCATGGGCTTATTGTTTGAACAAGGTTTTAAGCTTGCTATAATCACGGCTTTACTTGGAGTGGTATTTATATTTGCGGCTTTTTATTGGAGATGGTTTGATAAGAAATATTTGTGAATTTTACAAATTCACAAATTAAAAGATTAAATTTTAAATAAATCTTGCAAGTTTTTCAAGGCTTCTTCATTACTTAAAGTATTGCTTGTGGTGCGAGCATTCACTTCATTAAGTTCGATTTCATATCCACTAAGCATACCCGCAAGACGAATATTAATACCGCTTTTTCCAATGGCCTTACTCTTTTGCTCGCTGTTTAAAGTTACAATTGCTTTTTCATTTTCAATTTTTACAGAACTCACTATAGCAGGTGCTAAAGCTCTTGCGATTAAAATTTCAGGTTCATTGCTAAATTCAATACAATCTATATTTTCATTATGTAATTCTTTACTCACAGCGTTGATTCTAACCCCTTTTACACCTACAGTAGCTCCCACAGGATCAATATTTGCCCCATTTGCTTGAAGTATAATTTTCGCTCTTTCTCCAGGAATTCTAGCGCATTTAACTACGCTTACATATCCATCTTTAATTTCAGGCACCTCTGCTTCAAGTAAACATTCTAAAAATTTAGGGCTTGTGCGACTTAGCTCCATTTTAATACCCTTATCCGTATAAACACGGCGTATCACAGCTTTAACAACATCGCCCACTTTAAATTTTTCACCCTTGATGCGATTTTTTCTAGGTAAAAAAGCTCTTAGCTCATCGATTTCTATATAGGTATTTTCCTCATTATCAATTCGCACAACATTTCCAAAAACCATTTGACCGACTTTATTTTTATATTTTTCAAAAATGGTTTGCTCAAGTAGTTTTTGTATATGGTATTCTAATTCTTTATGTAAAATATTTACAGCTGTTCTTCCTAAATTTTCTAAAGAACATTCATAGGTAAGCTCATCACCAATTTCAACATCAGGTGCTTCTTTTTTAGCCTTGCTAAATTCAATATAACTTTCTTTATTTTCATTCAATCTTTCGTCATTATCAGCCACAACTGTAATTTTTTGATAAAGATTTAAATTTTTTCTATCTACAAAAAAGTCATATTCTTGCCCATAAATTCTTTTTGCTGTATTTATCAAAGCTATAATAACTTTTTCTTTCACGCTTTCTATATCTAAATTTTTCTCATTCGCAATGCTTTCTATAATGTCTGCGATTCTTTCCATAATTATCGATACCTTTTCTTTTGGGATTTTTTTAAGAAAGTAGATTAAAAGTATATCTTTAATAAGTTTAATTAAAAGTAAAATTTGATAAAATTATAGATTTAAAAGACGCTAAGGATATAATATGGATTTAAAATTGGCAAGAAATTTAATCAATGAAGAGCCTAAAAATATTAGTCTAGCTAAAATTGAAGAGGCTGTAAATCAAGAAGGACAAAAGTTTTTTTATTTTGATAAAGAAAATTCACACAAAGATCTTATTGCCTTGGTTGAACACTTTGAAAAAAAAGGCTTAAGTGTTTATCATAGAACTATCAGATATGGTTTAGATAGTAATGATTTTATGTATGAGGTTCATATTCTTTGAGCTCGAAAAAACTTTTTATTCAAACCTTAGGCTGTGCAATGAATGTCAGAGATTCTGAACATATGATAGCAGAACTGACGCAAAAAGATAATTATACTTTAACAGAAGATATTAAAGAAGCAGATTTGATACTTATCAATACCTGCTCTGTGCGTGAAAAGCCTGTGCATAAGCTTTTTTCAGAAGTGGGTGGCTTTGAAAAGGTTAAAAAATCAGGCGCAAAAATAGGAGTTTGTGGATGTACAGCTTCTCATTTAGGGAGTGAAATCTTTCGTCGTGCTCCTTATGTGGATTTTGTACTAGGAGCTAGGAATATTTCTAAAATTACCCAAGCTGTTAACACTCCTAAATTTATGAGCGTTGATATAGATTATGATGAGAGTGAATTCGCTTTTGGGGATTTTAGAAATAGCATTTATAAATCATATATTAATATCTCTATAGGTTGTGATAAGCATTGTACTTATTGTATAGTTCCCCATACAAGGGGAGATGAAATTTCCATTCCTTTAAATATCATCTATAAAGAAGCACAAAAAGCAGTAGATAAAGGAGCTAAGGAAATTTTCCTATTAGGACAAAATGTCAATAATTATGGTAAAAGATTTAGAAATGAACACAAAAAAATGGATTTTTCAGATCTTTTAGAAGAACTTAGCACCATAGAAGGATTAGAGCGCATCCGTTTTACAAGTCCTCATCCTCTACATATGGACGATAAATTTTTAGAAGTATTTGCCAAAAATCCAAAAGTTTGTAAATCAATGCATATGCCTTTGCAAAGTGGCTCAAGTCAAATTTTAAAAGCTATGAAGCGTGGTTACACCAAAGAATGGTATCTAGATAGGGCATTAAAATTAAGAGAACTTTGCCCAAATGTTAGCATATCCACAGATATTATTGTTGCATTTCCAGGAGAAAGCGATAAAGACTTTGAAGAAACCATGGAAGTTTTAGAAAAAGTACGCTTTGAACAAATGTTTTCTTTTAAATACTCTAAACGCCCTTTAACCAAAGCTGCTACCATGCCAAATCAAATCGATGAAGAGATAGCCTCAAATCGACTTAGTACTCTACAGGCTCGTCATAATGAAATTTTAGACGATATTGTTAAAAAACAAGAAAATAAAACTTTTAAAGTTCTTTTTGAAGAATTAAGAGCAGGCAATGCTATCGTGGGTAGAACAGATAATAATTTTCTAGTGCAAGTTGAAGGCAGCGAAGAGCTCTTAGGAACTTTTAAAGAAGTAAAAATTACTAATGCAAAGCGTATGGTTTTATATGGGGAAATCATTTAAAATAGCTTTTATAGCACGCTTAGTTTTCATTCTACAATGGTTGATTTTTCTTACTTGTAAAAAAACCTACAAAGGTGATAAAGTTGATCAAATTTCTAATGTGATACTTTTTTGGCATGGGCGTCTTGCCCTTATGCCTTTCGCATTTAGGCATTTTGGCAAAAAAGGAAAAAAAGCTTATGTTATGATCTCTCATCATAGAGATGGGGAGCAAATTGCTAGAATTATCAAATTGTTTGGATTAGATACCGTGCGTGGAAGCACTTCAAAAGGAGCTAGTACAGCTCTTCGAAGTGCTTTTAAAATTTTAGATGAAAATCATGATGTAGTCATTACTCCTGATGGGCCACGCGGACCTTATCATAGCATTTCAGATGGAGCGGTATTGCTTGCACAGAAAAAAAATGTTAAAATAAGAATTTTAAACTATGAGGCAAGAAATTTTTGGGAATTTAAAAGTTGGGATAAAATGATTTTACCTAAGCCTTTTACTCATTTAGTCTATAGGCTTAGCGAACCCTTGGATATTTCAAGTTTAGATAAAGATCAAGCTAAATTTTTTTTACTTGAACATTTTAAAAAAATTGAACAAATGGATAAATTTTAAGGAATAAAATGTTATTTTTACTTAAAAAAATATTACCACAACTTTTCACAAGTATTATTTTAGAAGATAAAAAAAACATCCTTAAAACTTCTATATATAAAAATCACAAACTTATAAGTAGTAATGAAAAAACCTTTGATAAGAGTGAAAAATTATTAGAATATGTAAAAACACTCAATAGCAAATTTTTATTTTATCACACAGCATTATTTTTAAATGTCAAAGAGCAAGGTTTGATTCCTAGTAAAAACGACAAGGATTTTGAGCGTTTTAATGTAGGTAAAATGAGCTTAAAATCCATCGCTTTAAATAATGCTTTGATATACACAGCAACAGAACACATAGAATACTTTAATGAATTGTTTGAAGATTATGGTGGTTTAGATTTTTTATACTCTCCTTTTGCTATACTTTATCATAATATTTTAAAAGAAAAACTAAACAGCGATAAAATAACTCTTTACGCCTATAAGCATGAGCATATTCTAACTCTTATAATTTGCCGAGGTATTGAAATTTTATATGGAGATATCATTTTCTTTGAAGAAGAATTGGATCTAGAATTTGGACATCAAGAAGAGAATTTAGACAACTTAGGCGAAGATACATTAAATGATACTGAAGTAACGCTTGATAATTTTAATGAAACCCTAGAAGATAAGCTTAAAGCTCTTGATCAATTTGATAATATTTTAGGAAATAATGAGAATGATTCAGAGTTTTTGGATGGCAAAGATAAATTTGATCTTGAAGAAATGGATCAATTTGGAAACGACATAGAACTTTGTCGTCATATTGTTACAAGTATTGAAAAATTTTATAAAGATGACAAATATCCAAGTGCGTTTATCGATAAGGCTTTAATCCTTAGCACCAAAGAGCTTGATCAAAGTGCTATTGAATTTTTAGAAGAAGAAACTTTACTGGAAATTGAGTCTAAGCCAATCAATACCTTAGATTCAATCATAGAACTTATGCAAAAGGAGCTTCAGTGAAAAGCTATAGCTTCATACAACCTAGAAAAAAACCTATCTTTACACTCTTTGACAAAATATGGTTTGGGCTTTTTAGTTTTGGTATAGTTTTTATTTTTGCGGTATATTTTCTATATCTTACTCAAATCGCATTAACGCATAATTTTATAGAAGAACAAAAAGAACAAGTTTTGCAATTTCAAAATAAAACACAAGAAAACGGAAAATTATATGATATTCTTCTAGAACAAAGTAAAATTGCAAATACCTTTCACACTCAAAATCAAGCTTTCAAAAATAGCTTAAAAAATCTTTTTGATATAATAGTTAAAACCGATGGAATCACTCTTGAAAGTATAGAACAAGAAGAAAATTCTCTAAAACTTATAGGAGTTACGCCAACAAAAGAAATGTTTGCCCTACTTTTAGAAACACCGCTAAAAAGTATTTTTGATCAAAGCTTTACAACTTATTATCGTTTAAACAATGGCTGGTATCGCTTTATTAGCATAAGTAAACAAAATTCAGGAGTTTTACAATGAAAGATAAAAGTCTTGAAGAATTAAATATTTTAAAGATTGTTATTTATGTTTTAAGCTTTATTACTGTATGTACTGCTTTGATTTTATTTTTATTATTGCCTGTGCTGAAAGATTACAAACAAACCCATTTAAGAAAAAATTCGCAAGCAGCTATATTTAATGCAGCAAAAGCTAAGCTAGATGCTAGTGAAAATAAAATAAGCGCCTTAAGAACAGAAAATAATAAAAGTCTAGAGCAATTTGAACAACAATTCAATCTCACGCACTTTCAAAATTTTTTAGAAAAATACTTTGAAAATATCCAAATAACAGAACTTAAACTAGATAAAAAAGAAAAATATCTTACCCATAGAATCAACATCCGAGCATCGATAAATAATCCTAGACGCTTATATGACTTCATAGATGCCTTAGCTCAATATAACAATCTTGTAAAGATTGATTATCCCATGACCTTAAAGGCTAGTGATCATGGGATAATGATAAATCTTAATGTGCAAATTTACTCAAACTAGACTTACATTCTCGCCTTTTAAGACCTGATTCATTGTATTCATAGCACACATTTTTCCACACATAGAGCAGGAATTTAGATCATCGGGGCGTCTTTCGTTAAACATTTTTTTAGCTTTTTCGCCATCAATGGCAAGTTTAAACATTTTCTCCCAGTCGATATCCTGTCTCGCCTTACTCATCTCATCATCTCTTTTTCTTTCTTTTGGAAGCTTAGCTAAATCCCCTGCATGAGCTGCAATCTTAGTAGCTACTATACCATCTCTAACATCATTTAAATTAGGCAATCTTAAATGTTCAGCAGGAGTTACATAACAAAGTATATCAGCACCCGCAGCAGCAGCCACAGCACCACCGATAGCTCCACTTATATGATCATATCCAGCACCAATATCCGTAACTAAAGGCCCTAGAACATAAAAAGGAGCGCCTTTGCAAATGCGTTTTTCAATTTGCATATTAGCTTCAATCTCATTAATTGCCATATGTCCAGGTCCTTCTATCATTACTTGAACACCTGCTTCCCACGCTCTTTGAGTGAGTAAAGATAATTCGATAAGTTCAGAAATTTGCGCTGCATCACTTGCATCATGTGTAGATCCTGGACGCAAAGCATCACCTAAAGATAGTGTCACATCGTATTTTAAACAAATTTCAAGCAAATCATCATAGTATTCAAAAAAAGGATTTTCAGCTTCTTTCATAGCCATCCACGCATAAAGTACTGATCCTCCTCTAGAAACTATATTAGTAAGTCTTTTGCTTTCTTTAAAAACTCTAGCCGCGCGCGAATTTATACCCGCATGTATAGTCATAAAATCAACCCCGCTTTTTGCATGATGATAAACCACATCTAAAAAATCCCTAGCGCTGATTTGTTTTAGATCTTTTTCTAAAAATCCTACCGCATCATAAACTGGAACTGTTCCTATCATAGCTTTTGAAACTGCGATAAGCTCATCTCTAAAACGACTTGTTTTGCCATAATTGCTTAAATCCATAATAGCTTCGATTCCAAATTTGTGAGCAAGCTCTACTTTTTTCATCTCCTCACTATAATCAACACAATCATTTGAAACACCTAAATTTACATTTACCTTAGTGCGAAGTCCAAGTCCTATACCATTTGGATCAAGACTTTTATGATTGATATTAGCAGGGATGATAATCTTACCACAAGCTATATTTGCAAGCAAAAAATCTTTGCTTACTTCTTCTTTTTGAGCAACAATCTCCATTTCTTTGGTAAAAATACCTTCTTTGGCATAAAGCATTTGAGTTTTCATATTTATCCTTTGAAAAATTTGGATAAATGAGGGTGCAAGTAAATTGTAGAAAGTATAAATCTTCCCGACGCTAGCATTATCTAGTTCCGGTTCGGTCTAAGCTTTTAGCTTACTCTCAGCCTGTATCACAAGCTCCCGTCATTTATGTTTTAATTATACTCTTTAAATATTTTATTTTTGCTTTATGCGAGAAGTCTTGGTAAAATTTATAAGTTCTTCAGTGGTTTTGATATGATAAGGGAGTTTGCCAAGACAATGTTTAAAAATTTCAGCCGCAGCCAAAGCGTCGTTTAAAGCTCTATGGTGGGCATTTTTTATCCCTAAAAGCTCTTTTAAAACATCTAATTTATATCTTGGACTTTCTATACAGCATTGCGCAAATTCTATGGTGCAAATACGACGATTAAGCAAAATTCCAAAACCACACTCATTTAAAGCCTTGGAAATAAAACCATAATCAAAACGCACATTATGTGCGACAAAAATACTGTCTTTTAAAAAAAGTCTAAAATCATTTAAAACCTTAGTCAAACTCGGTGCATCTTTTACCATGTCTAAATTAATTCCTGTAAGTTCTGTAATATTTTCAGGAATTTCTTTTACCTGTACCAAAGAGCTAAAACGATCGATTTCTTGCAAATTTTTTATCTTAACTGCACCTATTTCTAAAATTTGTCCGTTTTTAATCCCGCCTGTACTTTCTATATCTACAATGCAAAAAATTTCTTCTTTGATCTTTTTTGTACGCGTTTGCAAGGTAAAAATATTATTTTTATCTAGAGTTAAACCCAAACCCAAAAGCTCGAAAGTTTCTAAATCAAGTTCATAATCTTTTAATTCTTCAATCTTTTTAAATTCTTTAATTACCCACTCATAGGGCTTGCTTTGCTTACTTAAGATAGAAATAATCTGATCAACTTGCTGCAAACTCAAAATTCAAGCTTTAAAGATGAAATTGAAGTTTTATAATCATTTGAAGAAAAAATATAACTTCCAGCGACTAAAATATCTGCTCCCGCAGCTTCTAAATCGCTTGCATTTAAGCCATTAACCCCACCATCAACCTCTATAAAAACCTTAGCATTTTTTTCATCGATCAGTCTTCTTAATTCTTTGATTTTATCATATACTAAAGGTAAAAATTTTTGTCCGCCAAAGCCAGGATTAACACTCATTAAAAGCACCATATCTACAAAGTCTATCATATGTTTTATGGAATTTATAGGAGTATGTGGATTTAAAACAATAGCAGGATGGATTCCTTGACTTCTTATATACTCGCAAAGTCGTATAGGGTGGGCTTCACTTTCTATATGAAAAGAAATAAATTTAGGCTTGATAGGGATAAAAAGATCTACAAATTTACCCACATCTTTTACCATTAAATGGACATCTAAAGGTATTTCGGTAATGGTTGAAATTTTTTCTATTACACAGGGTCCAAAGGTTAAATTTGGAACAAAATGCCCGTCCATAACATCAATGTGCAAAAGATCAGCTCCTGCTTCATCAATTGCTTTAATCTCTTCTTCTAGTTTTAAAAAATTGGCCGATAATAAACTCGGAGCTACATACATAAGCTTAGCCTCGTAAAGTAAAAAATTTTAAAGAAAAACATTTTATCTATTTATAAATTAAAAATAGTATAAATATTTGAATATTTTAAGCTTAAATTTGATAAAATCTTGATTTAAAATTTCCAAAGGATGCAAATATGGCAAGAATATGTCAAATCACAGGTAAGGGACCAATGGTGGGTAATAATGTCAGCCATGCTAACAATAAAACAAAAAGACGCTTTTTACCTAATCTTAGAACAGTTCGTGTAACCCTAGAAGATGGCACTACAAGAAAAATGAGAATTGCTGCCTCTACTTTAAGAACTTTAAAAAAACAAAACTCTAAATAAACTCTTGAGGATTCGTCCTCAATGACTTAAAAATCTTCATTATAATTATTTAATTTAACAAATCGCTAATTTGTAACATATTTAAGATTTATTGAATTATTTAGCATTTTTTAAGCCAAAAATATCATTTAATTAGTTATAATGTAACATATCGTTTAATATTTTTTAAATTGTATCAATTTTTAAGGAGAATTTTATGTTACATGAATATCGTGAACTTATGTCAGAGTTAAAAGGAAAAGATGCGCATTTTGATAAATTATTTGAGCGCCATAATGAACTTGACGATCAAATTAAAGATGCAGAAGAAGGAAGAAATTTATTAAGTGATATTGAAATTTCAAATCTTAAAAAAGAAAAATTACATATTAAAGATCAGTTAAACCAATATCTAGCAAACTATAAAAAATAGGGTAAAAAAATATGTTTGGAAGTAAAATAAATCATACAGAGCTTCAAGATATCAAGAATGAAAACCAAAATCTTACTCAGCAGCTTGAGAAAATCAAGGCTGAAAATTTAGAGTTAAAAGATAAAATTTCACTCTTAGAGCAAGAAGCTTTAGAGTCAAAGTTAAAAACCGATCTTTTAAATGTATTATTAAGCGGTGTTTTAAAAAATATTACCATAGTCCAAAGTGATATGCTTGAAAATGTTAATAAAGCTGAAATTATTTCTAATTATTCCAAAACTTCACTAGCTGAAATGGATGAATTAAACCATATAGCCAATTCTATAAACGCTTCTTTGGGTGATATCACAGAGTCAGCTAATAAAACACGCGATGTTGCAGGAACTTTACATCGTAGCGTTGATGAGATTACAAATGTAATTAACCTTATTAAAGATGTATCCGATCAAACCAATCTTTTAGCATTAAATGCTGCTA
>NZ_AINS01000032.1 GCF_000254135.1 Campylobacter coli LMG 9860
TGCAAAAAGCTAGAGAGCAAAATAAACAATGAATGATCTTTTTCAAACTCTAGGCGAAAGCATACAGCAAATCATTGATGCAATAAGACAAGTAGGCACGAGTGATAAGGTTGCTGAGCTTAGCGTATTGCTCTCCATAATCATAACTCTAGTTATTATGTATAAAGGCTATGAAGTTTTAATGGGGACAAGCCAAAGCCCTATTAGAGAACTTACTTGGGATATAGCAGGAAAACTTCTTGCCATTACTTTTGCTTTAAATATCGGTGGTTGGCTTACCTTAGTCATTAATGCTATGGATGGAATTTATGAATGGGCTGGAGGCGGAACACAAATGTATAAAACATTAGATGAAATGTATGCGAACACAGCACAACTAGCAAACATAATTTGGGCTAAATCAAGTGGTGTTGGAGGTGCTATTTTAGCCATTGTAGCAATGCTGCTTTGTTATGTAGGATTTGTAATCGCTGTTGCTCCTACATTTGCTATTTTAGTCGTTACAACTTTTACACAAACACTACTCGTAATAACCGCTCCTATAGTCTTTTGGCTTTTAATATTTAAATCCACTAAAAATGTTTTCACGCAATGGATAGGACTTTTGCTTTCAAATACTTTAGTGATTTTACTTGTAGGATTATTTTTGAGTGTTTTTATGGGAGAAATAAACGGATGGATAATTTCATTATCACAACATGTACAATCTGGATCTGAAGTATTAGGAACAAGCATTTTCTTCGTCATTGCTTCCTTAGTTCTGGTCATTATGATTATTTCTGCAAAACTTTATGCCGAAAAAGTTGCAAATGTTTCAATGGAAGGAGCTATGGGCGGAGCAATAGGTTCTGCTTTAAATCCTGTTAGTAGATTGGCAGGTTGGACTGCAGGAAAAGCTGCAGGAAAAACTGTAAATGCAGGAAAAACTGGTGCAAAGTTAGCTGCTAAAGGTGCTTGGGCTGGCGCTAAAGGTGGTTATAGTTTTGCAAAAAAAATGTATGAAAGGGCTAGAAATGCAGGCTAAATTAATTTTTATTTTATTACTTGGTGTTTTATTTTTTAGTGCTTGTAGCACTAAAAATCAGGGTAAATATGATGAATTTTTTAACAATCAAACAGGATGGATTCCCATCAATCAAAACAAAGATTTAAATAAAGGAACTATGAATGAAAAATGACTTTAATTCCGCGATGGATTATGAAGCTAGTTTCAGATATTTAATTGACAAAAGTAATAAAAGAGCTTGGCTTATTGCTTTTGTTTCTATTTTTATAGCCATAATTTCAATCGTAGCAGTTGTCTTACTTACTCCTCTAAAAACAATAGAACCTTATGTAATAAGAGTAGACAATACTACAGGAATGGTTGATATTTTAACCATGCTTGATGAAAAAGAAATTTCAAGCAATGAAGCTCTTGATAAGTATTTTATCTCTCAATATGTAAAAGCTAGAGAAGGATATTACTATGAGCTTTTAAACCAAGATTATTTACTTACTCAATTAATGAGCTCTGAAAAAGTCGCAAATGAATATAGAGCTTGGTACGAAGGTGAAAACGCTAGAGATCAAATTTTAAAAAACTCCAATGAAGTAAATGTGCAAATTTTAAGTATTGTTCTTGGCAATAGCAATGGGGTTAAAACTTCAACTATAAGAGCAAAAATTATTACAAAAAATTTAAACACTAGAGGGTTGTCAGAATCCACCAAAGTGATCACATTAAGCTATGACTATATTTTAGCTAAAGCTAGTGAGGAGAATAGAATTCTAAACCCTCTTGGCTTTAAAGTAACTAATTACAGAATTGATGAGGAGATAAGATGAAAAATATTACTTTAGCTATCCTTTCTTTTTTATTTTTGGCTCCTGCTTTTGCCTTAAATATCCCAAAAACTTCTTCTTTTGATAAAAGAATTGCTTATGCGGTTTATAATGCAAATGATGTTTTCCAAATCAATGCAAAAAATGGCTATGTAAGCGTATTAGAATTTGGCATTGATGAAAGGATTATTAATACTGCCACAGGTTTTGCAGAAGGTTGGGATTTAATAGAAAAAGATAATCTCTTATTCATTAAGCCAAAAGCTTATAAAACACAACTTGTGCAACAAGATAATAATATGGGGGAAAGCCAAGTATCACAAGAATTTGTTTTAGATCCGAATCCAAAAGATTGGAAAACAAACTTAATTGTTATTACAAATCTAAACACTTATGTTTTTGATTTAAAACTTGTAAATCAAAATAATAACACTACCTATAAACTTAGTTTTTCTTATCCAAAAAAAGACTTAGAAGCAACTAAAGAATTTTTAGAAGCTCAAGAGCAAGAGAAAATACGCACAGATTTAAATAAAAATACCATCCCTAGAAATTGGGATTTTTATATGAAAGTTAATAAAGGAAGTGAAGACATAGCACCGAATTTTGCTTATGATGATGGTGTTTTTACATATCTTGGTTTTGATAATACTAAAACTTTTCCTGCTGTTTTCATGTATGATAATGGTAAAGAAAGTATTTTAAATACTCATATTAAAAAAGATGGCAATTATGATGTTTTAGTGGTTCAAAAAATCGCGAAACAAATTCTATTAAGAAGCGGTGATAAAGTCGTTGGTATTTTCAATCGTGGCTATGCAAAAAATCCATTAAATAAAACAAGAGAAACCTCTAATGAAAATATTCAAAGAGAAATAAATAAAAAGTAGGAAGCAAGTATGCAAGATAAAGAACAAGATAATTTAGACAATGATTTTGAAAATCACACAAGTGATTTGCATGAACAAAAAAATCATCTTAAAAAAATACAAGCTTACGCAATTTTTGCTGTTGGCGGCTTACTGTTTATTTTTTTAATGGTTTATTTCCTGAAATCATTTTCAGGAAATAACAACGATATAGAAGAAGCACCAAAAGAAGAAAATAATGATATAGCTCAAAGTGTTAAAACAAAGGAATTTGCTCCACCACCTTCATCTGCTCAAAAAACATTTGATGAGCTCGTGGCACAAGAACAACCTACACAAACTACAGCTTTGATGCTTGAAGCAGAACCTCCAAAACCTAGAATTGTTAAAGGCATTGGAGTTACTGTTGTTGCTTCATCTAATAATGGATTTAATGGGGGTAGCACAGGAGATAGAGGAGAATTTGGAGATAAGCCAAACACTGTATTTGAATTTGGACAAAATGGTTCAGGTGCTTTACAAAATTCTAACAATTTCCAAAGCGGTGGAGAATTTACAGGTGAAGTATTTACTCCGACAATTGCCAAAGTTAGCGAATTTGATCAAAATTTACTCTTACCTAAAGGCACTTATATAGGTTGTGCCCTAAAAACAAGATTAGTAAGCTCTATTAAAGGTGGTATTGCTTGTATTGTTTCAAATGATGTTTATTCAGCAAATGGAAATACACTTTTAATAGAAAAGGGTAGCACCATTACAGGAACTTTCAATGCTGGACAATTAGATGATGGCATGGATAGACTTTTTGTGATTTGGCAAGAAATTAGAACACCAAACAATATTATCATCCCTGTTTATTCTGGTGCAACCGATGAACTTGGAGCAAGTGGAATGCAAGGATGGGTAGATCATCATTATTTAAAACGATTTGGCTCTGCTATTTTATTATCAATGATAGATGATTCACTGGCTATCTTAGCGGATCAAATTACAGGCAAAGATAATAAAAATAATTATGCCAATTACACTGAAAATACAAGAGATTCTGCAAAAGAAATCGCAAATACAGCATTAGAAAAAATGATTGATATTAAACCTACTCTTTATAAGAATCACGGAGATTTGGTCGGTGTTTATGTAAACAGAGATATAGATTTTTCAAAGGTTTATAAGCTTACAAGGAAAAAGAATGTCAATAACGCTAGATAAATACACTCAAAAATATTTCGGAGAATTTTTAAAAGATGATAATATCAATGAAATCTGCTATAACGGCGATAATAAAATTTGGGTACAAAACTCCAAAGGATTATGGGAATCTGTACAAACAGAACTTGATTTTGAGTCCGCAGGACATTTTGCAACTGCTTCAGCCTCTTTTAAAAAAGACAAAATAGATGTATCACGCCCTATTCTTTCTTGTATTTTGGTAGGCGGAGAGCGTATGCAAATTGTTATTCCGCCTGCTACCAAAAGCGAACATATTTCAATTACTATCAGAAAACCAAGCAAAACTCGCTTTAAAATGGAAGATCATGTTAAAAGTGGACTTTTCGAAGATTTAAGCCCTGATGATAAAAATATAATCAAACCAAGCGATGAAGAATTAATCAAGTTATATAAAGAAAGAGATTATCAAGCTTTTATATCAAAAGCTGTTAGCTATGGTAAAAATATCATCATCGCTGGTGAAACTGGCAGTGGTAAAACCACTTTTATGAAAACTCTTATTGATTTCATAAGCCTCGATGATCGGATCATAACAATAGAAGATGTTGAAGAGATCAAATTCTACGAACACAAAAATTTCGTGCAATTATTCTATCCAAGTGAAGCAAAAAGCACAGATTTTTTAAATTCTGCAACGCTTTTAAAATCTTGTCTAAGAATGAAGCCTGACAGAATTTTACTTGCAGAGCTTAGAGGTGCGGAAACTTATGATTTTATCAATGTCTTAGCTAGTGGACATGGTGGAAGCATTACAAGTTGTCATGCAGGAAGTCCTGAAGAAACATTTACACGACTTGCCTTAATGACTTTGCAAAACCCACAAGGTCAATGCGTTCCTTTTGAAATTATCCAAAAAACACTTAAAGATTTAATTGATATTGTCGTGCATATCCACGCTCATCACGGAAAAAGGCGTATTAGTGGCATTTATTTTAAAGAAATAGAGAATATCAAATTGGAGAGATAAATGCAAAATAACAAAAGTATTCAAATTATTTTTCTTGCGATTTCTAGTGTTTTTCTTACATATTTACTAACACCTATTGTATTTTTCTTTTTAAATAAAGTAAAAATAATGAAAGCAATTGAAATATACAACATAAATTTCACCATTCAAGCCATAGTTAATGACTATCCAAAAATATGGCTTTCTTTGAGTATTACTTTTGGAATTTGTCTTATTATTTTTTCTGTTTTGGTGTTATCTTTAAAAGCCAAAAAATCTCAATTTGGTGAAGCTAGATTTGCAAATTTTAATGAGATTAAAAAAATGAATTTATTTGGCGATAAAGGAATTATTATCGGAAAATATAAAGGAAAATTGCTAAGATTTGGCGGTCAGCAATTTGTAGCTTTAGGAGCTCCCACAAGAAGTGGTAAGGGTGTAGGTATAGTAATACCAAACTTATTAGAGTGGCAAGAAAGTGCTGTTGTGCAAGATATTAAGCAAGAATGTTTTGACTATACAAGCAAATATAGAAAAGAGATTTTAAAACAAGAAGTTTATTTATTCAATCCATTTTCAAGACAGACTCATCGTTATAATCCCTTGACTTACATTGATATGAGTGATAAAGAACATTGCGATAGTCAATTAATGGATTTGGCTAACATACTTTATCCACTTGATGGGGATTCTACTTCAAAATTTTTTAATGGTTTAGCACAAAACTTATTTATAGGTCTTTGTTATTTATGGCGTGATTTGCAACTCACAGATATGGGTAAAGAATTTCAAAAATCTTTTAATGTAGATGTAGGAAATTTTAACTTTTACAATATTTTGCAACTCTCAAAAGGCTTTTCACTCAAGAATGAAGAAAAAACCTTAAGAGGTTTTGATGATACATATAATTTCTTGGTCTATTGTGAAATCTTAGATGAAGCAACTATAAGGCGTTTAGAAACTTATTTTAATATCAACTCAGATGCTACTAAATCAGGCATAATGAGCTCTTTTAATGCTCCGCTTGTGCCATTTGAAAGCGAAACATTAAGATTAAGCACAGAAACAAGTGATTTTGATTTGCGAGATTTGCGTAAAAAGAAAATGACAATTTATATAGGAATTACGCCTGATCAATTAGCAAATGCACAATTTATTTTAAATATTTTTTGGTCGCAACTTATTTTATTAAACACCAAAGAATTGCCACAAAGCAATAAAGATTTAAAATATACTTGTTTAATGGTTATGGATGAATTTACTGCACCTGGTAGAATTCCTATCTATCAATCAGCAATCAGTTTTATGGCTGGTTATTGGTTAAGATCTTTGATGATTTATCAATCAAATTCACAACTTGAAACACAACCACCTTTGGGCTATGGAAAAGAAGGAGCTAAAACACTCTTAACAAATCATGCTTGTCAGATTTTCTATGCACCAAGAGAGCAAGAAGACGCAGAAGCTATCTCTAGGATTTTAGGAAATACTACTTTTAAAACAAAATCAAGAAGTATTAATACAGGCAATAATGGAGGTGGATCACATAGTATTAGCGAAGCAAGTAGGGCTTTAATGTTGCCACAAGAACTTAGAGAAATGCCTTTTGAAAATGAACTAATTACTATTGATAGTGGAAAACCTATTTTATGCAATAAAGCATTTTATTATTCAGATTCATATTTCATGGATAAATTTAAAGCTGTTTCAAAAAGCCTATCAGGAATAAAAAAAATCCCTTCACGCAAACAATTAGAAGATGCAATCTTGAAAGGAGAATGCAAAATTAAAATTCAAATTATAGGAGAAAACAATGAAAAAAATGTCGCTTAGTTTAGCTTTAATCGCTTCATTAATGGTTGGGTGTTCTGCACCAAAAGCAAAACGATTAGATGATGGCTCTGCATTATCTATTAATAATTCTCTTTTGGAGCATAAATACAGTTTTGTTCCGAAAGATCCTTATTTAAGTGGATTTAATTGGACTTATCATATTGTGGTTGAAAAAAAGACTGTGGATGATGATTTTATTAAAAATGATCTTGTTACTAAAACTTTTTTACTCGCCCACAATTCAACAAAAATTATTTTAGTAGGTAGAGAGGATTTAATTAAACAATACAAACATTATTTTGAAAAAAATCAAGTTCTTGCACCCATAGAATTACAACCTGTGAGTCCTATTGAACGCGATTTTAATAAAGTAAATATCTTATTTTTCAATAAAACTAACTTAGGAGAATAAAAATGAAAAAGATTACTTTCGCAACAATTTTATTTTTTGGAGTTGTATCTTCTTCTAATGCAATAAAATTAGATATTTTAACAGGAGATACTAAATTAGCTTGTGAAGCGATGCTTTGTCTTGCAAGTCCTGTTAAACCACCTGAATGCGGTGCAGCTTTGGCAAGATATTTTAGCATTGATGCCCGAAAATGGGCAGATGTAATCGCTAAACGCAGAAGTTTTTTAAATTTATGCCCTGTCGATGCTTCAAGTGATCCTGAAATGTATAAATATAAAAATGATATTTTGGTTCATTTGGATGGGGAATGTTCTGTATCTGCATTAAATAACCGAGTTGAAGACACTCTATTAAGAACTGAAACCATACAAAAATGCTCTCATGGAGATGGTTGTACAACTGAAATTATAAAGCATTATGGATATAGAATTAATCCACAACTTACAAATTCTTGCAGACTTTTAGCTTCATCAAAATACACAGATTATCATCTAAAATATACCTGCAATACTAAATTTTATGAAAAAAAAGACTGGGAAAGAGGTTATGAGTTAAAAGAAGTATCGCAAGAAATTTTTAATGCTTTGCCTATCTCGCAAAGAGAACAAGGAGAGAAGTTAGTTCCTGTAAGTTACGCAGAGTTTGTTAGATTGCCTGCTGACAAAAGAAAGCAAGGAGGATTTGGCAAATATTACAGAGTTGATATTGCTTTTTACCAAAAAATAATTATTAAAAAAGATTGCTGGATAAATGAGAAATAATGATGAATGAAGAAATTAATTCTAATGAAAATAGCCTTTATGAATTGGTTAAAGAAGATAATTCAACCAATATGGTTATACAAAATTATAATGAACTATTAAGCAAATTTGAAAATCTTATCAAAACAATTATTGCTAAAATTGATATTGGAAAACAGAATTCAAGCAGTAACACAGAAGATGGAATTTTTAAAGATTTAGAAAAAAATATTATTGAGCTAGATAATACTTTTCTAGCTCTTATTTCTTATTTTAAAAATCCGCCAAGTGATGAAGAAAAAGAATTTATTAATAAAACAGCCTCTATTAAAAAAACAATGGAAGATTTTGCAGAGTTTGCTAACGAAATTCAAAAATTATCGCTGGATGATAAACTTAAAAAATATAATGAACAAATCAACAAATTTTGTGAAATAGTAGAATATAAACTTTCTCATAATGCAGAAAATTATAATTCATTTCTCGATCGTTTCGTTGAAAATGGAAAACTAAAATTGAATACATTTTCAGAAATTTTTACAAAAATGACAAAAAATACAAAATGGTATCTTATATTTTTTAGTTTTACTTCTATAGGGTTAGGTATGGCTCTTGGCATTTTAATTTTGCTTACTTATATAAAATATTCAGAATATAACAATTTAAAAGAAAGAGTAAGCACAATCACTCAAGGTTTAGCCACTATCTCTATTGATGAAAATAGCAAAGGAAGCTTTACCTTGAGCTTTGCAAAAAACAAAAAAACTATTTTCAATGAGAATAAAAATAGTATTCAAATCACACTACAAGGAGGTGAATGAACAAGGGAATTATATACAAAAAAAATGCAAAAAACAAAAAACAAATCACAAATTTATTAAAAAAAGGAGCAAAAAATGGCATTTGGAAAATTAGTTAATGATAAAATTGTTATCGATACAAACAATGCTTTAAATTATAGAGGCAAGGAAGGTGATATTCAACAAAGAAAGGTAGATACTGCCCTCATCGATGTTATTAAAGAAGCTGGACAAGTTGCTGCAATGGAACACGGAGCTGTGCTTTTTTCTGCAAAAGTTAACGAGGTATGGAAAAACTATTTTGTTAATAGAGATGAAAAAACTCACAATATAGTTTTAAAACCTACAAATTCACAAAATAGAGATGATTTCATTTATATCAACTCTAATATAAATGAGCAAGGTTATTTTTACTACACAATTAATCAGAAGCGAGAATCTGCAAAAGAATTAATTGAAGGAGTTGGAATTGTAGAACACCAAAATCAAGATGGAACTAAAAGCCACTATTTAGAAACTAATGTAAGGCTTTATAATGAAGAATTAAAACAAGAACTTAAAGAAAAAGGGAATGAGTTTATAGCTGTAATTTCAAATGCTGGAATTAAAGTTGTTAATGAAGCTGAAATGAAAGCACAAAAACAAGAACAACAAATACAGCAAACTCAAGAAATCAAAGAGCCTGAAAAAACTCAAAACCAAGAGTTTGGAAGATAAAAATATGCACCTTATAAAGGTGCATATTTATAGTTATTATTATTTATTAATAGTAACTATAAATAACAAAAATTTTCTAATATTTATTAATAATATCGCAAACAATAAGATATTTTTGAAAGGCGAAGATGAGATTATTTATAGCAGAAAAACCTGAACTTGGTAGAGCAATTGCAGAAGGATTAGATGGCAATTATAAAAGCGGAGAAGGATATATACAAAAAGGTGATAATATTGTTACTTGGGCTTTTGGACATATTTTAGAGCTTGCTAAACCTGAAGAATATGATGAAAAATATAAGTTGTGGAAACTTGAAGACTTACCACTACCCATTAAAGAATTTAAATATTTGCCCAAAAAAGAAAGTAAAAAACAATTAAAAATTATTTGCGATTTAATCCATAGCGACAAGATTACTTCTATTGTAAATTGTGGTGATGCTGACGATGAAGGTCAAATTCTTGTCGATGAAATTGTGCAATATTCTAAAACTTCTAAACCTGTATTTAGAGTTTTAATTAATGATTTAACACCAAAAGCAGTAAAAGAAGAAATAGCAAAAATTAAGCCAAATGCAGATTTTAAAGGAATGAGCGAAAGAGGTTTTGCAAGAAGTCAAGCAGACTGGATAGTTGGGATAAATCTTACTAGGGCTTACACCATAATGGCACGAAAAAATGGATATGAGGGTGTTTTAAGCGTAGGTAGAGTTCAAACACCTATTTTGGCTCTTATAGTTAATAGAGATAAAGAATTTGAAAATTTTAAAAGTATAGATTATTTTTCTTTGCTAGGTGATTTTAATATCAACAATAATACTATTAAAGCAAGATTAAAAACAGAAGATAAAATTTTAGATGAAAATTTAGCTAAAGAGATCAAAGAATCTTGTGAAAACCAAAATGCAAAAATTAATTTAAAAATAGAAAACAAAAAGGAATATCCACCGCTACCTTATAATCTACTTGTTTTACAAGCTGAATGTGCAAAACTTTTTGGTTTTAGCCCTGATAAAACATTAGAAATCACTCAAAATTTAAGAGAAAAACACAAGGCTATAACTTATAATAGATCAGATTGTCAATATTTACCTGAAACAATGTTTGAACAAGCACCAAATATTTTAAATATTATAAAGGAAAATTTAAATTCTAATGATGAAATTCAAGCTCTCATTGCTAGCAGTGATTTAACAATAAAAAGCAAGGCTTTTAACGATGCTAACATTTCAGCACACTATGGAATAATCCCTACCCAAAATAAAATTTCATCGCAATTAACTCAAGATGAATTAGTCGTTTACAATCTAATCGCTAAAAGATTTATTATCCAATTCTTTCATCCGAGAGAATATCAAACTAATACAATTAATTTAGAAGTAAATCAAAGAATTTTTACCGCTACTCAAAACAAGACAACAAAAAGTGGTTTTAGAAGTCTTTGGCAAAATGTAGATAGCGAAGAAGAACAAGAAAATAATGAGAATGATATAAACGATTTATCTATCTTAAAAAATGGTGATATTGCAAAATGCTCTTTGATACAAATTGAAAAAAAGCAAACAAAGCCACGCCCTTACTACACTATGACAACGCTACTTAAAGATTTAAATAGTGTCGCAAAATATGTGTCTGATGAAAGAATTAAAAAATTGCTAATGGAAAAAGATAAAGACAAAAAGGGTGAAACTGGTGGTATAGGAACACCTGCAACAAGATCTAATCATATAAAAACATTAATTGAAAGAGAGTATATAGAAGTAAGTAAAGATAAAAAACAAATTATCAAATCCACTAAAAAAGGTAGAGATTTAATTAAACTTTCTCCAAAATCACTTATTACTCCTGACATGACAGCATTGTGGTTTGAGCAACAAAAAATGATAGAAATATCAGAATTAAGAAGAGAACAATTCTTAGAAGAAATCACAAAAGAAGTAATTAGCGAAATTCAAAGAATTGATAAAAATCAAGAGTTTAAAATACTAGATAATGAAAACAAACCAAAAATTCAATGTCCGCAATGCAATAAAGGATTT
>NZ_AINS01000031.1 GCF_000254135.1 Campylobacter coli LMG 9860
TCTTCATCATTAAAATGATCTTTCATATAGTTAAAAAAATCAGCCAATAGAGCTTTGATATCATCTTTATATACGGGTCGATCAAACATAAATTCAACCTTACCTGCTAATTCAAAAAGTTTTTTGTGTTGCTCATCAATCTTGGCATTATGAACGCTATAATTATCATCCCACTTTGGAAACATCATTATTCCTTTTTTCAGTTTTGATTTCACTTCTTACATAAAATAGATTTTTTTGACATTTTTTACATCTTAGTTGTTTTTTATGACAAATAATATCAAGATGCTCTATATAGGAAAGAAAGTGATTTGTTCTACAAGGGCAAGAATAGATAAAATCGTATTCTTTTTTGATTTGAGGAGGGCTTGGATTTGGATTGTTTTCATATTGTTTTTCTTGTTGAAGATCCTCTTGTTGAAGTTTTTCTAGCTCTTCTTCTTGTTTGGCTAATAATTGCTCTGAAAGCCAATTTCCTATCATAACATCATGATGTAAAATATGTTCTAATAGCCAATCTGACATTATAGTATAAAGTTTTTCTTTTAAATCATTGGTAGTCTTTATATTTTGGATAAGATGCGACATATCGTGGATAATGTTTTTGTGCATTATTTTATGTTCATTTAAATAAGGATAAGAAATCTCTTGCATATAATCCTCTTCATTACTGAAGTGATCTTTCATATAATTAAAGAGTTCGGTAAGAATTTCTTTAAGCTCATCGCGTTGAACGAATTTATAAACAGCATTTTCAATTTTAGCAGCTAATTCAAAAAGTTTTTGGTGTTGCGCGTCTATTTTCTCATCATTTATGCTGTATTTTTCATCCCAAGCAGGAATTAATTTATCCAAAGTTTTCTCCAAATAAATCTCAATTATTTGTATGTTTTGATATTGAGGTATGTTATCGTATTTTATATTAAATCAATATTAAAAATGATATATAGTTAAATAGGATATAAATATTCCCATTTAACTATATTTAAAATATGAAATTTTTAATATATCTCGTATAATATTTATTTAACTTAAGCTGGTTTTAGCTCTAGTAAATAACACTAGAGCTAAAACTTTTTAATAAATAACAATATGAGCAATTTGAGGCCCATGAACGCCAAAAACAGTGATTAATTCTATATCTGCTGTTCTTGAAGGACCTGCGATAAATAAAATATTTGTAGGTAAAATTTCATTTTCTTTTTTTACCAAATTTAAAGCTTCGCTAAGGCTTTTTACTATGTCTTCTTTTTTTAATAACACTATACAAAGCTTAGGTGCAAGACTTAGCATTCTAGGTTGTCCCTTGCTTGAAGGTATCAAAGCAACGCCATGAGAGCTTACTCCAGCTCTTGCATGAACTATAGAAAAATCGCTATGAAAAACTTCATATCGTAAATTTTCAATTTCCTTATCAAAGCAAATTTTTTCTTCGGCTTGAATTTTGTTTAAATCTAAGCCTAAATCAGTGCCATATATCATTTTTTTGTAATTATATTTTGTGATAATTTCATTGATTTTTTCTTCCAAAGTTTCTTTAGTAGCGTTTTCAACAATGTATTTATTATCACTCATTTTTTGCTTCATTTCAGCTAAGGCATCTTCTTTTGTTTGAATATGCTCTACAGGATCTATACTGGCTTGATAAGTAAAATCTTTTGCTTCATAAGCTTCATTGAGTGCTGATAAAATTTTTTCTTTGCTTTTGTTAGAAATTTCATTGATTTTACTCATAAATTACTCCTTCTATAGCCTGAATTTCTTTATATAGATCTTTTTTGATTTGAGGTAATTCTTTAAAAGCATACCATTTTTTAATCACTGGTAAAGCTCCTGATAAGTTTTGCACAAACCAATTAAAATAATGCGCTTTTGAAAGTGCAAAACGCCATCTTTCACCTTTTGTTGCTGCTTTTTTGAATTGCTTAAATGCAAAGGCTTCCATTGCATTATGATGGATATTTTTTGTACCCATAGGTGGATTTTCTCCTTGTCCTATCTTATCGCATCTTAGTTTTCTAATCAGATCAGCTAAAGGAATTTGCACCGGACAAACTTCTGAACAGCGTCCACAAAGCGAACAGAAATTTAAAATATCACCTGTGTGATCTATACCAAAAATATTTGGACTGATTACTTCACCAATAGGTCCTGGATAGGTGGTTTGGTATGCGTGTCCGCCGATTTGATCATAAACAGGGCAAAAATTCATACAAGCCCCACATCGAATACAACGCAAAGCCTCATAATAATCTTTATGAGCTAGCATTTTGGTTCTATTGTGATCAAATAAAATCACATGCACTTCTTTTGGGCCATCTAAATCCCCATTTTTTCGTGGGCCTGTGATAATGTTGTTATAAGTAGGTATAAATTGTCCTGTGGCTGAAGGAGTAAGTAAAGAAACCATAGTTGCTGCATCTTCAAAGCTTTCCATAACTTTTTCTACACCACAAAGTGCGATGTGAATATCGGGTGCTGTGGTACACATTCTACCATTTCCCTCATTTTCTATAAGCCAAAAAGCCCCCTCTCTTGACATGGCAAAATTTACACCACTAAGTCCTAATTTTAAGCCTTCAAAGTCTTTTCTTAAATGATCTCTTGCTATGGCATTTAAGCTTTCAGGTTCGTCATTTTCTAATTTTGCACCAAGTTTATCTTTAAAAATTTGACCTATTTCGTGGCGATTTCTATGAATAGCAGGGACAACTATATGCAAAGGCGGTTCTTCATTGAGTTGTAAAATAAGCTCTCCAAGATCGGTTTCTATGGCTTTTAAACCTTTTTTTTCTAAATAATGATTTAATCCTATCTCCTCACTCGCCATTGACTTGCCTTTTAAAAGCTTGGTGATATTTTTTTCACGCATGATTTCATAGACTATTTCACAAGCATCCTTATCGCTACTTGCCCAATGCACTTGTATGCCATTTTTTGTAGCGTTTTTTTCAAATTCTAAAAGCCTATCTTTTAGGCTCATTAAGGCATTGTTTTTAGCTTGTTTTGCTTTGGCTCTTAATCCTTGCCAATCCCTAAATCTTGCATCAATGACCCCAAGTCTATTTTTTTGCAAAGTATGCATAGCAGTCATCAAATTTTCACGCATTTGAATGTCGTTTAATTTAATATGAACAATTTCTTCGTGTGGAATTTTTTGACTCATAATCTCTCTCCTTCCAAACGCTTAAATAAAAATTCATACAAGTGTATGCCTTTAACATCTAAACCCATTCTGCGCATAGTTCCATCTATATTTAAAAGACAGCCACCATCTCCACTGATGAGGTATTTTACTCCGGTATTTTGTATATCTTTAATCTTATTTCTTACCATAGCATTTGAAATTTCAGGTTCTTTTACAGAAAAAGTTCCCCCAAAACCGCAACATTCTTCTTCATATTGTAATTCTACAAGTTCAACATTTTTAAGTTTTCTAATGAGATTTTTACTTGCTTGTATACTTTTTTGAACTCTTAAAGCATGGCAATTAGAATGCCAAGTCACTTTAATAGGTTCTCCTTTATCTTCATAATTTACATTTAAAACTTCATCAAGATATTGTGAAAGTTCTATAACACGTGAGCTAAAATCTTTTACTCTAGAAAATTCAGGTCTATCCTTAAAAAGCTCTTTATAATCATGACTCATCATACCCGCACAAGATCCACTAGGTACAACGATAGGATAATCTTTGTCAAATAAATCTACATTGTATAAGGCTATTTCGCGACTTTCATTAAAATATCCTGAATTAAAAGAGGGTTGAGCACAACAGGTTTGGTTTTTTTTAAAAATAACTTCCACTCCTTCTCGGCGTAAAAGTTTAATACCATTAAGAACGCTTTCTTGCATGGCAGCAGTTCCTAAGCATGTGGCGTAAAAATACACCTTTTTCATTTCTTCTCCTTCATTTTAAGAGATTTAATATAAACAATTATTCTAACTTTAGAAAAATAAAATCAAAATTAAATCAATGATAAAAATATTTTCAAAATTTTTTCATTTAAAACTTGCTTAAACTTGCAAGAATAAATCTTGCAAGTTTGTTTTTATTTGGCTACTACCTCTGGAATGATTCCTTGTAAAAAGAATGCGATAATGCAAGTCCAAATTCCTATTAAAATGATAAAAGCTATAGAATATTTGAGTGTGAATTTGAAAAGATCAGATTCTTTGCCTACAAGTCCAACGGCTGCGCAAGCAATAGCTATACTTTGAGGGCTGATCATTTTTCCTACTACTCCACCTACAGAGTTTGCTGCTAAGAATAAAGCTTCACTAACGCCTAGTTTTTGCGCACTTACTTGCTGCAAGGTTCCAAAAAGTAAGTTAGCACTTGTATCTGATCCTGTTAGGAAAACTCCAATCCAACCTATAATAGGCGAAAAGAATGCAAAAGCATCTCCTGTATGAGCAAAAGCAAGTCCTAAAGTAGTACTCATACCACTATTTTTAGAGATAAAAGCAAAGGCTACAACCAAACCTATAGTAAGACAAGGGATAGCCATTTCTTTTAGGGTTGCCCAAAAACATTCAGCAGCATCTTCAGCTTTTATTCTTAAAATAGCTATGGTTAAAAAAGCTGCAAGTAAAATCGCAGTTCCTGCTTGAGCTACACTTTTACCATTGATAAGATCGATTCCAAGTCCTAAAGAAAGAGGTTTAGCTTCGCCTATACCTGTGATAGAAGGACTTAAAATACCGCTTGTAAGATTGCTAAATTGCAAGCTAATGCTTGTATAGCTTAAAAAACCATCTTTATCAAAGATAGCTTTAAACCAAGGCTGAGTCCAAATGATAATACAAACTATAAGTAAAATAAAAGGTGTCCAAGCTTTTAACACATCACCAAAATTTAGGGTATTATCTTCGCTAAAATGAGTTTCTCCATCTAGTCTAAAAATATTTTTTGGTTTCCAAAATTTTAAAAAGATAGTTGTAACTGCTAAAGACACAATAGCTGAAATAATATCAGGAAGTTCAGCGCCTAAGTGATTTGAGCTCCAAAATTGCGTTGCTGTAAAGCTTAATGCGGCAACTAAAATAGCAGGGAAAGTTTCTTTTACCCCTTTTAAACCATCCATTAAAAATACTATAAAAAAAGGTATAGTAAGACTAAGTGGAACAAGCATTCTACCCACCATAGCAGAAACAGAATGAGCTTCAACTCCTACTAAATTTGCCATAGCGATAATAGGAATCCCCACAGCACCAAAAGCAACAGGTGCGGTATTGGCTATAAGACAAAGTCCTGCTGCTTGTAAAGGACGCAAACCAAGTCCCACCAAAAGAGCTGCTGTGATAGCTACTGGACCACCAAAACCTATAGCACCTTCTAAGAAAGAACCAAAACAAAAACCTATCAAAATCACTTGAATTCTGTGATCAGGAGTGATGCTCATCACGCTTTTTTTAATGATTTCAAAAGAACCTGATTTGATAGAGAGTTTGTAAAGAAAAATAGCTGCGATAATAATCCAAGCTATAGGCCACATACCATTTGTAAAGCCTTGTACAAAACTAGCACCTACTAAATTCCAAGGCATATCATAAACAAATAAAGCTATAACGCTTGCCAAAACCACGGTTAAAAAACCCGCTTGATAACCTTTTAACTTGAAAAATACCAAACAAGCTAAAAAGCAAAGAATAGGTAAAAAAGCAAATAAGGCACTGAGCCAAATGCTATTAAACGGATCATAAATTTGTTGCCACATAATGTGTCTTCTCCTTTGTTTTATTTTATTTAAAGTTTCTCTTCATTCTAACAAATTCTTAAAATATATATAATGAAATTAAAATTTAAGAAAAATCATAAGGCTTCTTATGTATCATTTTGTGCAATTTGGTAACATATAGAGTATATAAAAATATAATATAAAAATATAACTATAATGAGAGTAAAATCTTTTTTGTTTTGTCATTTTCTAGAATATTTTTGTTAGTTAAATACCAAATTTTAGAATTTATAGTCAAAACCGGCTAAAGTTTTAACAATTATAAAAGCAAGTTTTAAGGATTTAATAACATAAATTTCATTATAATTTCAAGCTTTTTTCCAATTTAAATTTTTCATTATTTTTATAAGGTTTAATTTAATGTATCTAAAATGTTTTTATTTCTTTTTTGTGCGAATTTTTAACTTTTATAAAGAAGGGTTTAAAAACCTTACCCTTGGAAAAACTTTATGGAAAATTATTTTTATAAAACTTTTTATAATGCTTATTGTGCTTAAACTTTTTGTTTTTGACGTAAATTTCAATTCTATTTTTAAAAATGATAATGAAAAAAGTAATTTTGTCATAGAAAATCTTATTAAGGAGAAATAATGAACGAACTTAGCAGTGTGGATTGGTCAAGAGCGCAGTTTGCGTTAACCGCGCTTTATCATTTTTTATTTGTGCCTTTGACTTTGGGCTTATCTTTTATCATTGCTATTATGGAAACCATTTATGTAAAAACAGGCAATGAAAGATGGAAAAAAATCACTAAATTCTGGCTTTCTTTATTTGCTATCAATTTTGCTATCGGTGTAGCTACGGGCATTATTATGGAGTTTGAATTTGGAACCAACTGGGCAAATTATAGCTGGTTTGTGGGTGATATTTTTGGTGCTCCTTTGGCAGTTGAAGGTATAATGGCCTTTTTCTTAGAGGCTACTTTTTTTGCTGTTATGTTTTTTGGCTGGGATAAAGTTTCTAAGAAATTCCATCTTATTTCAACTTGGTGTGTGGCTATAGGCAGTAATTTATCAGCATTTTGGATTTTGGTTGCAAATGGTTGGATGCAATATCCTGTAGGAATGAGCTTTAACCCTGATACAGCAAGAAATGAAATGCAAAGCTTTTTTGAAGTAGCACTTTCTCCTGTAGCTATTTCAAAATTTTTACATACCATAGGCAGTGGTTATGTGATTTCAGCTTTATTTGTAATGGGAATTTCAGCTTGGTTTATATTAAAAGGGCGTCATATTATCGAAGCTAAGAAAAGTTTAGTTGTGGGTGCTAGTTTTGGGCTTGTTTGTTCGGTTTTCTTATTTTTTAGCGGAGATGAGAGTGCTTATCGTGTTACCCAAACGCAACCTATGAAACTTGCGGCTATGGAAGGGGTTTATCAAGGTGAGCACCGTGCAGGACTTGTTCCTTTTGGAATTTTAAATCCTAAAAAAACTATAGATAATAACGAAAGTGTGTTTTTATTTGATATTACTATACCTTATGCTTTATCTATATTAGGAAATCGTGATCCTAATTCTTTTGTGCCAGGCATTGAGGATTTAATACACGGAAACGAAGATAGAGGCATAGAGCCTATGCAAGAACGCATCGATAAAGGAAAAATCGCTATACAGGCTTTAAAAGATTATAAATTAGCTAAAGATAATAACGATACAGCAGCCATGGCAACTCACAAAAGTATTTTAGAGGCAAATTTTAAAGATTTTGGTTATGGTTATTTAGAAAAACCAACAGATGCTATCCCACCTGTGGCTTTAACTTTTTATAGTTTTCATATCATGGTAGCTCTTGGAAGCTTATTTTTCTTACTTTTTATCGCAACGCTTTATCTTACTATGGCAAATGATATTGAGAAATTTAGAAAAATTCTTTGGCTTTGTTTATTGTGTATTCCTTTAGGATATATCGCAGCAGAGGCAGGATGGATAGTGGCTGAAGTAGGTAGGCAACCTTGGGCTATACAAGATTTAATGCCTGTTCATATAGCAGCAACCGAACTTGGCAAAGTCAATGTTCAAATTTCATTCTGGATTTTTGCGGTTTTATTTACTGCACTTTTGATTGCAGAGATTAAGATCATGCTTACTCAAATCAAAAAAGGTTTTGATGCGTATGCTGGACATAGTACTCTTATGGGTAAAGGAGAAAAATAATGTTTTTCGGTTTAGAACTTGAGGGGTTACAAATTTATTGGTGGGTGATTTTAAGTTTATTAGGCGGACTTTTGGTTTTTATGTTTTTTGTTCAAGGGGGTCAAACTTTAATTGATGAATTAAGTTCTGACGAACTTGAAAAAACAATGCTTGTAAACTCACTAGGTCGTAAATGGGAGCTTGGTTTTACTACTCTTGTGCTTTTTGGCGGTGCTGCTTTTGCTGCTTTTCCGCTTTTTTATAGCACAAGTTTTGGTGGGGCTTATTGGGCTTGGCTTTGTATTTTATTTTGCTTTATTTTACAAGCCGTTGCTTATGAGTATCGTAAAAAAGAAAACAATGTCTATGGTTCTAAAACCTATGAAGTTTTTCTTAAAATCAATGGTTATTTAGGAGTGTTTTTAATCGGGGTTGCAATAAGCAGTTTTTTTAGCGGTTCTGAATTTATCTTAAATGAGCATAATTTTGTTTCTTGGCAAAATCCTTTGCACGGCTTAGAACTTTTACTTAATCCTTTTAATTATCTTTTGGGTATTGCTTTGGTGTTTTTATCTAGAATTTTGGGTGCTGCTTATTTTATGAATAATATCAAAGATGAAAATATCAAAGCAAAAGCCGTTAGAAAACTGAGTATAAACAGTATTTTATTTTTGCCTTTTTTCTTAGGATTTCTTGCGTGGATTTTTATCAAAGAGGGTTTTGGAGTGGACGAAAAGGGCATTGTGAGTATGACTGAAAATGTATATTTATACAATTTTTTAGATAATATTCTTTTTGCTATTTTATTTATCGTTGGAGTTGTATTTGTGCTTTTAGGTATGGTTCAAGGAGCAAAAGGTTGCTCTAAAGCTATTTTTACCCTAGGACTTGGAACGGTTTTAACAGTTTTTGCTTTATTATCAAGCATTGGTTTAGGTCAAAGTGCTTTTTACCCATCTTTAAGTGATTTGCAAAGTTCTTTAACTTTAAAAAATGCAAGTTCAAGCTATTATACTCTAAGCGTCATGGCTTATGTGTCTTTACTTGTACCTTTTGTTTTAGCTTATATTATCTATGTTTGGAATGCAATGGATAAAGTAAAAATCACACGCGAAGAAATCGCAAACGATGATCACGCATATTAAGGAGAAAAAATGTTACATGCTTTGTTTTTATTGGTTTGGCCTTTGGTGATTTATGTAAGCTATAAATTTATCATGCTTAATATTAATCAATTAGAAAAAGACAATAAGCTATAAAGTTCTTAAAGATTTAACCGATTTAGAATTAAATCTTTTTAAAATATTGCAATTTTGCCCATATTTATATGGGCATTTTTATCATAAATCTTTCAAAAGTGTAATCTCTTTACGATTTTGCTGAATAAAACCTTCCTTTTGCATTGTTTTTAAAATTCGTGAAATAACTTCTCTAGTACTGCCTAAATGTAAGGCTATTTCTTCATGTGTAAAAGTGATTTTTCCTTCTTTTGCGTTTTCTTTAAGAAGCATTTTAACCCTATGATGAAGAGGGGTGAAAAGAGCTTGCTCTAAAATATTAATCAAAGAATTAAAGCGTTTGGCAATAAGATTAAGAGTATAGTTTGCTATTAAAGGATATTTATCTTTTAGTTGAGAATATATTTTTACAGGAACAATTAAAATTTGAGTATCTTCAAAGCTTTCTAGGGTGAGATTGTAAGATATAGTTTCAAAGATACAATGAGAACAAATGACACATTCTTCATTTTGTTTCAGTTTAAAAACAGTGATTTCTTTGGCGTTTTGACCTAAAATAAATGCACGAAATCCTCCTTTTAAAACTATCACAAATCCTAAACAATCATCTAAAATTGTATTTTTGTCAAATTCTTTAAAGTATGATTTTTCCACCATAGCTTCAAAGTCTTTGTTTTCAAGATTATAGTTTTTAAAATATTCTTTTAAAATTTTTTCCTTATCCAAGATAGACTACCTTTGTGAATTTAATTTTTATTGTATCTTTTTTAGATTAATTATTTTTTAGTGACTTTTATCACTGACAAGAAAATTTTTTTTGTTTATACTTTGATTAAATTATACAAAAGGAGAAGAAATGGGTAAACTAGAAAGAATAATAAGAATAATCCTAGCATTGGTTATCTTTAGTGTAGGGGTTTATTATGCGTCTTGGTGGGCTTTGATAGGATTTATTCCTTTGCTTACAGGTATTTTTGGTGTGTGCCCTATAAGGGTTTGGACAGGAAAGCAAGCTTGTCCTTTGGGAGTTTGTCCTATCTCTAAAAAGAAAGATTAATCTTTTAAAGCTAAATTTACAGCATCAAGGGCGTGAATTAAGGCTGTATCGAAAATTGGGATATTTGTATCTTCTTGGGAAATCAACAATCCAATTTCTGTGCAGCCTAAAACTATACCTTGAGCACCTTCGTCCTTTAGTTTTTGGATGATTTTTAAGTATTTTTCTTTAGAATTTTCTTTCATTTGTCCTTTGCAAAGTTCATTAAAGATGATGTCGCTTAGTTCTTGCATATCGCTTTGATTTGGGGTGATTGTATTTATATTTTCTTTTTTTAATGCATTTTTATAAAAATCTTCCATCATAGTATATTGGGTGCCTAGTAAGCCTATGGTGTGTATGTTTTGTTGCTTTAGAATTTTGGCTGTGCTTTGAGCAATATGAATGAGAGGAATTTTTATATTTTTTTGAATTTGATCAAAAATTTTATGCATGGTGTTGGTGGCAATAAGTATAAAATCAGCTCCACCAAGTTCTAATTTTTTAGCACATTCTCCTAAAATTTGCGCAGCTTTTTCCCACTCGCCATTTTTTTGCAAATTTGCTATTTCTTCAAAATTGACACTATAGAGTAAAATTTTTGCAGAATTTAAATTGCCTAGTTGATTATTAATGGTTTCGTTTATAGTTTTATAGTAGGTTATGGTACTTTCAAAACTCATTCCACCTATAATGCCTATCGTTTTCACTTCTATCTCCTTAAAATTTTTATATATTTTAACGATAAATTATAAAAATCTATATTAATTATTTTATTTTTGAATAAAATATGAAATCGGGCTTAGTATTTTTAAATTATTAAAAAAACATTTATATAATTTTTCTAAGTCAATTGCCAATTTATAGGTTTTTTTCCTAAATTTTTTAAAATTTCATTAGCTTTTGAAAAATGTTTACAACCTAAAAAGCCTGTTCTAGCTAGTGGACTAGGATGTGCTGCTTCTAAAATAAAATGTTTTTTTGTATCGATTAAAGCTTTTTTGGATTTTGCATAATTTCCCCAAAGTATAAAAATAAGTCCTGATTTTTCAAGACTTAACTTTGAAATCACCGCATCACTAAATTCTTGCCAACCCCACGAGCTATGACTTGCAGGCTTTCCCGCTTCAACGCTAAGAATGGAATTTAAAAGTAAAACTCCTTGTTTTGCCCAAGAACTTAAATCCCCGCTTTTAGAAGGTTCTATATTAAGATCTGCTTTTAATTCTTTATAAATATTTAAAAGACTAGGAGGAATTTTAACCCCACAAGGCACAGAAAAACTAAGCCCCATAGCTTGATTGGGTTGATGGTAAGGATCTTGTCCTAAAAGTACAATTTTAAGCTCACTCAAAGGAGTAAGATTAAAAGCATTAAAGGTTAAATTTGAAGGAGGATAGATAATGGCTTTATTGTTTAAAGCTTGTATATAGCGTTTTTTGATTTCTAAAAAATAGCTTTTGCTAAATTCTTTTTTTAAAAACTCTTTCCAATCATTATTTATTTTGATATCTTCAATGTTTATAGTAATTTCTTTCATAAAAACTTCCAAAAATAAATTAAAGGTATATTTTATCAAACAAGCCAAGAAAAATATATTAATTTTTACTGAAATAAATAAAATTAATTAATAAATAAAAATTAAATATAAAAAGAGTTAAATTATCCTAAAAGTCTATTTTATAGTATTTCTAAAGAATAAATATTGTTAACCAATTATTAACCAAAATTACAATATGATTATACTGATATGAGTACAAGTAATAAAGCTTGTATGAAAAATTAAATTAAGAAAGGTTTCAAATGGGAACAAGAAAAGAGCACGATTTTATCGGGGAATTAGAAATTTCTGATGAGGTTTATTATGGAGTGCAAACCTTTAGAGCGGTGGAAAATTTCAATATTTCACACGAGAGGCTAAAGGATTTCCCACGCTTTGTAAGAGCTTTAGCAAGGGTTAAAAAAGCAGCTGCTATGGCAAATTATGAATTAGGTCTTTTAGATAAAGATATCCAAGATGCTATTATTAAAGCTTGCGATAAAATTTTAGAGGGCGGATATTACGATCAATTTGTAGTTGATATGATACAAGGTGGAGCTGGAACAAGTACAAATATGAATGCCAATGAAGTGATAGCCAATATAGCACTTGAGCTTATGGGCCATAAAAAAGGTGAGTATCAATACCTTCATCCAAACGATCATGTGAATTTAAGTCAAAGTACAAATGATGCTTATCCTACTGCTTTGCATCTTGCTTTGCATGATTATCTAAGTGATTTGGCAAAAGCTATGGAACATCTTAAAAAAGCTTATGAGAGAAAAGCAGAAGAATTTAAAGATGTATTAAAAATGGGTAGAACCCAACTTCAAGATGCAGTACCTATGACTTTGGGTCGTGAGTTTAAAACTTTTGCAGTAATGATGGGTGAAGATATACAAAGAGTTTTAGAAGCTAGAAAACTGATTTTAGAAATCAATTTAGGCGGAACAGCTATAGGAACAGGTATTAATTCTCATCCTAATTATCCAAAAGTAGTAGAAAGAAAAATAAGAGAAGTAACCGGCTTTGAATACACTGTGGCAGAAGATCTTATCGAAGCAACTCAAGATACAGGAGCTTATGTCCAAATTTCAGGTGTTTTAAAACGCGTTGCAACAAAACTTTCTAAAGTATGTAATGACTTAAGACTTCTAAGCAGTGGTCCAAAATGCGGTCTTAATGAAATCAATTTGCCAAAAATGCAACCAGGTAGTTCTATCATGCCAGGTAAAGTAAATCCTGTTATCCCTGAAGTAGTAAATCAAGTTTGTTACGCTGTAATTGGAGCGGATGTAACCGTTACTTTTGCAAGCGAGGGCGGACAATTGCAGCTTAATGTTTTTGAACCTGTAATTGCTTATAGTTTATTTAATTCTATTGTTATGCTTGAAAAAGCAATGCATACTTTAGCAGATAAATGTATAGATGGTATTAGTGCTAATGAAAAAATTTGTTCTGATTTTGTTTATAACTCAGTAGGGATCGTAACTGCTTTAAATCCTTATATAGGTTATGAAAATTCAGCCAGTATTGCTAAAGAGGCTATGAGTACAGGTAAGAGAGTAGCTGATATCGCACTTGAAAGAGGACTTTTAAGCAAGGAGCAAATTGATGAAATTTTAACTCCTGCAAATATGTTAAATCCACATATGGAAGCTAAAAAATAATATAAAGGCTTAACCATGGATACAATAATGATAATTTTGCAAATAATTGTCCTCCTTGGAGCAATTTTTATAGGAATTCGCTTAGGAGGTATAGCCATAGGCTATGCAGGAGGACTTGGTGTTGTTGTTTTAGGACTTGTTTTGGGAATGAAACCAGGAAATATTCCTTGGGATGTTATTTTAATTATTGCTGCAGCTATTGCAGCAATTTCTGCTATGCAACAAGCTGGTGGGCTTGATTATATGGTTAGGGTTACAGAAAAAATTTTAAGATCAAGCCCTAAATTTATAAATTATTTAGCTCCAGCTTGCGGATGGTTGCTTACTATCTTAGCAGGAACAGGAAATGCAGTATTTTCTTTAATGCCTGTTGTAGTTGATGTTGCAAAATCTCAAAATATAAAACCTAGTGTTCCACTTTCATTAATGGTTGTTTCTTCGCAAATTGGAATCACTGCTTCTCCTGTGAGTGCAGCTGTGGTTTATATGAGCGGGGTTTTAGAACCACTAGGATGGAATTATCCAACTTTAATTGGAATTTGGATCAGTACAACTTTTATAGCTTGTATGCTTACAGCTTTTATAGTGAGTTTAATCACTCCTATGGATTTAAGCAAAGATAGCGTTTATCAAGAACGCTTAAAAGCAGGACTTGTTAAAGATGCAGGAGCTATTTTACATGGTGAAGATAAACCAGGTGCTAAACTTTCAGTAGCAATTTTTCTTATCACTGTTTTGGCAGTTGTACTTTATGCAACCGCAATTTCAAGCAATATTAAATGGATTGATCCTGTTGTGGTTCCAAGAGATGCAGCTATTATGAGCTTTTTACTTACTGCAGCAACTTTGATCACTTGGCTTTGTAAAGTTGAACCAGGTAAAATTCTTGATACCAGTGTATTTAAAAGTGGTATGACTGCTTGTGTTTGCGTTTTTGGTGTAGCATGGCTTGGAAATACTTTTGTTGCAGGACACGAAGCTTCTATTAAAGAAGTAGCAGGCGACTGGGTTAAACAAACCCCTGCTATGTTAGCAGTTGCATTTTTCTTTGCAAGCATGCTTTTATATTCTCAAGCAGCAACCGCAAAGGCCATTGTACCTGTAATTATCACCGCTTTAGGAATTTCAGCAGCAAATCCGCATGATTCTTATATGCTTGTAGCTTGTTTTGCAGCAGTTTCGGCACTTTTTGTGCTTCCAACTTATCCAACCTTACTTGGTGCTGTGCAAATGGATGATACAGGAACGACTAGAATTGGTAAATTTATATTTAATCACTCTTTCTTTGTACCAGGAGTTTTAGCTATTGCAATTGCTGTAGCTTTAGGCTTTGTAATCGCTCCTATGTTAATGTAATAGCCCTTTTTTGGGCTATTATCAATTTTATGATATATTAATTATAATTTTTATTTTTGGAATTATAATGAAATATAAAACAATTGTTTTTTCTATTTTAGCGATAATTTTTTCAGCATGCTCTACTCATCAAGAACAAAATGTATTCTATCAACAAAATTTATTCTCTCAAACTTGCAATAAGCAATTTTTTCAAGAGCAACAAGAAAAGATCAGTCAAAATAAAGATGTGATTTTTACAGGTTTAAATACAGGTTATATCGCAAGAGATTGTAAGGATTTTAACTTAAGTAATTCTATTTTTGATAAGGTTGAAGATTCTTATAAATACGATGTGGATTTGCAAAGTTTATCCAAGAAAAGCACAAGAGCACTTGCATCTACTTTGATAAATGAGGGTGTAAATGATTATCAAGGTGCTTGGTATGAAAGAACCATGCTTAATGTTTATAAGGGTTTAAATTTTATGAGTTTGGGAGATTTTGTTAATGCTAGGGTGGAATTTAACCGCGCATTGATGAGACAAGAAAAGGCAAAAGAGTATTTTGCTTCCGAAATTAAAAAAGCATATCAAGAGGCTAGCAAGGAAGAAAAATTAAGGCAAAATATCGATAATAATATAAAAATTGTTTCAAAACAATATGAAAATCTTTTTAAAGACTTTAATGCACAAAAAGATTATACCAATCCTTATGTAACTTATATTTCATCTATATTTTTCTTTATGGATTATGATTATAAAAAAGCAGCGGATTTACTTAAAGAAGTTTATGTGCTGAATTTAAATAAAGAAATAGAAAAAGAATTTAAGATTTTTGATCAATATTCAAGCAGTTTAAATCCAAAAAAATTAAAAAAATATATTTTTATAATATATGAAAATGGATTAAGTCCTGCTTTGGATGAATTTAATCTAACCTTGCCATTTATCTTTGATGATTATATTACGACTGCTAGTGTTGCTTTACCTATTTTAAAAAAGCGTAATGCTTCTTATGAAAATTTAAATATTGCAAACAATCATCAGAAATTTATAACTTCTAATGCTTTTGATTTTGATCAAATTGTTGCGAGTGAATTTAAAGCCAATTTGACTTCAATCATCATCAAATCTTTAATCTCAAGCACTTTAAAAACAAGTTTAAATATGGCTGTGGCTAAAAATGATGAGAGTGGAATTTTAAGTCTTGCTACAAATATTTTTAGCATTGCAACCACAAGAAGTGATTTAAGATTTTGGAATTTTTTACCTAAAAATATACAAATTATGATGATTGAAAATGATGGATCGGTACAAATTTATGATGATAAAAATCAAAAAATTTATTCTAGTGAAGTGGATATTGATAAAAATGTATTGATTGTAGTGCGTTCTTTTGCTTCTCAATTTCCCGCTAGGGTTTACAAAATTGAAAACTAAAAGAGTATAATTACAAAAAAAGGAGAAATAATGAAAAAAAATATTTTTATAATCTTTAGCGCATTTTTCGCAGTATTTTTTGCAGCTTGTGGAGCGCCTGTTTATACTGATGGTTATGCAAGTCAAAAAAAACAAGGTGATGCTTTAACCTTAGGACTTGATAGGGAAGATTTTGAAAAAACTGCTCAAATTATGATAGATAGTATGTTAAGCGATCCTGCTTTTGCCAATATTCAACCAGGTCAAAGAAAGGTTATTGCTATAGGTAAAATTATCAATGATACTCCCCAACGCATTGATACAGATAAGCTCATTAGTAAGATCACTATAGCGCTTAGAAAATCAGGTAAATTTGTCCTAACAACAGCTGTTGCAGCGGGTGGAGCTAGGGATGAAATGAGTGAAGCAGTAAGAGAATTAAGAGATAATGATGAATTTAATCAAAACACCATTTCTAGCAAAGGAACTTTGGTTGCACCTGATTTTTCAATCAGCGGAAAGATCCGCCAAGACAATGTCAAGCTTAAGAATGGCGATATACAAGCAGAGTATTTCTTTTATCTAAGCGTTACGGATTTAAATTCAGGACTTGCTTATTGGGAAGATGAAAGAACGATTGATAAAACAGGCTCAAGTAAATCGGTAACTTGGTAATGAAAAAAATCTTTTTATTTTTAACCATCTTGAGTTTTATGTGGGCGCAAGATGATGTTATTATTTATGATTATGTTCCGCTAGAGGATGTTAATTTAAGTTCTTTAGATCCTGTTCAGAGTCTTAAAACCTTGCCTCACCAAAGAAATAAATTTCAAAAAGTGGTGCAAGGTAATGGAACAGGAGAAAGCAAGGAAGAAGCTTTAAATAATGCTTTAATAGACGCTTTATCACAATTTAAAGGAGTTTCTAATGTCAATTTAAGACAAGAGCTTCAAAGTATTGATTTAAGCTTCTCTCATTTAGGACAAATTTCACAAAAATCTAAAAGTGTCCTTCAAAATGTAAGTAAGGGTTATATCGATACTTATAAAGTAGATAAAATTGATCAAAACGGAACGCTTTGGCAAGTTGAAATTTCAGCTTTTAAATCTTTGTATCAAAACGATAATAAACCTAAATTAGTAATTTTAAACGATAAAAACAAAGAAGAATCATATTTAAAAAGAGCTTTGTATGATGCTTTTTCACAGGATGAGAATTTTACTCTTTTGGAAAGAGAGCATGATTTTAAAGATGAAAATAAAATTATAAAAAGCGAAGATGGTTCTAGCGAAGAAAGCTATAAATTAGGCAATGTTTTGGGTGCTGATTATATTTTAGAATTTGAGATTTTAGATATTACTCAAGCAAAACAAAGTAAGATAAGCTATCAAAATAATACAAAAGTAAGTATAAATATAGCCTATAAGCTTATATTTTATCCTACAAGAGAGCTTGTTTTTTCTAAAACCTTCAATACAACTTTTACTTTATCTGGCGACAGCAAAAAAGAGCAAAAAAATTGGGAAAACATTGCGTTATTTATGCAAAGAGAAATGGAAAAATCATTATTTTTTGATACTTTAGAAGAAGATAACAAACAAGAAGGGAAAGAAAATACTTATAAACTTCATGAAAATGGCGGGGTCAATCTTGGCTTTTAAATTGCTTTAGGGTTTATTTTAAACTCTAAAGTCTTTCTTAAATTCATCAAATATTAAAGAAAATTTTTGTAAAATTAAAACTTTTCTAGCCATTAAAGCTTTTAAATCCGAATTTCGGTGCTTTGTGGTACTTACCAAATTATTAAGGAAAAAGCAATGTATGCTATTATTAAACACAGCGGAAAGCAGTATAAAGTTAGCGTTGGCGATGAGTTAAAGCTAGATCACTTTGAAGCTGAAAGCAAAGCAAGTATTGAAGTAAGTGAAGTTCTTGCTATCAATGATAAAGAATTAAAGGTAGGTGCGCCTTTCGTAGCAGGTGCAAAAGTTGTTTTGGAAGTGATTAATCACGGAAAAGATAAAAAAGTTGTGATTTATAAAAAAAGACGCAGAAAAGATTCTAAACTTAAACGCGGTTTTAGAAGACAATTCACTCGCGTTGTAGTAAAAGATATTAAAGCTTAAGGAGTAAAGAATGGCACACAAGAAAGGTCAGGGTTCAACTCAAAATAACCGCGATTCTATAGGTCGTCGCTTAGGTGTTAAAAAATTTGGTGGTGAATTTGTTAGAGCAGGAAATATCATTATTCGCCAAAGAGGAACTGCAACTCATGCAGGAAATAATGTAGGCATAGGAAAAGATCACACTATCTTTGCTTTAATTGATGGTTTTGTGAAATTTGAAAGAAAAGACAAAGACAGAAAAAAAGTTTCTGTATATCCTGCATAAGTTTTTAGGGCGTTTTTACGCCTTAGAAACTTTAAATTTATAAATTTAACTTCTATAATTTATTCTAATTTAGCTTTATAAATTTAAAATCAAAGGCAATTATAATGTTTATTGATAGTGTTAAGATTACTTTAGCTTCGGGCGATGGTGGCAAAGGCGCGGTGAGTTTTCGTCGTGAAAAGCATGTTCCTCTTGGCGGGCCTGATGGTGGCGATGGAGGAAATGGCGGGGATATCATCTTCGTTTGCGATAATAATACACATACACTTGTAAATTTTAAAGGTAAAAGAGAGCTTCGCGCGCAAAATGGCGCAGGTGGAATGGGACGCAACAAAAATGGAAAAAAGGGTGAAAATTTAGAACTTATTGTCCCTGAGGGAACGCAAGTTATTGATGCGCAGACTAATGAAGTTTTATTAGATCTTACAAAAGAGGGACAAAGAGAACTTTTTCTAAAAGGTGGCAAAGGAGGGCTTGGAAATACGCATTTTAAACATGCAACCAATCAGCGCCCTGATTATGCACAGCCAGGCATTAAAGGCGAAAGTCGTTTAGTAAGACTTGAGCTTAAGCTTATCGCCGATGTAGGACTTGTAGGCTTTCCAAATGTGGGAAAATCCACCCTTATAAGTGTAGTTTCAAATGCAAAGCCTGAAATCGCAAATTATGAATTTACCACGCTCACACCAAAACTAGGGCTTGTAGATGTGGATGAGTATAATTCTTTTGTGATGGCTGATATTCCAGGGATTATCGAAGGTGCAAGTGGGGGCAAAGGCTTAGGGCTTGCATTTTTAAAACATATAGAAAGGACTAGCTTTTTACTTTTTGTACTAGATCCTATGAGAGAAATGCCTTTAAAAGAGCAATTTATAGTGTTAAGAAAAGAGCTTGAGAAATTTTCAAATGAGCTTTTTGGACGTGAGTTTGGCATAATGATTTCAAAAAGTGATAGTGTGAATTTGGGTGAAGATTTTGCCGAGCAGATCGCCCAAAATATAGCGAATTTAGAAGAATATTTAAAAAGTATTGATAATCCACAAAGCTTTTTAATCAAAGTATCAAGCCTTGAAAAAACTGGACTTAAAGAGCTTAAATTTATGCTTTTAGAAGAGATTAAAAAATTAAGAGAAAAGCGTGAAAAAAAGGTGATAAAATAATCACCTCGAGATATTTTAATTATAATCTTGATTTATAGCAAAATTAAATTTTTAACTTTTTAATCTCATTTTCAAGCACACCATAAGGCGTTAAGCCTATGAATTTTTCATCTATCTTGCCTTCTTTAAAAAAGCTAAGTACAGGTACTCCGTATATTTCTCCAACTGCACCTGAGAGATATTTGGCTGCTTTTTTTTCATAAAATAAAGCCAGATGCGACAAACCCTTTTCATCTGCCCAAGCTTTAGCATCCTTTGCATCTTTAGCATCGCCTAGTACTATAAAAATATTAAAATCATAATTTTTAGCTAAATCTTGCAAAATAGGAATTTGCTCTTTACAAACCCCACAATCTTTAGTAAAAAATACTAATGCAAAATTTTGTGTTTGATCGTCTAATTTTAAACTTTTTTCAAAACCATTATAAGAGAAATTATAAATTTTATTGCTATTTAAAGCTTTAAAATTTTCTCCACTATCGCAAGCTATAAAAAATAAAGCTACAATTAAAGCAAAGAGATAAGTTTGGATTCGAAAGTTTGCCATGGTTTTTCTCCTAAAATTCTTTCTTTTATAATCCCATCTTTAAGTATGATGGTGGTTGGAGTTGCAAATACAGCGTAGCGATCATTGGTGATTTTAAGATCATCGGTTAAAACTTTGATATTTTTAAAATTTAATTGTTCGGCCAAAACCTGAACGACTTCAACTTTATCTACCGAATTTATAGCATAAACGCTGATTTTATTTGGGTGTTCTTGCATAAATTTATCCAAAGAAGGCAGCTCTTGCAAACAAGAAGGACATCCATTTTGAAAGAAAACTAAGACTTTTATATTGCTTTTATCATCAGCTAATTTAACAGCCTTTCCTAAAGTATCTTTGGCTGAAATTTCAGCTCCTATTTGGCCAATTTTACCTTGGTCTTGATTTGTGTCAAAAGAGCAGGCATTGAGCAAAAAAAGACTTATGAAAAATAAAAATACTTTTTTCATTTTAAAATTCCATGTTGCAAGATAAGGGTGCGATCTGCAAATTTTGCTAATTCGGGATTGTGTGTGATCAAGACTATGGTTTTACCCTCATTTTTTAATTTTTGCAAGGTTTCAAGAACGATTTTTTCATTGGCTTCATCCAAATTCCCTGTAGGCTCGTCAGCAAGTAAAATTTCAGGATTGTTAATCAATGCTCTTGCTATACAAACTCTTTGTTGCTCTCCACCGCTTAGTTGGCTTGGTAAATGGCTAAGGCGATGTGAAAGCCCTACTTTTTCAAGTACAGCTTTTGCATCCTCTTCATCTACGCTAGAATGATAGTATTGCGAAAGCATAACATTTTCTAAGGCACTAAGATAAGGAATGAGATGAAATTGCTGAAAAATAAGCCCGATTTTTTCTCGGCGCAAAGTGATTTTTTGCTCTTCATTTATTTGTTCTAAATCTTCATTATCTAAAATGTATTTACCACTGCTTGGATCATCCATAAGAGATAATATATTTAAAAGCGTTGATTTTCCACTTCCAGAAGGACCCATGATGGCAAGCCATTCTCCTTTGTAAATATTTAAATTTATATTATCCAGTGCTTTTACTTTACCAAATTTTTTGCTTAAATTTTTAATTTGTATAAGTTCTTTCATTATTCACCTTTCAAATTTTCACAGACATTGATTTTTAATGCTTTTTTTATAGGAAAAAAGGCAGCTAAAAAAGCAAAAAACAAAGAAACAATTAAAGCCATAAATATAGCCTTAAATCTAAAATCTATACTTGCATTAAAAATCAAATATCCAAATATATTTGCTAAAAATATCCCACAAAAAGCTCCTATAATGCTAGCAAAAAGACTAATGATAAAATATTCACAAGCAAAAAGCTTGAAAATTTCACTTTTTTTAGCACCCAAGGCTAAACGCAAGGCAATTTCTTTTTTACGCGAAAATATAATCGAGCTTAGAGTGGTGTTTACACTTGTTGTGACTATGATTAAGACAACAAGTATGATTAAAAACATTAAAGCTTTTATTTTGTCTAAAACTAGGCCTTCGCTTAAAGATACTGATGAAATAGGTTTTGCATTAATGCTTTCATTGCTAATATTTTTTGTTTTTGTATTTATCTCATCAAAATTCCCATAAACAACCGCATTAGCATACTGAATTCCAAAGGTATCGCTTAAATTTTGTACTACGCTTAAAGGCGCTAAAACTATGCTGTCTAATTCATCATTACTTAAGAGTATGCCTTTTATCGTAAGCTTGGTAGTTTTGCCATTTTCTGGGTTGTAAATTTGAAGTTCATTGCCTACTTTAAGTCCTAGTTGTTTGGATAAATTAATACCCAAAAAAGCTGAATTTTCATCAAAATCACTTAGAGAAAAGCTCCCTTCTTTAACTTCTATAAAAGGCTTAGTTATCTTTAAGGCTCTAAAATCTGTACCCAAAACTACTCCACTAGTGCTACCCAAATTTAAAAATGTATACAAAAAAGGAGTTAAGGCTCTAGCTTTTAAATTCTTTTTTGCTTCTTCATAGTCTTGATTTAAGATAAGTTCTTTATCATTTTTAGGCTCGATGATAACATTTGCTCCATAAGCTTTTAATTCTTTAGAAAGCTTTGTATCAATATCAAAATAAATATTTAAAAAAGCCGAGCAAGTTAGTGCTCCTATAAAAACACTTAAGACAATAATAAAAAGTCTTTGATAAGAAAAAGCAATGCTTTTAAAAAGCTCATTTAAAAAAAACTTATCTACCATAAAGAACTCCTGCGGGAGAAAGATTTGCAATATTTTTTATAGGAAGCAAGCATCCAAGTATAGCTATCAAACCTGCAAACACAAGACTTAAAGGCAAGGCTATAAAAGCAATGTTTATAAAATATCCAAAAATTCCAAGGCTGATAAGCTCTGAAAGTCCTATGCCAAAAATAAATCCAAATACAGCAGAAACTAAAGCTATGATCAAATTTTCACCTGCAAAAAGTAAGTAAATTTGAAATGTATTTGCCCCCAGTACTTTTAAAAGCCCTATTTCTTTTTTTCTGCGGTGAATTTCAGAACTCATTAAACTTGATATAGCAATACTTGCAACAATAAGACAAATAATACAAGTAATAGCCATCAAAGACTGAATTTTTTTAACAACCAAACTTTGTGCATCGCTTATGGCATTGAGTGCTTTTGCATCCGCTCCTGGCAAGCCATCGCTAATTTGACTAGCAATTGATCCTACATAAGCTGAGCAATACCATTTATCGTATTCTATTTGATCGAGTTTTTCCTCGCCCATTCGGCGTACCTTTTCAGAAAGGGCTGATTCAGGTATGGTAAAAGCTCTTACTTCAGCACTTGCATATAAGCCTTTTTTTTCTAATAATTCTTGAGCTAAATTTAAAGGAGTGATGATTTTGTTTGACATTTTAGGATTGGCGTGGAGTAAAATTCCTACAATTTTTACTTCTTTTGAAATTTTATTCTCTCCTATGAGTTGTATCGTGTCATTGATTTTAAGATCGTTATTTTTAGCAAAATCTTCGCCTAGCATGATTTCATTGCTGTCATCTTTAGCCCATTTGCCTTGCACTTTCAAATAAGGATAAAGACTTTTAATACCTGTGATAAAATCATCATCATCTTTTATTTCAATCACTTTTTGAAAATAAGTACCATAAAGGAGTATTTTTTTTGAGGAATTATTGCTTTTTATTTCTATCTTTCCTTCTAAAAAAGGAGCAAAGGCTGTGATATTGTTTCGCCAATAAATATCTTTTAGCATATATAAATTTTTTTCTTCTAAATAGTTTTTATTTTTTAAAGGTTCGTAAAGCTCATTGCCTATTTCTATGCTAAGGCTTGAGCCTTTAGGCAAAACCAGTATATTAGATCCATAACTTTTAAGTTGCTTAGTTACTTCATCACCTATACTTAGAGTGATATTTAACATTGTACATAGCAAAAGCGTAGCTAAAAAACAAGTAAGAAAAGCTAGAAATTTTTGAATTTTATTTCTAAAGATAGAATGAGTTATCATTTTAACTAGCATTATTTCTCCTTTGGATTAAAAATAAAGCTTCTGTATCTTCTACATATTTCATAGGATCTTTCTTAAATTCCTCATAGTTTTTTTCATTTGAAAAATAATAAGTTATACCTTTATAGCTGTAAGAAAAAGGTGCTTGAGTGTTAATGATCTTATCTTTTGAAACAGGATCTTGCACTTGTATATCTTTAATTTGACTAAAATAATTAGATCCTGCTACAACATCTTTAACATCTATGGTGATTTTTTCACCATCATAATCGTATTTTAATGGGATAGGATTGCAACCCCCTGTTTTTCCTACACTCGGTAGAAAAATTCGCACATTGCACGAAATGCAAATTAATTCCCCTTCTTTTTTAATATAACCCATATCCCCACAAATAGCACAAGCATCAAAAACAGCCACAGGAGAATCCCTATCTTCTCTTTTATTGATGAGGAAAAACCTTATCACTTTGCCTTGCTCGCTTATATAAGCAAAACGATGAAGTTTGTTATCTCTTAAAAGCGCTACATCAAAGATAAATTTGCTATTTTTATCAGGTAAAAGTTCTGTAGGCTCGTCTATGCTTAAGGGTTTAGAACTTACCATAAAAAAGTATAAGATGATACAAAAACTCAAAATACAAGAGATAAAAACACTAGAAAAATAGCGATTTATGAGAGTATTTTTTGCTTCATTTTTGCGGTAAACAATATCTAAAATTTGCTTTTTTACAATATTTTTTTTGCGAATTTGCAAACTTAAAAATGCTAAAAAAATGATGAAAAATAAATAAACATAAATTCCAAAAACACCAAAATAATTACTTTTTCCAACAAAACTTACTAAAAAAGTATGAGTTTCTATGAAAGAATTTCGCATCAGTGTAAGCAATATATTTGCTAAAACCTTATCTCCTTCTATAAAAATAAGGATTAAAAAAAGTATAAAACTTGCTTTTTTGTTGATATTCTTTTGCCACTTTAAAAAGAAGAAAATTAAAATACAAATTAATAAAGCTAAAGCAATAAAACCTAAAGAAGAAATGGCTTCGCTATCGATTAAAACACCATTAAATATAGGAAAATCTTGAGTTAAATTATAATAATGCAAAGCTATGCAAAAACTCAAAATTCCTAGTAAAATAAAACTTAAAATTTCTATTTTTTGCCAAAAATAAAACACAAAACTCAAAAGCAAACAGGCTATAAAAATAAAATTGAAATTAAATATCAAATTCTCGGTTTTTAGAAATTGTGCTGCAATAAAAAAAGCAAAATATCCAAATAAAAAGCCTAAAAAAAGAGCTAAAAAGCTTTTAAAAATATATCTTTTATCGGGCGTAATAAAAGCCATTAAAATGCTTAAGGGCAAGATACTAGAAAGAAAATGCACAAAATATATACTCATAATTTACTCTTTAAACATTGTTATTTTGATTTTAAAATAAAAATAAAAATATTTAAACACTCGGAAAATCCGAGTGTAAAATCATTTTGGTGTGCCTGTGTATTTGAATTTATAATCAACTTTAAAAGGCTCAAACCATTTACCCACACCTGTTTCTTCATCGACATGGCGTCCAAATCCTTGTTTTTCAGGATTTGAGATATAAAAAGTAAGTTCATAATTTCCTACGCCAAAGCCACCTTTTTTATCTTTTTCCATAGCAATATTTGCACCATAGTGAGGACCGTCATCAGCCACCATAGGCATCAAAGTTCCACGTTTAATTGCACCTGTGTCGGTATTTTTAAGTTCATAAGCTATAGTTAAATAAGGCATCCAAAAACCTTCTGGAAAACCATTTGGATTGTTTTTAAGTGCGTGAATGTCAGCTTCTAGGTGAATATCTGCTAAAGATGCAGCTAAATCAATACCTCTTGGCTCCATTTCAATAGGTTGTAAATAAACAGCGGCTATTTCCATGCCATTAAGTTCTTTTGGATCGCCAATTGGCACTTCGCCTGCAAATAAATTTGTACTAATAACCGCAGCTGCAGCAACTACTGATAAAACTTTTTTTATCATGATTTTACTCCTTTTTTTGAAATTTGTTTTGTTATTAAAATGCCAATAATTAGCATAATTAAAACTATAAATTGAGGGATTAAAGTCTCATAGTAAGGATAAATTCCAAGCCATAAAATCGGTTCAAAATTCATAGGTATAAGACTAGGAATGATGACTTTTCCTTCTATGAGTTCGGCTATGCCTTTGCCTGTAAAAACAAAAACCATGTAAAAAATAATGTAAGAAGTGATATAGAAAAATTGTTTTACAGGTATGCGAATGGCTCCTGCTTTTAAAAGAAAATATAAAACAATAAGTATTAAAATTCCAAGTCCAAGTCCGCCAAAAACAGCACCAAAATCAGTGCTTGTTTTAGCATCAAAAAGCAAGGCTTGATAAAAAAGCACAGTTTCTGCACCTTCTCTATAAACAGCTAAAAATACGGTAATCCAAAGGGTTTTTGCGCTATTATTTGATATAGCATCTATAGCACCTTGTTTGATAAAGCTTGTCCATTTTTTATTTTGTGCGTTTGAAAGTAGCCAAAAGCCCACATAAAAGAGTAGTAATACGGCTATAAGCATGGTAATACCTTCTATAAGCTCTCTACTTTGACCTGCATTTTCTTTAAATAGCCAAGAAACTCCAAAAGCGGTAATAAAACTTAAAATCACTCCTGTAAAAAGAGCACTATAGGCGATATTTAGACGATTTTTATTACCACTTTGCACAAGATAAGAAACAATGGCTACAACGATAATCAAAGCTTCCAAGCCTTCACGTAAAATAATACTTAAAGCCCATATAAACAGCGAATAAGGAGTAGAATCTTGAATTTTATCCACACTGCTTGCTATGAGTTGTTCTAAGTCATTAAAAGTAGCTTCAAGCTCTTTTTTATCTGCACTTGCTTTAATCAGTGCCACACCTTTGGAAAATAAACTTTCTATTTTAAGTTTTAAGCCGCTATCTACAGCACCGATTTTATTTTCCATACCGCTTGCTTCAAAAATATCTAGATAAATTCCTTGTAAATCATCTACCATAGAAGTGCTAAAGCCATCATAATTTTTTAAAATTTCATCTAAAGCAAGTTTGATATTATTAGAAACTTTGGCATAATCTTTGCCTTTTGTTTCATCATTAAAGCCTGAAATTTGCAAACTTGAAAGTTCTGAATTTGGAATTTGTAAGAAAACATCAAAAATTTGTTCTTCTATATTATCTAAGCCATCTCTTAAGCCTTTTTCATCTATTTTTGCATCGTTGATTTGGCGTATAAGGGTGCGTATGGCTTGTTGAATTTTTTGATCGTTTCCTGCTTTGGTAAATTTATTTACTAAAATTTCTACTTTGGTATTGCGATAATCACTAAATAAGGCATCATTTAAAAAATCTTTACTAGCTTGGTAGTTTTTTTCTTTAAAAGCATTAGCAGTCTGTGAAAATTTGGTAGAGATATTATCTAGTATAAATTGCAATCTTGCGTCCATTGCAGCGGCAGCTTGTAAATCATTATTTATACTATCATTTATAGTTTCGTTTTGGGTACTAGAAGAAGAATTAGTTTTTGCTAAATCATTTTTATCAATACCCATCATTTGGGCAATCAAAGCTTCTGCTTCTGCTTCACGCTTGGCATTGGCTTGTATGCTTGATTTTTCAGCTGCTGCTTTATCGTAATTTGTATCACTTGCTTCTGCTTGTAAGCGATAACCATTTTGCAAAATCGGTGCAACTTCATCTAAATCATAATAAAGACTTTCAATTAAAGCATCAATTTGCTCTATGGGCGCTTTATCTTTATACAAGCGACGCAAATTTGTAAATTTTCTTTCCATGGTGATGGCTTTTTTGCCTATATTTCTTCCAATGGAACCTTCCATATTTTCAAAGTGTTGAAAATAAGCATCTTCGCTAAGTTTTTTAGCCTTTAAATTATCGCCCTTTTCATAGCTTTTTATACTCTCTTCTAATATATTTTTAATAGTATTAGCTTCTGCTACATAATCATCAACTCTAGCAAAAACAGAATTTGCTAGAAAGAGCATAGAGAGAGAAAACAAAATTTTAAAAAATTTCATACATTTCCTTAAAAAATATAAAAAATAATATTTATTATCAATATTGATAGAAGTATAATACAAACCATATTAAACAAAAATAAAAATTATTTTTATCGAATTTAAAGGGTTAAGTGTTTAAAATTTTTTCCGATACTACTTAAGTCTTCATACATAAATTATACTTAGGAGGGTGTTATGATTTCAGACGCAACTATGAGTAATGCTAATTTATTAACAGCGGTAAATACTTCAGTTTTGAAAAAATCAATGGATACAAATGAAGTGTTGATGAATGAGCTTATCAAAGGTATGGAGAGTGCATCGGGGGCTTCTGCTTTGCAAACTTCTAGCTCTAGCGGTTTAGATATTTACGCTTAAGTATCTTTAAATTTAGGGTGTGCTTTACACCCTAAATAAGGATATAACTTGTTAAAATAATCATTTCTTTAATATTTTTTGGTTATAATAATTAACATATTGAATTTTATAATCAAGGGGCGCAAATGCAAGCTGTAAAGAAAATAATTTTAAGTGAAACTTTTCCAGGCATTTTGCTCATATTTTTTACTCTCTTGGCTTTACTTTTTAAAAATTCTTCCTTAAGCGTTATTTATACAGATTTTTTTCATGCTAATTTTACTATAGGATTTGATCATTTTCAGATTGCTAAATCTTTGGATTTATGGATAAATGATGGTTTGATTGCTATTTTTTTCCTTTGTATAGGACTTGAATTAAAATATGAAATTTTACGCGGACAACTTAAAAATATAAGATCGGTTTCTTTACCTATATTTGGAGCTTTGGGAGGTATGATTGTCCCTGCTTTGATTTTTTCTGCTATTAATTATTCTCATGAATTTGCTATGAAAGGATGGGCTATCCCAACAGCTACAGATATAGCATTTGCAGTAGGTATTTTAATGCTTTTAGGAAATAGAATTCCTTCTAGTCTTAAGCTGTTTTTACTTTCTTTAGCTATTTTTGATGA
>NZ_AINS01000030.1 GCF_000254135.1 Campylobacter coli LMG 9860
ATATATTTTTATCAAAATAATATAATAAATGATAATTTATAAAATAAAAATAAATACCCTATTCTTTTGAATTTACACATCAAAACATTTTCCAAATTTTAAAATTTTTAAGAATGTATTTATTATTAAGCTTTTATAATGATTGCTTGTCTGTAAGTATTATTTAAGGAGTAAAAAATAAGGTGAAAAATTTATATTGGTTTGTTTATTTTTCTAAATGGCAAGATATGCGTAATCCTTGGTTTATTATGAGTATTATAATGATAAGCCTTGTTTTAATAGCGCATTTTTTATTTCAAGAGTATCTTTATATGAGACCTTGTGAACAATGTGTTTATATAAGGTTAGATATGTTAATTATAGCTTTAGGAGGCATCATTGCGCTGATAAATCCTAAAAATACCATTATTAAAATCCTTGCCTATACTTTAGCTTTTTATGGAATTTGGCTTGGATTAGAACATTCGTTGAATTTAAATCGCATTCATGAAGCTATTAGCACGGAAAACCCTTTCAGTGGTGTTAATGGATGTCGCGATATTCCACTCTACCCTTTTAATCTGCCTTTACACGAATGGTTTCCTTCTTGGTTTAAACCCGTAGGACAATGCGGAATGGATTTTCCCATGGTTCCAAAGTCTGCTTATTTAAATGCTTTCCAAGAATTTTTTGTAGGAAAAAATGGAATTTATAATAATGGCTGGTATTTAATCCCTAGTTTGAAATTTATGAATATGGCTACTTGCTGTTTTATAGCATTTTTATGCTCTTTTATTTTACTTTTTATAATGTTTGTAAGCTATGTTTTTAGTCAAAGAAAAATTGTTTTTACTATCATTACTATAAGCTTAGTTGTAGCGCTTAAGATATTGGGTTAAAAAATACTTATTTTAAAGATTAAATTTTTTACTTGTTTATCCTTTTTAAATAGAATTACTTTTTATATCAAATTAAGGATAAACAATCATGTTTAAAAAAATGACAAAATTTTTGACAAGCTTGAGTCTTGTTTGCACTTTTGCGATGGCAGATGATTTTATCACCCTATCAGAAACTTTGCCTGATTCTAAAAATTCTGTTGTGGAGGCTTTTTCCTATAAGTGTATACATTGTTACAATCACCATAAATTTGGCACCTTAGAAAAACTTAGAGAGGCTTTTCCAAATTTGCATTTTAAACTCTATCCTGTGAGCCTTATGAATGGAGAATACGCAAATGAACTTAACGAGCTTTTTGCCTTTGCCCAATTTAAAGATGAGCAAAATGGCAAAGATGCTAGTTATAGTGATAGTTTATCACATAAACTTGCCGATGTTTATTTTGTAGTTTATTTTATAAACAAGCAGGACAATTTTTCAAGCTCGGATGAATTTTATGATATAGGCTTAAAGGCTATGAATGTCGATAAAAATGAAGTATTGAATTTTTTAAGCACCCCTAAAGCCAAAGAAATTTTAAACGAATTTAAAAGAGCAAATGATATAGCTAGGACTTATGGCACTCCTGCTTTTGTTGTAAATGGTAAATATCAAATCAATCCTAGCGCCATCAGTTCAATGCAAGCTTTAGAAGATATCGTCAAAAAACTTAGTAATATGCCATAAAATAAAACAATGCATTTTCTAACACTAGATAATGCATTGAAATTTAATATTAATTTTTCTTTTAATGCAAAAATAAAGTTCTTTAGTTATAATTAGTTCGCAATATTTTTAAAGGTTGTTTTTAATGAAAAATTTAAGTGTTCAAGAAAAAAAAGATCTTGATAATTGTGTTTTCAAAACTCTTGGTAAAAAAGAACCCTCTGCTTTAGTGCTTTTATTTAAAAAAATACTTTTAAAATTAAAGACTTTCTTTTATTCTAAATAATACCATTTAAAATCATTTTTTGTAAAAGAAATATTCTTAAAAGATGGAGCCTGTATAAATAATTTGCATTCTTTATCTAAATTTTCCATTCCATAGACTTTCATAGCCATTCTAGAATTGTGTCTTGCTAGCTCTATGGCTACGCAAGCTTGATTGTTGATTTTATAAAGAAGTGTGCCTCCTTCTTTTTCATCTATATTTAAAATGCTTAAATTTTTATTTTTGCTCATATCTTGTATATTTTTACTAAAAGCGAAACGCAATTTATAATATATCATAATATCTTGCATAGCCTTTTTAAGATCTTGCAAATTTTCATTGATAGAATATCCATTGTTTTTATACAATCTTAAAAAATCTTCATTAAGAAATTTTTGAAAGTCAGCATCCTTGCTTAATTTTTGACACTCATTATAGCTTTTAAGAATTCTTACCTGCCCTGCTTCTATCAAAAGCTCAAGGCAATTTTTATCATCTTGTAAAAATTGCACCAATTTAACTTCTTGAATTTTAAAATCTTTATTAGGCTTTTTTTCATATGCAAAATCATTGAGCTTTTCATAAACATTAGCAAGCGATAAAGAACAAAGACTAATAAGTATCGGAAATACTTTTTTCATTGAAAAAGCTCTGAATGTTGATTTTTTAAAAATTCTACCACTTCTAAAACTTCATCAACCCCTTCTTTGTTTGAATTTTCCAAGACACTGTCTATATTATCTATATAAGCTTCTATAGCACTTTCTAGCTTCTCTCTTTTAACACCTGCATATAAAAGCATAGCTTCTAAAACTATGCTTAATTCATATCTTAGATCTTCTAATTCATTTTTTAAATTTTTATTGTGTGTTTGTGGCATCTGAATTTCCTTTTTTGAGTTCTTTACTTTTTATCAAATCAACGATTTGAGCTTTGATATAGTTATAATTTGCTCCATCTTTATAAGCTGCAAAAAGCCCACCACTAGCATTTTTATGCCCTCCTCCACCTACTAGCTTTTTAGCCATCAAGCTTACATCAATCTTACCATTTGCACGAAAACTTAAGGTTTTTCTAGAGCTTACATCGATGAAAAAATCATAGTCAGGATTTTTAACTAAAAATTCATTACCCATGATAGAGGTATTGCCTATATTTGAGGTAAGAATTCCCTTATGACCCTCATATTCTATACTGAATTCTTCTTTTAACTCGCTAAGCTTTTCTACTACAAAATAAGAGATGAGATTAGAAAGAGTGTCATCATGATTTTTAGCAAAAAAATCTTTTTTAATAAAATGGATAGCATTATCTAGTAAAATATGTGAATTGGGTTGGTTTATAAATTTTCTTGCTCTTTCAAGCAAGAAAAACATATAAAAAACTTGAGCTTCTTTAAACATCACACGATTGATTTCTTTTGCATTGGCAATCAAACCCAAAAAAACTTTTCCAAGCTCAAAATTCGCATCCTCACTTAGCCAAATATCAACAGCATTTACAACCTGAGCAAAATTTAAAAGTTCTAAATCAGGCTTACAAATTTTAGAGAAAAAATCATAAGTGATTTTAGTCGCACATCTTTGATTATCCAGTAGATACCACGCGTATTTTTGAGCACACTCTTCACCGCTTTGATGATGATCTAATAAAAAGATTTTGATATTTTTTTCTTGACAAATTTTATCAAATTCTTCACACTGGTTTAAATTTAAATTCAAGTCAGTGATTAAAATAATAGCCTGCCCAAAACTATTATCTTTTTCTATATCTGCTAAAATTGCATTAAAATTTTCATTGATCTCTTTACCATAATTAGAATTATAAAAATTTACATTTTTAAAATAAAAATTGACTATATATTGACAGGCATAGCCATCAAGATCAGTATGTGAAAGATGATAAATTTTCATTGATTTCCTTAAAGTTCTATCCTAATAATACCTTCGGTATTAAAATTTGTATTTTCTGCTATTTCTGCAAAACTGAGTACAACTATATTGATATTAAAATTATAGCAAATATCAGCAATGAATTTTCTAAGTTGTGGCTCAACACAAAGTATAAAAGGCTTGATACGCCCATTTGCTACTGCGGCAACTTCAGCTCTTAAAGTGTCTACCAAAGTTCCTGTTTGCGCTACACTTAAAGGTAGATGGTAGCTACCATCTCTAAATTGCACATTTTCCATTAAAACTGCAGAACTAGCAGAGTCTAAAATGAAAATATCTAAATTTCCTTTATCGTCAAGATACATATTAGTAATCATTCTAGCCAAAGACGCCCTTACATGCTCTATAATCATATCAAAGCTTTTGCTTACTTCAGCAATATCGCTTATGGATTCTAAAATAGTCAGCATGTCTTTAATAGGTATATTGTGCTTGAGTAAATCTTTAAGAATTTTTTGAATAAGACTCACAGGAGCTACACCTAAAGCACCCTCTACTATGATTGGATAATCATTTTTAACCTTATCAAGAAGATTTTGCACCTCTTGGCGTGTAAGAAGTTCGCTTGCATGTGCTTTGATAAGCTCGCTCATATGCGTTGAGATCACACTTGCTGGATCTATAACGATATAGCCATTTAAAGTTGCTTCATCTTTTAAATTTGCATCTATCCAAAGTGCATCAGAGTTAAAAGCAGGTTCTTTTGTAGCAATCCCTTCAATCTCTTCTGTGATAAAGCCACTATCCATAGCCAAATATTTATCAGGATAAATTTCAGCACTTGCTATAGATACGCCCTTTAGTTTAAAGCTGTATTCATTAGGCTTAAGTCGTAAATTATCTCGAATTCTAATTTTTGGCATTAAAAAGCCCAAGCTTTCGGCAATACTTCTTCTCATGGAGCGAATTCTTTCGGTTAATTCGCTTTCGGCAAGTTTTATCAAACCATAACCTAGCTCAAGCTCTAAAATTTCAACCTTGAGTATATCGTTTATTTTATGCTCTTCTTCTTTTAAAATTTCTTCTTCGCTTTTTTTAGCAGGAGCAGTAACTCCGCCAGCCCCACCCACTCCACTTGCAGCATTGGCCGCACTTGCTTTTGCTTTTTTAGGTGCATTAACTTCGATTTTACCCTCTTTTACCTGTTTGGTTAGATAACCAAGTCCTAAAAATACCAAAGCCATAAAACCTAGTGATAAATGTGGCAAACCTGGAACAAGAGCAAAGATAAAAAGGACAAAACCTACGATTAAAAGCGTTCGGTATTCGCTTAAAAGCTGTGTCAATGTCCCTTCGGCAAAATTTTCCTCATCCTTACTTGCGCGGGTAATGATAATAGCTGTTGCTGTAGAAGTGATAAGTCCTGGAATTTGTGATACAAGACCATCGCCTATGGTAAGTATAGTATAGGTGGAAGCTGCATCAGATAAGGCCATATCGTGCTGAAAAGCACCTATTAAAAAGCCGCCTATAATATTTATAATGGTTATAATAATACCTGCAACCGCATCCCCTTTGATAAATTTAGAAGAACCATCCATTGCACCATAGAAATTGGCTTCAGCGATAATTTCTTGACGCCTCGCTCTTGCAGTTTGCTCATCAATAAGTCCTGCATTTAAATCCGCATCGATAGCCATTTGTTTTCCTGGCATCGCATCAAGGGTAAATCTTGCTTGTACTTCAGAGACCCTTGTACTACCTTTGGTTACAACCATAAAGTTGATCAAAACCAAAATACAAAATACAATCACCCCAATGACCATATTTCCACCCACAACAAATTCTCCAAAGGCTGCGATGATCTCACTCACTGCTGCTGGACCATTCTGCCCTTCGCTTAGAATCATTCTTGTAGTGGCTATATTTAAAGAAAGTCTAAAAAGCGTAATGATGAGGATAAGAGTTGGAAAAGTGGTTAAATCCGTTGGTTTAGGGATATAAATAGAAATTAAAATAATAAGCACTGACAAAGCAATACTTAAAGCTAAAAAAAAGTCCAAAATAGGACTTGGCAAAGGAACGATAATAATAGCTAAAATACATACTATAAATCCAACTATAGTAAGGCTTTTAGCCCTTAATACAGGACCAATTAAAGGCCCCAAAAAAGGAAAAACAAGATCGACTAATTTATTTTTTGCCATTATGATTCATAATATCCGCTAGGGTAAGGGAGTCTAAAAATTCATCTACTTTGTTTTGTAAATTTACAAGCATTGGCATAAGAGTACAATTTTCTTCTTTGTTATTAGGGCATACTCCACCACTGCATTCAAAAACACTTACTTCTTTCTTTTCTGCACTATTGACAATTTCTTTTATGCTGTATTGACTTGGCTCTTTAATAAGAGCAAAACCACCTTTAGCGCCTTTGAAGGATTTTAATAAATTGTCTTTAGCTAGAGTTTGTAAAATTTTCGCTAAAAAACTTTTAGGAATATTAAGTTCTAATGCTAAAGAATCAACATCTTGAGGATTTTCTTTATGAGCGATATAAATCAAAGAAAGTAAAGCATACTCGCTAGCTTTGGTAAATAGCACGGATTTCTCCTTTTATTTAATAAAAAAATAGTTTTAATTATAATAAAAAAACCTTAGAAAATGGCTTAAAAAATGATGATTGAAATAAAAATATAAAATTCAGCTTATTTTTTGTTTTATTTGATATAATCTTAGCTTTTAAAATCACCAATCAGGAGGTCTATCATGGCTTTGGATTCGGCTAAAAAAGCAGAAATTGTTGCGAAATTCGCTAGAAAAGCGGGCGATACTGGCTCGACAGAAGTTCAAGTAGCACTTTTAAGTGCAAGAATTGCAGAACTTACAGAACATTTAAAAATCTACAAAAAAGATTTTTCTTCAAGATTAGGACTTTTAAAACTTGTAGGTCAAAGAAAAAGACTTTTAGCTTATCTAAAAAGAAAAGATTACAATTCTTATAGTAAATTAATTACAGAATTAAATCTCAGAGATAAATAAAATTTCACAAGCCCTTTTTTTCAGGGCTTGATCTTCAAATCATTCTTTAATCTTTTAAATTACCAAAGATTTATAAAATTTCTCTTTGTCCTTTAGAGTTTGGTTCGCTGAGCACTCCGCTTTCTGTAAGCTGATCAATAATATTGGCTGCGCGGTTGTATCCGATATTAAGCTTTCTTTGCAGATAAGAAATACTTGTTTTTCCATCGCTTAGTATAACGCGTTTGGCATCTTCATAAAGTTCATCATATTCGCCATTATTCATACTTTCACTACTTGTTACGCCCATACTTTGTTGATCTTTTAAAAAGCTTTCATCGTATTCTACGCTTTGTTGATCTTTTAAAAAGTCTACGATTTTTTCTATCTCAAATTCGCTTGCAAATGGAGCATGTAAACGAACGATAGAGCTTGTTCCAGGAGGAGTAAACAAACAATCCCCTCTACCTAACAAACTTTCAGCCCCCATAGCATCTAAGATAACTTTAGAGTCAATTTTTTGCCCTACTTTATAAGAAATTCTACTTGGTAAATTGGCCTTGATAAGCCCTGTTACAACATCTACCGATGGGCGTTGTGTCGCAACGATCAAATGAATTCCACTTGCTCTTGCCATTTGCGCTAAACGACCTATATAAAATTCCACATCCTTACCTGCAGTCATCATCAAATCAGCCAGTTCATCGATAATCACAACAATAAAAGGAAGTTCTTCTTCCCCTAGCTCTTTCATCTTTTCATTATAATTTTCTATGTTTTTAGTTTTTGCTTCAGCCATTAAACGATAGCGTCTTTCCATTTCTGCAACCATATTTGAAAGAGCATTAACTGCTTTTTTTGGATCGGTGATTACTGGTGTTAAAAGATGAGGGATGTCATTATAAATACTAAATTCAAGCATTTTTGGATCTATCATCATTAAGCGTAGAGTTTTTGGAGAGTTGTGATATAAAAGGCTTAAAAGCATAGAATTTATACCCACGCTCTTTCCACTTCCTGTGGTTCCTGCAATGAGTAAATGTGGAAGTTTCTTAAGATCAGTTACAAAAGCATTTCCTACTATATCTTTACCCAAAGCTATGGTTAAAGGACTTTTTGCGTTTTTAAAGACTTCGCTTTCTAAAATTTCTCTTAAATAAATAGTTTGAATTTCATCATTTGGCACTTCTATACCCACTACATCTTTTCCAGGAATAGGCGCTTGGATACGGATTGACTTTGCCATTAAAGCCATGGTTAAATCATCTTGCAAATTTAAAATACGACTGACTTTCACATCTGCACTCGGACGAAATTCAAAAGTAGTTACAACAGGTCCTATGTAAGTGCTGATAACATCGCCCCCTATTTTAAAACGACGCAATTTTTCAAGTAAATTATAGATTTTTTTATCAATTTCACTTTCATTAATCTCTTGCTTGTTGTGACTAGGGTTTGTTAGAAACTCAAGCGGTGGAAGCTCAAAATCTTTAGGTTTTTCCATTTCGCCCTGCTCTATTTCCCTAAGTAAAGCTTTGTTAAGCTCGATTTCTTTAGCTAAAATTGCTTTTTGCCTAGTGATTTCTTGGCTTGGTTCTTGTGAAATTTGCTCCTTGCTAAAGCTATTGTCTTGCTCTGTGATTTCATCTTTCTCTTGAATTGGGATTTGTTTATTTATTTGATTATTTAAAGGCTCTAGCTCTTCAATTTTTATAATAGGAGTAGGCTCTATATAAGGATGTTCCAATTCTTCAACTATAGGTATAAAATCATGGATGCTTTTATTTATGCTTTCCATTTTTTTGATTTCAATTTCACTTTCATCAAAGTCTATAATTTCAACCTCATTTGTCTTTTCTAAGATAGAAGGAATTGGTGCATTTTGTGTTTTTATTTCTTCTTTTGCGCTTGATACTTCTTGCAAAGGTGTACCAAAATTGTATTTACTTCCTTGTATGATATGATTTAAATTGGGCTCTAAACTATCCTTTTTTTCTAATTCTTTAATTTCTTCTTGAACTTTATTTTCTAAAATTTCATTTTGATAAGCTTTGTATTCTTGTTCTAATTTTGCCTCTTTCATTAAATTTTCTCTAAGCTCTAATTCTTTAGTAAAAATTTTTGGTTTTATTTCTTGCTTAGGTATAGAAATTTCAATATTTTTTCTTTTATAGCTTGGCTCATCTAAATTTTTATTGCTTGTGTCAATTTGTTTAATATCCTCAAGCTTTTTAGGTTTTAAAAATCGTTCTGGGATCATATCTACCTCTTCTTCTGAAATAAAATTAAAATCTTCATCAAGTTTTATACTCATTCTACTCGCTTTTTGGGCAAAATTTCTTACTTGTTGCGAGTTTTCATAAATGAAACTTTTAGCTTCTTTTATGCTTTCTTTATCTATCTCTACTTTTTCGTCTAAAATTTGGTTTTTGAGTTTTTCAAAGTTCTCTTTTGCGGTGATTATGGAATTTTTGCTTGCGTTTATATTGTTATATTTAACAAGCTCTTCTGTTGGATTTAAGTTTAAATTTTCCTTCTCATGTTGAATTTTTTCTTGAACGAAAGCTGTATTCTTTTCTAAAGTAACAATAGGTGCTTTAGGCTCTATCTTGCTTAAATCATCTTTTTCATTTTCTCCACCAAAAACTCTCATTAATAATACTTTTAAAGCATTTTCTATTTTGAGTAAAATATTAAAATTGATTTCAATTTTAAAAAGCTCTTTTGTAGTTTTTGGAAACAATAAAATAAAAGAAAAAAACAAAAGTAAAAGAGCGAAAATTCCGCTCCCAGTATGCCCCAAAATAGTAGAAAAAATCGCATAAGCAAGCTCTAGTATATAGCCTGAATTAGGATAAAAAACTGCAAATAAAAGCAAACTCGAGAAAAAGGCAAATCCTATACCAAAAAGCTCTCTTCTTGTAAAATTAGCTAATTTGTAATTTCTTTTATAATAAACATAATTTAAAATAAATAAGAAAAAAGGATAATAATACGCAAATTCTCCAAACAAAAACAAATTTGCCTTATAAAGCCAAACTCCCATATCTGGAGCTAGCATACAAAGACACAGATAAAAGATACCAAAAGTAGAACTTGTAAAGATGGCTTCTTTTTTGATGATTTTTCCTTGAAAATAATTTTTTAAGAAGCCATTATAGCATAGTTTTTTTACATATAATTTAATAAGCTAAGTTGCGCTATCGTCGTGCTAGCTTTTAAAGAAGCTTGATAAGCAAGCTGTGTTTGCATTAAATTCATCATCGCCTCACCATAATCAACATCAATCACATTTGATTTTATACTTTGGACATTAACGCTTAAAAAGGATGTGCGTGTATTAACACCTTCGATAGTATTATGATATGCTCCCATAGTTGTATTAAGCTTGCTAACATGATCTGCTAAATGATCAAGTCTTTCTAAAGCTCCTTGCATACCTGTATTTCTAGGGTTTTCACTTTCGGAGTCTGCTCTCATATTGCCTTTTAAAACAGCATCAATCATTGAATCTAAATCTTTAATAATATCCACATTTGGTTCATCTATAGTTAAAGAATTATTCGCGCTAAAACTAAAATTTGGACCATTTTGTACAGTAGAAGTTGTGGTAAAAGGAGGTGCTGGAAATTGGCCACTTTGAGAATCACTAAGAGAAATTTCTATATTGGTTCCTGATGAAAGTTTATCAGTAACACTAATACGACCTTTATAATCCATACTTACATCAACAGTAGCTTGTGAATCTTTCATGAGTTGTTGTATTTGGGTATAATTTGCATTATTAATTTGACCATTATTGGCTTGTATGGTTGTTGTAGGAATTTTATCTGCAGCAAACATACCTATAATATCATTAATTTGACCATAAGTAATATCATTTGATCCTGTAACAACCCCACTATTTCCAGTTGCAGGATTAGTATGCATAATAGGAAAGCTTATGGTTTGACCTGGATTATTAGGATCAGGATAGCTTACAGTTGAAGTTTGTAAATTTATAGTAACATCGTAAGAATTTCCACCTTTGGAATTGACTTTTAAATTTAAAGTAGTACCATTTAGGCTATCTCCTGCCATTACCTCGCTAAGTTTGGTTGAATCAGTGGCATAAGCATTGCTTCCTTTGATAACTTGAGAAACATTACCATAAACAGTATTGCCATTTTTTTCAAAATACACATTATCGTAATCAGCTCCATTAGCAGCATTTCCATCTGTATCTGTCATTTTACTTTTGATAAAATCAGTTTGTTTTAAATCAATTTCAAAGTTTTGTCCGTTAATTTGAATGGTTACAGGATTATTTAAATTTGTAATATCTCCATTATTGGGATTTCCTAGTGCAGCAGTCATAACCCTGTTTGTAACATCTTCCATTGTAATGCCTTCATCCTGTGCTGCTTGGATAATATCATTTAATTCAGTTTTATCATCAGCTTGTGGTGTGAAAGCTACAGCATGAAAATCGAGTTTATTATTACCTTGCTTTAGATCTGTAATTTGAATTTGACCACTATCATTCATACTTACTTCTACTACTTTATTATTTGGAGTATTACCATAAAGAGCTCCAATATTTTCCATTACATCTTCTAAAGTATCTTCGGGTTTGACGAGTACAGCACTTTTAAAACTTGTTCCATCAGGCTTGGTTCCTTGAACATAAAAAGTTGTTGGAGGAAAATCTAGTTTGCTATCATCATACTCAAAGTCTTTGTCAGCATCTAAGCTATTATCTTTTACATAACTTTGTCCGATAAGTTGTTGCCATTTAGAATCTCCTGTGAGATATTTAGTTTTATCAGGGTCTTTATTTAAATCCCAACGATTATCTGTAAAACTAACATTAGTGCTTATTTGTTTTTTATAGTCTCCATCTGCTTTAAAAAATAAATCCCATCCAGGGATATTGTAAGGACTTTCGGTACCTGCACCGGTTACTACATTGATATTATTTTTATCTCCATAATAATTTCCATTAGAATCAAATGGTTTATTGGCTACTTGTGAACCCGCAAAAAGATACTGACCATTAACACTGGTATTTGCAAGCTGAACTATGCTTTCTTTAATGCGTTCTAGTTCTTTTGCTATAGCTTCTCTTGAGGTTTGAGAATTGCTATCGCTTGCAGCTTGGGTTACTTTAACTTTAAAATCTTCAAGAAGTTTAACCATATCTTGTAAAGCTTTCATACTATTTTGAGTCATTTCTTTAGCTGAGTTTGTAGCTTGTTTAACTTGCTCTAAAGTTTTGAGTTCATATTCAAGGCGAGTATTATCTATATAAACACTTGCATCTTCATAAGAATTTTGGATTTTAATCCCTGATGAAAGTTGCTGCGAAATCTGATACAAAGAGCTTTGAGCGCCCATAGAAGTGCTTATAGAATTTGTAAAGTTGAGTTTATTTGTAATTCTCATATTCATCCTTGGAGTTTTGATTTAAATAAATCTTTTCAAACATTGCTTTGTAAATACAAGCAATAATTGTTCCAATTTTATTTTTACAATATCGGCATCAATAAAAATTTAATAATATTTTATCCTTAAAAAATTTTGATATTTTTCATACAAAACTCCATTTAAGCAAATAAAAAATAAATTTTAAAATATTTTATATATTTTTAAAGTCTTTTTTAGTCTAAAATAGATATAATTACACCTTACAAAGCCTGAGTGGTGAAACTGGTAGACGCGCCAGACTCAAAATCTGGTAAGGGCAACCTTGTGTCGGTTCGAGTCCGACCTCAGGCACCATTCCGCTTGAATTTAACTAACTTCAAAGATTTTATTATAAAAATATTTATCATTTGTATTTTTATTGTTTCCATTTGTTTTGAAAAATTCATTTAATATTAGTTTTTCCCAGTTAAAGCATTTATTATAATATATGAAGAATATTTTTATGCAAGCAAATATGCTTTAAATTATGTTAAACATTTAATTATAAATTATTTAAAAACAATAAGCTCACTCTCTTAAAATAAGATAAAAATAGCCCTATATTCTTAAATAAGATTAAAAATGTATTATTAAACTTAAATTAAACTAAAATTTGATATAGTTCGCGCAATAGAGAAAGTTTAAATAAAAAATTAAAAAGTCATATTTATTTAAACTGAAATATTTGTATTATTTTTCATAAAAAAATTATGATACAAATAAAAATCTATTACCAATAACTAAAAAAAAAGGGGGGGGGTATGGAAGCAAAAGGAATAGCGATATTTCCTGCAAATGTTGCATTTAATAAAAAAAACAAATGCTTTTTTTACTGAATTGGAAGATCAGTTTTTAAAAGGAGAAGTCGGCAAAAGTAGCATAAAATTAGACTTCGAATACTATATTTTATATTCTCAATTTTTACAAATAGATAGAGAATCCTTAATTTCTGGAAGAAACTATGAACTTGTGTTTTGCTTTTTACTTTATTATAGAGCTTTATTAAATAAAAACAATACTCAAAAAATCGTAGCAAAAATAATCAATGCTATACGCTGTCAAGAAAGATTACCAGAGAAAATACATTATAAAGAAAAAATAATTTACATGGATAATCACCATAGAGATCTTTCTCAAATATTAAGCTCGTGTGTTGTGGAATTTTATAATTCAATTGATCTATACAATACCTTCAGAAAAAATATAGGATTTGAAAATAGAAAAAAATAGCGATAGAAATGCTAAATCGCGCATCAGAGCACTATGGTTTTTTTGGATTAAATAGAGGAGGAATAACATATAAAGAAGTAAAAAATCTCTTGCGCCCCCATACCAGTTTTAAATGAATTTCATCATGCCATGTCGCATTTATGCGAAGTATTTTTAAAAGATGATGCACGATATACCAATCTAGAAAGAGCAATCCCTCACTTTAAACGCGGAATGATGGATATATATAAAACAATCATCAGAGATTTTCTTATATTAAACCAAGATGCTTTAGGAGTCAAACAAGAAGCTCTAAAAATAAGAGAATTAGAATATCAAACCATAGCAAAACCCAAAAAAGTAACAAAAAATCCTACCTCAAACCTAATCAGCAAAAAAGAAGAAAAAGTTATCCCAGGATATAAAGAATTATGTGAAAGAATTGTCAGACAAAGTAAAAATACAAACTAAAAGCGATATGAATTAAGCTTTAGTATGCAGTTTTGGCTTATTGACTTGCTATTTTGTATACTTAAAGCTATCTTTGATATTTAATTTCAAATTTTAACAATTAAAAAATTAAAAATTTTATAAGATTTAATTATTATCAATGCAAAGGTAAAACAAAATAAAAATTTTTAGGCCAAATCTCAAATTTTAATTCTCCTTTATGAGTATTAATGATTTCTTTAGAAAGTGATAAGCCCAACCCATTGCCTTTAAGTTTAGTTGTCTTAAAAGCTTCAAAAACTGCATTTTCATCTTTGATTTCACAACCATTATCATAAACTCTAATGTATAAATTTTGCTCATCACAGCTTGCTTGAATTTTGATTTTAGGATTTTCACACTCGCTTTCTTCAATCGCATCTATGGCATTATAAATTAAATTTTGCAAAACCAAAGACAAAAGTGCTTTATCTCCATAAATTTTCATATCTAAAAACTTAATTTCAAAATCAATTTGAGATGAGTAGTTGTAAGAATTTATGGCACTTTCGCACTCTTCTGTTAATTCTAAAAGATTAAACTCATTTGCATTGATGTGTACACCTTTAGTAAAAAGTAAAGTAGAATTTACGATACGCTCTACCCTAGCAATAGCCTTTTGAATTTCAAGTACGATATGTTTGTTTTTAAGTTCGCTACGAGAAAAAAGTGTAGAAGCAAGCAAGGATATAGATCCTATAGGATTTCTTATCTCATGTGCTAAATGCGCCGCCACACTTCCCATACTAGCAAGTCTTTCATTACGCTTTTCATCGCTAATATCCGTAGCTGAAACTATGGTTTTTTCATTATGAGCGATAATTTTAACCGCATAAAATCTATTCTCAAATTCAAGCTCATCACGATTTTTTTCAAGACTGATAATATCAAGCAATTTAGGTTTTTTCAAGGCTTCTTGATTTTGCAAAATAATATTTTTTTCTTTATCTAAAATCCAAAGCGCACTAGGCAAAACCTCGATAATCTCATCTACCATAGCACGCAAAGAATTGTAATTTTCATTTAAAATTTTATATTCATTTTCTACGATATAAGTTTGCTCTATAAGGCTTTGTAAGCCTTTTTGTAAGGTTTCTTTTTCACTTGAATCAAGACTTTTTAAAATATTTTCATTCATTTATCTTCCTCTAATAAAATTTTAAAATCATTTAAATCTAGCAAAAGTAAATCTTGCTTGCAAATTTTATAAAATTCTTTACTAAAACCATTTTTTGAAATGATAATATAATTATTTGGTTCTAACTTTAAAGATTTTGCTTTTGATTCTAAAAGATTTAAAATATTTCTACAAATTTTTTTATTTTTAAATTTAACTTCACCGATAAAACTTATCTCATCATCCTTATAATAAAGATCAAGTTCTAAATTTTTATCCCAATAACTTTGCACCCCACTCACTTGAAATTTTTTCTCAAGTAATTCCCTAGAGAGCTGTTCAAAACAAAAACTTTGATAAAGCTCAAATTTCTCTTTAATCAATCCCAAAACTTCTTCATAATGATTTTGTAAAATCAACTTTTCATTGGGCTTTAAAAAATAAAAAAAGAAACGGGTGAAGTGATTGGCAAAGATAATTTTATCTTGTATCACATAAGATCTCAATTCTTTTTTAAGTTTTTGTCGTTTATCTTTTATCCTTTTTGCTTCTTTGCTATGCTCAAGTTTTATAATCCCCGCTCTTAAAAGATATTTTAAAGTTGATAAAGCTTTAAAATGCTGAATTTTTCTATTGATAGAAAAACGCTTACGATTGTTTTTAGCCAGTAAGCTAAGAGCATAAGAAGCGGTTTCATCAAGCTTAAAATAATCTTTAATATGTAAGTAATTTTTCAATAAAAGATATTCTATATTCTCAAACACATCTTCTTCAAAATTTAAACTATCTAAACTCTCAAAACCCTCAAAAACACTATAAAAATCAAAAATTTTAGCTAAAGCTGAAGTATTGCAAAATTTTGCAAAGTGATTAAAATTTATATTTTTCCTTTTTAAAAGTATTTTTATAGTATAATTTTAGCAAATTTTTAAAGGATTGTGCTTGCAAATTTCAGATTTAAAAAAAGAAATAATTTTAAAAAAAGGCACCTTGCATTTTGACTTTACAGCTAGTGCTTTAGCGCTAAAATGCGTGGAAAAAGAAATTGCTAAAATACTACCAAGCTATGCCAATACTCATTCTGATAGCTCTTTAAACTCTTTTAAAACTCAACAAATTTATGAACAAGCACGCAAAGATATCAAAACAAGCCTTGATTTAAGCGATGAATTTGCACTTATTGCTTGTGGATCAGGCTCTAGCAGCGCCATTAAAAAATTTCAAGAATTGCTTGGAATTTACATCCCGCCACTTATCAAAGAAAAGTATTTTGATAAAGTGGATAAAAACACCCTACCCTTAGTTATCGTAGGGCCTTACGAACATCATTCTAACGAGCTTTCTTTTCGCGAAGGTTTGTGTGAATGCATAAGAATTCCCCTAGATAAAAAAGGAAATATAGACTTTGAAATCTTAGAAAAAGTTTTAAAAGAAAATCAACACAGAAAAATCATTGCTAGTTTTTCCCTCGCTTCAAATGTTACAGGTATATTAAGTGATTATAAACGCATTTCTAAGTTAGTGCGTAAATTTAAAGGCATAGTCGCTTTTGATGCGTCAAGCTTTATCCCTTATAAAAATATAGCCTGCAAGTATTATGATGCTTTATTTATAAGCTCTCATAAATTAATCGGCGGCATAGGAGGTTCTGGTCTTTTAGCAATTAAAAAAGAACTTTGCGGAAGTAAACCTAGTTTTGCCGCAGGAGGGACTGTAGGCTATGTTTCGCGTACCTCTCAATGCTATCTTTGCAATGAAGAGGCTTTAGAAGAAGGAGGGACTCCTGGAATTTTACAACTCATTCGTGCGAGCTTAGCTTTTAAAATAAAGGATGAAATAGGCATAGAAGAAATAGAAAAAAAAGAAGAAATTTTAAAAGAATACTTCTTTGAAAAACTAAAAATAATACCTCATTTAATCCTATATGCTAATAATATAAAAACTCGCTTACCTATCTTTGCTTTTAATATTAAAAATATTTCTCCTTTTGACTTAGCCTATGAACTGAGTAAAAAATACCACATAGAAACACGTGCGGGATGTGCTTGCGCTGGTCCTTATGGGCATGATTTATTGGGCTTAAAGGACAATGAGGAATTAAAAACTAAACCGGGTTGGCTAAGAATTAGTTTGCATTATACTCATGAAAAAGAAGATATTGATTATTTCTTTGAAGCACTGCAAAAAAGTATCGCTAAATTAAAATTTTAAAGATGGCGCAGCGGACGGGGCTCGAACC
>NZ_AINS01000029.1 GCF_000254135.1 Campylobacter coli LMG 9860
TCAAACCCCTAAAAATAGGTATTTTACAATAAAAATACTTGCAAAAATTTATTAAAATATGGTATTATCATGTTAATAAACTTCAAAAAAGGAATTATAATGCACACTATAACCATTACAAGTGATAATATTGATTTCATAAAAAGCTTAGAATGTTTGTCAAAAAATGCAGGAGCTATTTTTAAAATTTCTAAAAATGATTTAGAAGCTACTTTGGATAATTATGAAGATAATCGAACCTTAGATGAAGTAAAAAAAGAAGCTGAAGAAACTTTATTACACTATAAACAAGGAAAATTATCAGTAACTCCATTAGGTAGCGAATGGCTGTAAATGAAAATTGTGGAAAGTGACAAATTTAAAAAAGAGCTTAATAATATTTTAGCCTTTATTGCTAAAGATAGTGTGAGTGCAAAAAATTATTTTTCAAAATCTTTAAAAGATGCTATTTTATGTATTGACAATATGCCTTATAAATTTCGAAAATCTACTCTTTTTAATGATGAAAACATAAGAGATTTTATCTTTAAGAAATATGTCATTCCATATTATATAGATTCAAAAAACGACAAAATACTTTTAATTACGATTTATAAAAACAACCTTGTTAAATAAAAAAAGAAATCCGTTTCAAACCCCT
>NZ_AINS01000028.1 GCF_000254135.1 Campylobacter coli LMG 9860
TTATTATTTAGTTATTATTGTTAATAATATTTTGTTATGATTTAGATATATAAAATATTATTAAGGGAGAAAAATATGCTTTCTACAAAAAAAATTTTATTGGCTCTCATAAGCATACCAATATTTCTAAATGCAACTGAATATCAGTTAAGTACCCATATTTTAGACATTAACTCTGGCCAACCTGCATCTAATGTAAAAGTAGAGCTTTATAACTTGGATCAAAATCGACAATGGGTCAAGATAAGTGAAAAATTTACAAAAAAGAATGGTAGGATAGCAGATTTTCTTCCCTATGAAAAAACAGAAAATCGTTCTTTTGGAGTTTATAAACTCAAATTTTATACCAAAGATTATTATATATCACATAAAGTTGATAGTTTTTACCCCTTTGTAGAAGTAAGTTTTGAACTTTTAAAAGATCAAAAACATTATCATATACCTATTACCTTATCTCCTTTTGGTTACTCAACCTATAGGGGAAGTTAAAATTATATCTTTAGGAAATAACGATGACTTGGACTAAAAATTCTTGGAAAAATTTTTCTATTAAGCAGCAGCCTATTTATTCTAATCAAGAGGAGCTAAATAAAGTCTTAAATAAACTTGAAAAACTTCCTCCTTTGGTTTTTGCAGGTGAAGTAAGAGAGCTTCAAAGTGCTTTAGCAAGAGTATGCCGAAAAGAAGCTTTTTTACTTCAGGGTGGAGATTGTGCAGAAAGTTTTGCAAATTTTGGAGCAGTAAATATACGAGATATGTTTAAAATTTTACTTCAAATGGCTATAGTTTTAACTTTTGCGGGTGGTTGTCCCGTTGTTAAAATTGGTCGTATGGCGGGGCAGTTTGCTAAACCAAGAAGTAGCGATTATGAAGAGATAAATGGAGTAAAGCTTCCAAGTTATAGAGGTGATATCATTAATGGCTTTGAATTTAATGAAAAAGCTAGAATTCCTGATCCAAATAGAATGCTTGAAGCTTACTATCAAAGTGCTACTACTTTAAATTTATTGCGCGGTTTTGCTAAAGGGGGATTAGCTAATTTACACGAGGTGCATCGATGGAATTTAGGTTTTTTGAAAAAAAGCGAGCTGCATCAACAATACACCGATATCAGTGAGAAAATTTCTCAGGCCTTAGATTTTATGGAGGCCTGTGGTATTAATACCTATAATACTCCAAGCTTAAAAGAAGTTGATGTCTATACTTCTCATGAAGCTTTGCTTTTGCCTTACGAGGAAGCTTTAACTAGAGTGGATAGCTTAAGTGGCGAAATTTATGATTGTTCAGCTCATATGCTTTGGATAGGTGAGAGAACTAGGGGTCTTGATGAAGCTCATGTACACTTTTTAAGTGGAGTTAGAAATCCTTTAGGAGTAAAAATAGGCCCAAATGCAAGTGCTGATGATGTGATCGCTTTAGCTAATGCTTTAAATCCAAACAATGAAGAGGGTAGATTAAATATCATCATTAGAATGGGTGCTGAAAAAATAGCAACTCAATTGCCTAAAATTTTCTCTAAACTTAAAAAAGAGGGATTAAATTTAGTTTATAGTATAGATCCTATGCATGGTAATACGGTAAAAGCAGGGGATTTTAAAACGCGTGAATTTGATAAAATCATGCAAGAAGTAAGATATTTCTTTGAAATAGCTATGAGCGAAGGTGTATATGCAGGTGGAGTTCATCTTGAAATGACAGGACAGGATGTAACCGAATGTACGGGTGGTGCGAGTAATGTTACTGCGCAAAGTTTAGAAAAACGCTATGAGACACAGTGTGATCCAAGACTTAATGCAGATCAGGCACTTGAGCTTGCGTTTTTGATTGCTGATTTGGTTAAAAAGGCAAGAAAATGAAAGTCTATGGGATTAAAAACTGTAATTCCGTAAAAAAAGCTCTAGAGTTTTTAGATAAAAAAGCTCTAGAATTTGATTTTATTGATATTAAAAAGATTGATTTGGGCGTGCTTGAAAACTGGCTTAAATATAAAAGATTTAGTGAAATTATCAATACTGCAGGCACTACTTCAAAAAAACTTGGTTTGAATAAAGACAAGATAGAGAGCTTAAGCGAGCTTGAGTTGAAAAATATTATTTTAGAAAATCCAAGTTGTATTAAACGCCCTGTTATAGAAAAGGATAACCAAATTTATATTGGCAAAGAATATGAACAAATTTTGTGATTTTATCTCTTGAAAGATGATTCATTCTTTCAATCTTAAAAACTTTTACCATTTTATTTTTTAAAATATATTTGCTGATGGTGATAAAATTATCATGATAAATTTCAGGTAATTTTTAGTGATAAATTCTTTCAAATTCAGCAATAAAAATTTATAATTTTTATCAAAATCTTTAGTATTTATATTTTCAAGGAAGACGATGAGCCAATTTACCCATCTTCATTTGCATACAGAATATTCTTTACTTGATGGAGCCAATAAGCTTAAGGAATTAGCTAAAACCCTTAAAGAGCAGGGTGCTACAAGTGTAGCCATGACAGATCATGGTAATATGTTTGGAGCAATTGATTTTTATCAGACTATGCGTTCTGAGGGATTAAAACCCATCATAGGTCTTGAAGCGTATTTGCATAATCATGAAGATATTTCAGATAAAAGCTCGCGTCAAAGATTTCATCTTTGCTTATATGCAAAAAATGAGGTTGGTTATCAAAATTTAATGTATCTAAGTTCTCAAAGCTATATCAAGGGTTTGTATTATTATCCACGTATCAATAAAAAGCTTTTGGAAGAGCATAGCGAAGGGCTTATCTGTTCTTCGGCTTGCTTGCAAGGTGAGGTAAATTGGCATTTAAATATTCATAGTGAAAGAAATGTTCGTTTTGGAGCCAAGGGTTATGAAGCGGCTAAGGAAGCGGCTTTATGGTATAAAAAAGTTTTTGGCGATGATTTTTATTTTGAAATTATGCGTCATGGTATAGGAGATCAAAGAGCCATAGACGATGATATTATAAGACTCTCAAAAGAATTGAATATTAAAATTATTGCTACAAATGATACCCATTATACTTTTAAGGAAAGAGCGACTGCCCATGAAGTATTTATGTGTATTGCTATGGGCAAAAAGCTGAATGATCCTGATCGTTTACGCCATAGTGTTCATGAATTTTATGTCAAATCTCCAGCGCAAATGAGCGAGCTTTTTGCTGATATACCTGAAGCTATTGAAAATACTCAAGAAATTGCTAATAAATGTAATTTAGAGCTAAATTTAGGAAATCCCACTCCGCCAAATTTTAAATTCACAAGAGAATATGCAAAAGAATATAATATAAGCTTGCCCGAAGAGGGCAAAGAATTTAGTTTTGATAATGATGATGTGGTGTTTGATGAGCTTTGCAAAAAAGGACTTGAGGAAAGGCTAAAATTTGTTGATATAAGCAAGCATGAAGAATATAAAACAAGGCTCGAAGTCGAAATCAATATCATAAAAAAAATGAAATTTTCAGGCTATATGCTAATCGTTCATGATTTTATCAAAGTGGCTAAAGATAAAGGAATTCCTGTAGGTCCTGGAAGGGGTTCAGCTGCGGGTAGTTTGGTCGCTTATTCTTTAAAAATCACGGATTTAGATCCTATTCCTTATAGTTTGCTTTTTGAGCGTTTTTTAAATCCAGAACGCGTATCGATGCCCGATATTGATGTGGATTTTTGTCAAGATAGACGCGCAGAAGTGATTGATTATGTGATTGATAAATACGGAGCCGATAAGGTTGCACAGGTTATTACTTTTGGTAAGCTTTTGGCTCGTGGAGTGATTCGTGATGTGGCAAGGGTTTGTGATATGAGTATTCCTGATGCAGATGAACTTGCCAAGCTTATACCTGAAGAACTTAAAATCACTCTTGATGCAGCTTACGAAAAAGAACCAAAGATTAAAGAATTTATAGAGCGTCATCCAAAGGGTCCTGAAGTTTGGGAGTATGCTAAGGCTCTTGAAGGACTCAATAGAAATGCAGGTATGCACGCAGCAGGTGTTGTGATTTCTAATGAAAGTTTATGGAAAAAAACTCCTCTTTTTAGACAGAGTAAAAACGATGAAAGACATTTAGTTACACAATACTCTAAAGATCATTTAGAGGATGTAGACTTAATCAAATTTGATTTCTTGGGTTTAAAAACTTTAACTTTGATCAACAATGCTATTAAACTCATTAAAAAGCGTTACAATAAAGACATAGTCTGGGAAGCTATCGATGTAAACGATGCTAAAGTTTATAAAACCATACAGAATGGGAATACCTTAGGAATATTTCAAATAGAATCAGGCGGAATGCAAAACTTAAATGCAAGATTAAAGCCTGAGCGTTTTGAAGATATTATCGCGGTTCTTGCTCTTTATCGCCCAGGTCCTATGGAATCAGGAATGCTTGATGATTTTATAGATAGGAAACATGGGCTTAAAAAGATAGAATATCCATTTGATACTCTTGAAAGTGTATTAGAGCCTACATACGGGGTTATTGTCTATCAAGAGCAAGTTATGCAAATTGTTCAGATTATAGGAGGATTTTCACTAGGTGGTGCTGATGTGGTGCGCCGCGCTATGGGTAAAAAAGATCCTGAAAAAATGAAAAAATTAAAAAGTGAATTTGCTGATGGTGCTGAAAAGCAGGGTTATGATAGAGTAAAAGCCGAAGAGCTTTGGGAATTGATTGTTAAATTTGCAGGATATGGTTTTAACAAATCTCACTCTGCGGCTTATGCCTTGATCACTTTTCAAACAGCGTACTTAAAAACCTACTATCCTAGTGAATTTATGGCAGCATTGCTAACAAGTGAAGAAAATAATGTCGATAAAATCGCTGTTTATATCGATGAAATGAAAAAAATGAATATCAAACTTCTTCCACCTTCTGTTAATAAAGCCATACGCGAATTTAGTGCAGTAGAGCAAGAAGATGGTAAAGATGCTATTGTTTATGGACTTGGAGCTATTAAAAGTGTGGGAATTCCTGCAGTTGAAAATTTACTCGAAGCAAGAGAGCGAGGCGAATTTAAAAATATTGATGATTTTTTAAGCAGGATAGAGCCTACAAAGATCAACAAAAGAACCCTAGAAAGTCTTATCAAAGCGGGTGCTTTTGATGAATTTGGCTATACGAGAAAGTGCTTGTTTGATAATATGGACAATTTAACCGAAGGCTCTAAAAAAATGGCCGATGCAAGAAAAAATGCAGCAAGTTCTCTTTTTGGAGAAGATGAATTAACTGTTGGTTTGCAAGTTAATATAGTGGCTAAGAATGAAGAATTTGAGGTTATGGAAAAACTTGAATTTGAAAAAGAGATTTTGGGAATTTATGTTTCAGGACACCCACTCGATCGTTTTTATGATAAATTTAAGGAAATAGATTATGTAAAAAGTATAGATTTTTCAACACTTAAAGGCAGTGGAGAAATTTTAAGTATAGGAAAGATTGAAAGCTTTAAATCTATGATGAGTAAAAATAATAAGCGTTATGGCAGGCTTGAGATATTGGATTTTTATTCTACTTTTGAAGTGACGGTTTTTGAGTCTAATATAGAAGAGATTGAAAATATTTTAAAAAATGAAGCCTCTAAAAATGAGGCTTATGGATTTTTATTAAGCTATAAAGCAGAGGAGGGCAAATTAGATAGCTTGGCTTTAAGATCAATTAAAACTCTAGAGGAGCTTCAAGAAGGAGAGATTAAGGCGGTAAAAAAATTTAACGCCAAGAAAAATACTCAAGAAAATAAAGATTTTATAGCAGAGCCTAAAGAATTTGAAAACAATATTATAGAACTTGATCTTTCAAGATTAAATCGAGAGCTTGTTTATGAAATTCACGAAATAGCAAGAAGTGCACATAATCCAAATGAAAAAGGCAATAAAAAGCTTGTCTTAAAGATCGTTAGCACTGGTTCTTGCTTGCTTTATCATACTGATTTTGTTATTTCTGATAGTGTTAGTGAAAAAATTATCAATAAATATGCAGGGTAAAGGATTAGGGGAGATTTTATTTTAAATTTTTAAATAAAATACTTCCAAGCCTTACCATATTAGATCCACACTTAATGGCGATTTCAAAGTCATTACTCATCCCCATGGAGCAAATTTTAGCTCCGTGTTTTTGAAGTTTTTCATAGATTTTATAGGTTGTTTCAAAACTTTTTTCAATTTCTCTTTGATCTTTGCTGTGTGAACCTATGCTCATAACTCCACAAAGATTTAAATTAGGACATTCTTCTTGAATTTGTAAATATTCTTCTATAGCTTGATCCGGATTAAGTCCGCTTTTGCTGAGTTCATTGGCACTATTGATTTCTAGTAAGGTATCTAGTTTATAATTTAGTCTTTTATCCATGGCTTTTGCTATTTTTAATCCATTACAAGAATGCCAGAGTATTGGTTTTTGCTTGATTAAAAGATTGATTTTATTGCTTTGTAGCGTTCCTATAAAATGCCATTTTATATTTAAATCTTTTTTATCAAGAATTTCTTTTTTTTGTACTAGGGCTTGAACTTGATTTTCTCCAAATTCTGTAATTCCTTGAGTAAAAAGTTTTTCGATAATATTTGCATCAACATATTTGCTTGCTGCCACAAGACGGATATTTTTGGTTTTTTCTAAAATTTGTTCTAAAGTCATTTTTATAAAAAGAGAAGCCCTAGATTAGGGCTTTTATCATTGTAATAAGCTAGCAATTTTGCTTTGAAGTTGCATGTTAGATTGTGCAGCGACGAAAGCAGCTGCATTTTCTTTTAGGTAATTGCTATTAAAATCATTGACGTTTTTTGCCATATCATTATTCAGCAAATTATTTTCAGCTGCTTTAGTATTGATGCTATTTTGCACACTAGCATTGATATTAGAAGTGATGGCATTGATACTCGATCCTATTTCACTTCTTAAAGCACCAAGTTGATCCATAAAATTTGTAATACTGTCTTGATTATCTATGCTAAGACCACTAGTTGTCAATGGATTTAAATTGGTCGTTTCAGTTCCACTTCCTACTACAAAATTCATAGTTTGGAATACATTTTTTCCATTATAGGTAGCATTATTAAAAGAATCATTGATGGACTCTTGTATGCGTGTTGCTTCTGTTCTTAGCATGCTTTTTTGAGAATCACTTAATGCTGCATTATTCATCTTTACGGAGAGTTCATTAAGTCTATCAGCACTTTGAGAAATATTTGTCAGGCTTGCATCTGCAATTTGTAAAACACCAATAGCATCATAGGCATTTGCGACACCTTGATCTATAGTGCTTGATTGAGATCTTAAAGAATCAGCAATAGCTAAATTAGCACTATCAATCCCACTTATCGCACGGACAGCTGCAATGTTTTCTAAAGCTTTTTCACTAGCTTTTTGAGCATTATTTAAATAATAATTTTGTTGCATCATGCTTGCATCAGAGATCATCATAGCCTACTCCTCCTTATAAATTTTTATTGGATTTTAGCATTTTTTTGCTATTTTAAAGCTTAAGAAATATAGAAAAACTTGCATTAATAAAATAATTTTTATAACCACTTCGCTTGCATTATGTATACTAAGAAATTCTTGGCTTTTTGTAGCTTGTTCGCCCAAATTTTGAAGTTCAATAATGGTATTTGTAAAATACAAAACAAACACTAAGCTCAAAATTAAAATGAGTATAGTAAGCATTAATTTTGAGAATTTAATCTGAAATTTCATATCTTCTTTTGCAAAAGAATAGATTTCAAATAATAAATTAATAATAGAAACAAAAATTAACAAATATCCCATTTTAATGAAAATTTGAGTCATCATTAAGCCACTTTGAAAATGACTTAAAACTCCCTCGCCTATAAGGTTAGCTGGGTAAAAAATTACTGGTGCAACAACTATGCCAAGTATAAGCTCTATGCCAATCATAGCTGCAAGTAAAAATAGATTGATTGCTTTCAATTTTTCTCCTTAATTTTTTAACTTATCATATCATACAAAGCTTATTTTTTAGCAAATTGAGCGACAAAAGCACGATCATATCCTTGTTCATCTTGAAAAAATTCAGCTTGAAAATTTTTTTGATATAAAATTTGTTTTAAAATTACTTTTTGATCATAGCCAAATTCGCATGCTAAAAATTTAACCTTTCTTTCAAAGGAGAAAGTTATAATTTCTTCTAAAATTTCATATCCTTTTTCTCCTCCAAATAGGGCTTCTTTTGGTTCGTTTTGTACCCAAAGATCTATGGGGTATGAATTTTGGATATAGGGAGGATTTGAAAAAATAAAATCATAATTTTCTTTTATTTGTTTAAAATCACAAAGTTTAAAGTCGATTAAATGTTCAACTTTGTGTAATTTAGCATTTTCTAAGGCTAATTGTAAAGCTTTGGGGTTGATATCACAAGCTGTAATTTTTATTCCCAATTCTTTAGCTAAAACTATACTTAAAATTCCGCTTCCAAAGCCTATTTCTAATATATTTTGAAAATTATTATTTTTGCAAATTTTAAGAACTTGTGAAAGTAAAATTTCGCTATCATAGCGTGGGATTAAAACCCCTTTTTTTACTTTAAATTCCAAGCCCCAAAAATCTGCTTTTTCAAAGATGTATTCAAAAGGTTCCCCTGATTGAAAGCGTTTGATAAGTTCAAAATAGGGCTTGGAATCAAATTCTAGATCTTGATTTAAAAAAATCCAAGTCCTATCTTTTTTTAGATATTCACAAAGTATAAATAAGGCTTCATTTTCGTGTTTTTCAAGTCTAGTTTTAGCTTCTATAAGAGCGTTTTTTATGGTCAAGAAAGAGCCTTGATTCTATCACTAATGCTTGGATGACTAAGATAAAAAAAGGTATAAATCTTGCTTGTTTTAATAAAAGCTTTATTTTCTCTTGCTAGAGCTAAGAGTGCATTCTTCATATCTTCCTTGCTTGTAAGTTTGCTTCCGTGTTGATCTGCTGCAAATTCATTTTTTCTACTTAAGGCATTTATTAAAGGAGAGATGATAAAACTAAAAATATTTGCAAATATAAACAAAAGAGCAAAAACACCCCCATTAACTCCTTCTAGATGGCTTTCTTGATATACAAAATCAGGCAAATGGGCAAAAATAAAGAAAAGTAAAAACATAGTGATTGCCCCATTGATTAGGGCTTTTATTATATCTTTGTGAACAAAATGTCCAAGTTCGTGCCCTAAAACTGCTAGAAGCTCTCTTTCGCTTAAGGCTTTTAAAAGTGTGTCAAAAAGCACCACTCTTTTGCTTTTAAAAAGCCCACCAAAATAAGCATTTAAACGCTTATCTCTTTTACTAGCATCAATCACATAAACCCCATTCGCATTAAAGCCACATTGTTTCATTAGATCATTGATTTTACTTAGCAAATTTTCATCTTCTAATTTTTCCATTTTGTTAAATATAGGAGCGATTAGAGTAGGATAAATAACATTTATGATCACTATCACACAAAAAGCAAAAATAAAAGCTGCAAGCCACCAAAAAGTACCAAAAAAATCATAGCAAAAAAGTAGGGCATAAAGGATTAAAAATCCAAAAATCAAAGTTAAAATAAGGCTTTTTATAGTGTCTTTGATAAAAAGTTTTAAAGTCATATTTGAAAAACCATGAGCCTTATCTTTAACAAAGCTTTCATAAATGCTTAGAGGCAAATTTAAAATACTTGTGATAATTAAAAAAGCAAGTAAAAATAGAGTATTTTCAAGGCGAGAGTTTTCACTGATTAATAGTTCTTTTAAGTAAAGAAATCCAAAACCTATCCATGCGATATTAACAATCAGCATATAAAAATTTGAAAAAAGCTTGAATTTTTCATTTTCTATAGCAATATCGGCTGCGTTTTGATAATCTTCCTCACTTAAAATTTGTGCTTGTTTATTTTTTTCTTTTTCTAAAAAGCGAATTTGATTATAAGAAATCCAAGACAAAAGTGCTGTATAAAGACATAAAATTGCAATTAAAGTCATTTATTTTCCTTGATTTATTTTTTGCGAATTTTAACTTAAAATCATGAAATAAAGTTAATAATCATATAAATATTAAAAATAATATTTTTTTTAATTAAAATAATGTATATTTACAAAAAAAAGGATAAAAATGTTTTTTAAGAAAAAGATTACTCAAAAACAAAATACAAGGGCTAAAATTTCAATTAATGATGCAGTTTTAGATGATAGGCTTTATAAATTTAAAAATAAAATACAAAAAATAAGCAAGGATGAGGCATCAGCAAGCCTACTTGCTAGACAACTAAGCAGGCTTATTAAGGCTAATAAATTTTAATTTTGACATTTTTTCTTAGGTCTAAAAACTTGAATTACTTCATCATTTCCCTCTATATAAGCTCCACCTATTAAATCAATACAATAAGGTATTGCAGGAAATACAGGCTCTAGACATTCTGCTATGGCTTTAGGATTGCCAGGTAGATTGATGATAAAAGATTTATTGCGAATTCCTGCACTCTGTCTTGAAAGTATAGCTGTTGGGACATATTTTAAACTTTCTAAGCGCATAAGTTCTCCAAAACCTGGCATCATTTTATCACACACGGCTTCCGTGGCTTCTGGGGTTACATCACGAAGTGCTGGACCTGTACCTCCGCTTGTAACAATCAAATCGCATTTTTTTTCATCTGCTAGATAAAGTAATTTTTTAATGATCAAATCATAATCATCAGGGATTAATTCTTTATGATAAATAATATCATTTTTTATATATGAATTTAACACTCTTTCAATTTCAGCAGTGGCTTTATCTTCGTATATACCACTACTTGCTCTATCGCTTAAGGTTAAAATTCCTATTTTAATGATATCCATTTTTTCTCCTTTAATGTATTATAACCAACCTTTTTTCTTAAAAACAATAACAGGTACAATGATGGAAATTATCATCACCGCAAGCACTATAGGATAAGCATAGTGAAGCTCGAGTTCAGGCATAAATTTAAAGTTCATGCCATAAATTGTTCCTATGAGAGTAGGAGGCATCATGGCAACGGTTGCGACAGTAAAAAGTTTGATAATTTTATTTTGTTCTATATTTACTTGACTTGCTAGAATAGTTTGAATATTATCTAAGATATTAAGTTGAGAAACGCTAAATTCAACTAAAGAATTCAAATCTTTTAAAACTATGGTTAAATTTTGTTTTATATCTCTATCGATTTTATCACTTTTAAGTAATGAGGTCATCGCACGACGCTTGTCAAATAAAGAGTCTCTAACTCGCATATTAAGCTCTTGTAAACTTGAAATATCCTTTAGCATTTCATCATAACTATATTCATCTTTTTTTTCTAAAACACTTGTTCTTAAGCGTCTTGCTTCTTTATCTATCCATTCTAGTAAATCCGCATCTTTTTCAACACGCACTTCAAACATTTTATCAATAATATCAAAACCATCTTCAAAATTCTTCGGACTAGCTAAAATCCTTGCTTGAATTTCTTCAAAAGTGCTAAATTCGTTATATCTTATAGTAAATAAGATATTTTTAGCTGTAGCAAAAGTAACAATTTCTGTGCGAAGCTTGATTAAATTCCTATCTTCTTCATCGCTTTTAAGATCTCTTACTAAAAAATGAGCATTGATGGTTATTGTCGCATTATCTTCCCAATATTTTGCGCTAAGTTCTATTTCTTCCCTTTCTTCTTTTGTAGGAAACTCAAGATTAAATTCACTTGATATAAAAGCAATTTCTGCTGCACTTGGATGAAGTAAATCAATCCATAAAATATTTTGCGGTAGTTCTTGACTATCGAGATTAAAATTGATTCTTTGAACTAAAGCATTTTGAGTTTTGATATAAATATAAAGCATGATCGCTCCTTGTTTATGACTTTAAAATTATAACCTTGTTTGCTTAAAAATTAACTTGTTTCTAAAATGTTTCTAAAACTCATTAAATTTCCAAAATATTTTTTGAAAGGAAAAAAATGAGTAAGAAATTTTTCTTAAGTTTAGGTCTTGTTGCTTTATTGTTTTCAAATTCACAAGCTATTGATGAGAATTTGATTAAAGCTGCGCAAGCAGAAGGTAGGGTAAATTCTTTAGCTATGCCTGATACTTGGGCAAACTGGAAGGATACTTGGGCAGATCTTAAAAATCTTTATGACATAGAACATAGTGATACAGATATGAGTTCAGCTCAAGAAATTGCTAAATTTAAAGCCGAAAAGAAAAATGCAAGCGGTGATATAGGGGATGTAGGGGCGTCTTTTGGAGAGATAGCGGTTAAACAAGGAGTAGCTCAGCCTTTTAAGACAAGTTACTGGGATCAAATTCCAACTTGGGCTAAAGATAAAGATGGAAATTGGCTTTTAGCTTATACAGGAACCATAGCTTTTATAGTCAATAAAGATGTAGTAAAAGATATACCTAAAACTTGGCAAGATTTGCTTAAGGGAAATTATAAAATTACCGTAGGTGATGTAAGTGTAGCGGCTCAAGCTGTGAGTGCAGTTTTGGCAGCTAATTATGCCTTAGGTGGGGATGAAAAAGATTTAAGTCCTGCTTTAGCTTTTTTTAATACTTTAGCCAAACAAGGAAGACTTGTAAATAATGATGTAAGTATAGCCAATCTTGAAAAAGGTGAAGTTGAAGTGGGTTTAGTTTGGGATTTTAATGGTTTAGGCTATAGAGATAAAGTGGGCAAAGATCGTTATGAAGTTTTAATCCCTGCTGATGGTAGTGTTATTTCGGGTTATACAACTATTATCAATAAATACGCAAAACATCCAAATGCGGCTAAATTAGCCCGTGAGTTTATACTTTCTGATAAAGGACAAATCAATCTAGCAAAAGGTTATGCAAGGCCAATAAGAATTGATCATATTACCTTGCCAGATGATATAAAAGCTAAACTTTTACCAAGTGAGCAATACAAAAATGCAAGAGCAATCAAAGATCAAAAAGCTTGGGAAAAAAGCGCTAAAGAATTGCCACAACTTTGGCAAGAAAAAGTTATAGTGGATATGAAATAAAGGAGATTGGATGAAAAAGGTTATTTTAACAAGTGCTATGCTTTGCAGTGTTTTATTTGGAGTTCAAGAGTATGAGGCCAATTTAGCAGGGCATATTATCATAGATTCTAAAAGTACAGTAAAACCTCCTAAGGATGCTCCTGATTTTTTTAAAACTTATGGGAAATTTGCAAATATCACTAGAGAAGAAAAAATTGGAATTTTTAAATCTAAGGGAAACAGGGAAACAGATTTTTATTTACCTTTTAAAAATCAACCTATACAAGGACATAGTGGGATAAAATATATTCCAAAAAAAGATGTTTTTTGGGTAATTAGCGATAATGGCTTGGGTAAAAAGTATAATTCTTATGATGCCATGCTTTATGCTCACGAGTTTAAATTTGATTTTAAAAACTCAAAATACGAACTTTTAAAAACAGTTTTTTTTAAAGATAGTGATAAAAAATACCCCTATCCTATAACCACCGAAACAACCAAAGAAAGGTATTTAAGTGGGGTTGATTTTGATACTGAGAGTATACAGGTTATCAATGATGAATTTTATATAGGTGATGAATTTGGTCCTTATTTGCTTCATTTTGATAAGAATGGGAATTTAAAAGAAGTTTTTGATGTGTATGTGGAGGGTAAAAAACTTATTTCTCCTGATAATCCAAGTTTAAAATTTAGCGATAAGCCTGATGGAGAAAATGAGAAATTTAATATCAAACGTTCTAAAGGCTTTGAAGCTATGGCAAGCTCTAAAGATGGTTCTAAACTTTATTTGCTTTTAGAAGGAAGCATTTATAATAACAACGCTTATGAGAATGAAAAAGGCAAAGAATATCTAAGAATCATAGAATTTGATGTAAAAAATAAAAAATTCACCGGAAAAACTTATAAATATTTCTTAGAAGATAAAAGCCATTCCATAGGTGATTTTAATATGATAGATGATAAATACGGCATCATCATAGAAAGAGATCAAAAAGAAGGCACTAAAGATAAGGCTTGCAAAGAAGGTGAAGATACTAAGCATTGTTTTAATAATGCAGCTCAATTCAAAAGAATTTACAAGGTTAAATTAGATGATAAAACCCATGAAGCTCAAAAAATTTCTTATATAGATCTTTTAAATATTAAGGATAGAAATAAAATTTCTAAAAAGCCTTTGGTAAATGATAAATTTGTTTTTCCTTTTGAAACCATAGAAGGTGTGGATATAGTAGATGACTCTCATATAGTCGTAGAAAATGACAATAACTTTCCTTATTCTTCAAGTAGAGAACCTAATAAAACTGATGATAATGAATTTATTTTACTTGAAGTAAAAGATTTTTTAAAGAGTAAATGATGTCCAAAGTTATTTTAGTTGTGCTTGATGGCTTAAATTGTAAAAGTGCTAGTATAAATATGGGATATTTAAATGCGCTTTGCAAAGAGAATTTAGGCAAATTTTATTCTTTAGAATGCGAACTTCCTAGTATGTCTCGTCCTTTATACGAGTGCTTATTAACAGGCGTAAAGCCTGTTTTAAGTGGGATAATTAATAATAAATTGAGTTTTTCAAAACAAACAAGCATTTTTGACCTTTGCAAAGAACAAGGCTTAAAAGCTGGAGGCGCAGCTTATCATTGGGTTTTTGAGCTTTATAATAAAAAAGAATTTATTCCTTCTTTACATCGCCACATAGAAGATGAAAATTTAACTTTGCCTTATGGATATTTTTATTATGAAGATGATTATTTAGATTCTCATTTATTTGCAGATGGGGAGCATTTAAGAAACAAATATAATCTAGATTTTACTCTTATACATTCTATGAATATAGATGATGCAGGACATAAATTTGGCTCACACTCTATTGAGTATGCTAATAAAACCAAAAAAGTTGATATTTTGATTTCTGAGTATTTGCCTACTTGGTTAGAACAAGGTATTAATGTAATCATCACAAGCGATCATGGTATGACAGAGGGTAAAAGTCATGGAGGCTTAAGTGAAGATGAAATTTTAGTGCCTTTTTTCACTTTTGGTAGTGCTTTTTCGTATGAAAATGCCAAGATAAAACAGGATGAAATTTGTGGCAGTATCTGTGAAATTTTAGGACTTAAACACGATAAGAGATATAATGATGAAATTTTAAAGGCCAAAAAATGAAAGAAAAATTTCTAGCATTTTTAAGTATTTTACCTTTTTTTATAGTTTTTACTTTTTTTATGATAGCACCTTTGATTTGGATTGTTTTTAATGCTTTTTATGTAGAAGAGGATGAAATTTATTCTTTAGCCAATTTTATACATATTTTTGAGTCCAAATTCTATCTACAAAGCATTATAAATTCTTTACAAATCAGTTTTATTTCTAGTATTTTTGGACTTTTAATAGGGCTTTTGGCGAGCTATTCTTTATTTATTTTAGCTCCATCAAAAATATGTAATTTTCTCTTTTCTTTAAATACTATGATAAGTAATTTTTCAGGAGTTCCTTTAGCTTTTGCTTTCATTATAGTTCTTGGAAGCAATGGTGTAGTTAATGTGTTTTTGAAGAATTTAGGTATAGAGCCTTTTGTTAGTGTTTATGCTAATTTCGGGGTAAATATTGTTTATGTGTATTTTCAAATTCCTTTGGCGATCTTGCTTTTGCTTCCAGCTTTTAAAAGTCTTGAAAATTCACATTTAAATGCTTGTAAAATGTTAGGTGGAGGCAATTTTTTATATTGGTTAAAAATAGCTTTGCCTTTGCTCGCTCCTACTTTGTTTGGTGTTTTTGTGATTTTATTTGCCAATGCTTTTGGAGCTTATGCGACTATTTATGCTTTAAGTTCGGGAAATTTTAATGTCGCTCCTGTAAGAATCGCTGCTTTAATCGCAGGCGATATCAATCTTGATCCTTATATGGCTAGTGCTTTAAGTATCATTATAACTATTATCATGCTTGTTGTTACCTTTATAGCCAATTTCCTTTCTAAAAAATATAATTTTAAGGTGCTTTAAATGAATGAAAATTTGAGTTTAAAAGCTAAAATTTATCATTATGCAGTTTTGTTTTTGGTTTTTTTGTTTTTAGCTTTGCCTTTAATGGCTACTTTTTTATATTCTATTTCCACTTCTTGGGGTGTAAGTGTTTTGCCTGATGATCTTACGCTTAAATGGTATCAAGAACTTTTTCATGACGAAAGATTTTTACTTGCTCTTTGGCATTCTTTGCTTGTTTGTGTGGGCAGTATTTTACTTTCTGTGATTCTTGTTTTTCCTTTGGTTTTTGTGCTAAATTATTATTTTTTAAAATTAAAAGCCTTTGTAAATATACTTATTATCATGCCTTTTGCTGTACCTCCTATAGTTAGCTGTGTGGGGCTTTTGCAACTTTATGCTGACAATATAGGAGGCACAGCTTGGATACTCATTTTTACTTATTTTACTATAGCTTTGCCTTTTATATATAGGGCTTTAGATAATGCTATGTCTAATGTCAATTTAAATGAACTCATCGCATCTAATGCTATGCTTGGAGGTTCTTTAATGGGAGCGATTTTTAAGCTTGTCTTGCCTAATTTAAGAAATGGAATTTTGGTGGCAGTTTTTTTAAGTTTTTCTTTTTTAATAGGCGAATTTTTATACGCAAATATTCTTGTAGGAAGTGCTTATGAGACTTTGCAAGTTTATCTTTATAATATCAAAAATCAAAGTGGGCATTATTCTAGTGCTTTGGTAATAGTTTATTTTGTGTTAATTTTTATAACAACTTTTATAGCTAGTTTGATTAAGGAGTAAAAAATGACTTATTTAAAGATTAAAAATTTTAAAAAAGCTTATGGGGATAAAATTATTTTTGAAGATATTAATTTTAGTGCTAAAAAGGGTGAGTTTATAACCCTTTTGGGCCCAAGTGGCTGTGGAAAATCCACTCTTTTAAGGTGTATAGCAGGGCTTAGCCAAATTAATGGAGGAAAAATTTCTTTAAATGATAAAGATCTTACTAAATTAAGTCCTCAAAAAAGAAATATAGGTATGGTTTTTCAAAATTACGCTCTTTTTCCAAATCTTAACGTTTTTGAAAATGTAGCTTTTGGTTTAAAGATCAAAAAAATGGATAAAAAGGACATAGAAAAAAGAGTGAAAAAAATGTTAAAACTCGTCGAGCTTGAAGAATACGCTAAAACTTATCCACATAAGCTTTCAGGCGGACAAATGCAAAGAGTGGCTTTAGCAAGATCTTTGGTGACTAAACCTGATTTACTTTTACTTGATGAGCCTTTATCGGCACTTGATGCTAAAATTCGTAAGCATTTAAGGGTGCAAATTAAAGAAATTCAAAAAGAACTTGAACTCACCACTATTTTTGTAACGCACGATCAAGAAGAAGCTTTAGAGTTATCCGATACGATTATTTTAATGAATGAGGGTAAAATCATACAAAATTCCAACGCAAATAATCTTTATCTTTTGCCAGAATCTCATTTTGTGGCTAGCTTTATAGGAAATTACAATATTTTAAGCCCTAAAGAGCTTGATAGCTTGGGTTTAAAACACGATTTTAAAAAAGATATAGCCTTGCGTCCTGAAACCATAGAAATTTCTAACGAAGGCTTAGAGGCTAAGATCAAAGAAAAATCATTGCTAGGCAATATCATACGCTATAGGGTTAGAGTGCAAGAAATTGAATTTAAGGTAGATACTTTAAATTTTAGCACTCATAGTACTTATGAAGCAGGTGATAAAATCGCTTTAAAATTCAATCTTTCTTTAGCAAAAGAGTTAAAATGAAGCTTGTTTTATTTGATTTAGATGATACTTTAATACAAGGCGATAGTGCTAAACTTTGGCTTAAATTTTGTGTTGAAAAAGGTTTTTTACCTCAAGAATATTTAGAAAAAATCGTTTTTTATCAAAAACAATATCAAGAAAAAAAGCTTGATATGGATGAATTTATGACTTTTTTTCTTCAAAGTGTTAAGGGTAAAAATGAAGATAGAATTTCATCTTTAGTAGATGAATTTATAAAAATTTATATAAAACCTTATGAAAAAGCTAAAGAACTTATAATCAAATATCAAGATCAAAGGTGTATTATAATTTCAGCTACGGCTGAATTTTTAGTTAGAAAAATCGCCTCTTTTTTGGGAGTGAGAGAAAGCATAGCCATAAAATGCGAGCGTGTGGGTGATAAATTTAGTGGAAAAGCTTATGGGATTTATAGCTTTAAGGAAGGCAAGGTTTTAAGACTTAAGGAATATTTGGGTAAAGATTATGAAAAATGGATGAAAGATTCTTATTTTTTTAGTGATTCTATCAATGATTTACCTTTACTAGAGTCTGTTAGCAAAGCCTTTGTATGTAATGGTGATGAAAAAATTTTAAAAATTGCAAAAGAGAGAAAATATGAAATTTTAACTTTTTAAGCTATAAGCGTGAAAATTCACGCTTATTCTAATTCATATTTTTTAATTAAAGTATTATAAAATCCATCAGTTTTTGCTTCATCTATGCCTTTGTTAAATATTTCAATAATATCTTTTTGTTTATTTTTATCAAAAGCAAAACTAAAGCCTTCTCCTCCATCTGTTTCTTGGTAGAAACTTACCAATTCTGGATTTTCAGCTAAAAAACCTTTAGCAGTATCTTGATCAGCTACAATAGCATCGATTTTGTTGTTTTTTAGTGCTAAAACAGCTATGTTTAAATCTTTATTGCTTTGTACTTGTGCATTTTTGATAGCTTTTGCAGTATTTTCTTGTAAAGTTCCTAATTGAACTCCTATTTTTTTGCCTTCTAAATCATTTTTTGTTTGAAGAGAGTCGTTGTTTTTTAGCTTAAGATAAAGATTTTTACTCATATAGTAAGGTTTGGTAAAATCAACACTTTGTCTTCTTTCATCAGTTGCGCTCATAGCTGAAGCAATCATATCAATCTTACCTGATTTGAGAGCAGGAATCAATCCATCAAAATTGGTTTCAACCCAAACAATTTCAATACCATTTTTTTTAGCAATTTCTTCAATCAAATCAGTATCAAAACCCGTAAGTTTAGAATCTTGCTTAAAATTAAAAGGTTTATAATTTGGAGCAGTTCCAACCTTTAAAGTGAGTGTAGTATTAGCTTCATTGCTTGCATTATTTTCTGTTTTAGTGTTTTGGCAAGCCACCAAAAATAAGCCCGTGAAGGCAACTAAGAAAGCGGTTAAAAACTTTTTCATTGTTTTCCTTTATAGTAAAATTTTCTCTATGATTATATCAAAGTTAGCTAGCCAATTGGCAAAAAAATCCAGTTTTTAATTTTTTGCCAAAATTAATTAAAAAAATAATTTATTTAATCCTCCTTTAAGCTTAAT
>NZ_AINS01000027.1 GCF_000254135.1 Campylobacter coli LMG 9860
TTATTTAAGACAATTTAAGATTATTTCAAGTATGATTTTATCATATCTTAATTGATAATTTTAGATTACTTAAGATTGCTTGGGATAATTTCAGAAAAGAAGTAATGGTGGATTTAGCAGGACTCGAACCTGCGACCAACCGGTTATGAGCCGGTTGCTCTAACCAACTGAGCTATAAATCCGCCTTAATTTTTAAAGATAAAATTATATCTTATTTTTGCTTAAAATTATTTTATTTATTTTTATTGTCTACCCAAAAGTATCTAAAGGTAATCAAATGCTGTAAAATTCCAAAGAAAATCATAAAAATCGTAAAAGAACTTCCACCATAGCTAAAAAAAGGCAAAGGGATACCAACAACAGGCGCAAACCCTATAGTCATCGAAATATTTACCGCAGCATAAATAAAAATAAACAATGCTACGCAGTTTATAGCAACTCTAGCAAAATAATCATCCTTAAGCTTTTGATTTAAGCTTAGTAAATGAAAGATGAGTAGAGTATAAAGTAAAATCAATACAAATCCCCCCAAAAAGCCAAATCTTTCTATAAGATATGCAAAGATAAAATCACTTGTAGAGATAGGCAAAAAGTTAAAATGCGTTTGTGTAGCTTCATCTTGAGATTTTCCTATAAGGCCGCCATTGCCTATGGCTATCATGGATTGTGCGACTTGATAGCTTGGTTTTTCGGAGATAAAATCATGAATTCTTTGTTTTTGGTAGGGCTTTAACAAATGCGTATAAATGATGGGAGAGCTTATACCGATGGCGATGATGATACTAAGCCAAATTTTATAATGCACACCCATGATAAAAAGCACGCCAAAACCTACGATTAAAAGCACCATGGCACTTCCTAAATCAGGCTCTTGAGCGATCAATAAAAAAGGCAAAATGATAAAAAAACTAAGCTTTAGAAATTGTTTTAGTTTATAGCCATTTTTAGGCGGTGGATCTTGATAGATGAGATAAGCAAGCATTAAAATAAAACTAGGTTTAAAAATTTCAGAGGGCTGGATGGTAAAATGAGTAAAAGGAATTTCAAGCCATCTTTTAGCACCCAACTTTTCAACACCAAAAATATCTGTACTTAAAAGCAAAAAGATATTGACCCAATAAGCTATGGGTATAAGCCACATCAGTTTGCGAATAGGCAATAAAAAGAATACGCTAAATGCGGCAATTCCTACACAGGCATAGACAAATTGTTTTTCGGCTAAAAAAGCATTGGCTTCAAAGATTAAAAAAAACGAAATTAAAATAATAGGTACAAACAAAATAGGTTGCATATAATCAAAATGTGTTAAAATTCTTCTATCAGGTATAAACAAAATTTGCCTTCAATTTGTAGTATTAAAATATAATTATAAAATAAAACTCTAAATTATATAAAATTTTATAAGGAAAAAATGCAAACTTTTTTGGTTGATGAACCTTCAAGGCTCGATATTTTTTTAGCTAAAAATCTTCAGCAAAGTCGCAATCAAATAGCCTCGATGATAGAAAAAAACTGCGTTTGGGTTAATGATAAAATTCAAAATAAAAATTCATTCAAGTTAAAAGTCGGAGATAAACTTGTTTTAAATTTGCCACTTGTAGAGGAAGCTAAGCCTAAATTTGATATAGATTTTGATATAGAAATTTTATACGAAGATGAGGATTTGTTGGTTTTAAATAAACCTTCAAATTTGGTTGTTCATGGAGCAAAAAGTGTTAAGAGTGCGACTTTGGTGGATTGGCTTATAGAAAAACAATACACCCTTTCTACCTTAGGCGGAGAAGTGCGCGCAGGGCTTGTTCATAGGCTTGATAAGGAAACAAGCGGAGCTATATTGATAGCAAAAAATAATTTTACTCATCAAAAGCTTAGTGAGCAGCTTAGTGATAAAACTATGGGAAGAATTTATCTTGCGTTAATTGATTTGCCACTAAAAGAGGATAAAATTATCATAGATAAAGCTTTGATTCGATCCAGTGCTAATGCCATTAAAAAAATAGTTACAAATAGCTTTGTTAAGGGTTCTAAGGAGGCTAAAAGTGCTTTTGTTAACTTGGCAAAAAGCGAGGAAGTGAGTCTTATTGGGGCTAAGCTTTTTACGGGTAGAACGCATCAAATTAGAGCACATTTAGCTAGCATAAATCGTCATATTTTAGGAGATGAATTATATGGCTATAGGGGGAAATACGAGTGTAGGATTATGCTGCATGCGTATTTTTTGTATTTCATTCATCCTAGAAATGGAGAAAAAATATTTATCCAAGCTCCATTAATGGACGATTTTAAACAAATTTTAGAAAAAAAATTTATTTTAGGAGAGCTTAATGAAAAAATTTCACTTGAGTCTTTGCTTGGGTGCTTTGACTCTTTTATTTAGTGCTTGCAGTGTTTCGCAACTTTCTAATATAGGTTCAAATAAAGAACTTTTAGTCAATGAAAGCTTGCCAAAGATTAACAATCTTAAAAGTCTTAGTGATATTAGCAATATAGCGTTTGAATGGGATCCTTTATATGATGATAATATCAAAGGATTTTATTTATATCGCTCAAATGATGCAAATCCTGAATTTAAACTTGTAGGAACGATTAAAAATAAATTTCAAACCCATTATGTAGATACTAAGCTTGAGCCAAATACAAAATATTACTATATGATGAGAAGTTTTAATGATCAAGGTCATATTTCAGAAGATGGAAAGGTGATTGAAGTAAAAACTATGCCAAGATTAGAGGCTATTCCTTTTGCACAAGCTATCACCAATCTACCAAGCCGAATTAAATTGATTTGGCGTCCACATCCAGATCCAAGAGTTGCTTCTTATATCATAGAAAGAGCTAAGGCAGATGGACAAGAATTTAAAAAAATTGCCGAGGTGAAAAATCGCTTGAATGCTGAATTTATAGATGAGGATTTAAAACCGGAGGAGAGTTTTAATTATAGAATTATTGCTGTTGGATTTGATGGGGTGCAAAGCCAGCCAAGTTCTATTTTAAATTCTACAAGCAAGGCCTTACCTCCTCAAGTTGAGCATTTAAATGCGAGCTTAGATGGAGCCAATAAAGTAGTTTTGACATGGGACGCTCCTAAATACAAAGATTTTTCGTATTATAAAGTTTATTCTACAAGTTCAAGTTTTCTTCCTTACACTCTTTTGGCTAAAACCGAGCAAAATTCTTATGAAGATATAGTTGAAGGTGCTGCAAAGAGTAAATACTATAAAGTAACCATGGTAGATATAGACGAGCTTGAAAGTCCTATGCCTAAAGATGGGGTAGAGGGTAAAACTTTAGGAATTCCATCTTCTCCTAGTATTATTTTGGCTCAAAGTACGAGTGATGGTATTGATTTAGAATGGGTGGATAATGACTCAAGAGCGGTTGAATACGAAGTTAGACGCTATGGCGGTGATCAAAATGCTATTTTTAAGGGTGTAAAAGAAAAAAGATTAAAAGATATTAAAGCTTTACCGGGTGTAGAATATAGCTATGAAGTGATAGCGATTGATTCTGTTGGTCTTCGTTCAGAGCCTTCAAAGAAAGTTAAGGCGAAGCAATAGTGCCAAATTTTAAAACTAGAAAACTTAAAGAAATCATTCTACCCTTTGAAAAAGATGGGATAGAATTTGTGTGGATGGCACATAATGATAATGTGAATTTAATCTACACAAGGGTCGAGGAAGAAAGCTTTTTTCTACAGATTAAAAAAGGAGAAAATGAATTTGTAGTTAAGGTAGATAAGCATACCAAACCTTCTAAAATAGCCTATTTACATAAGGCTTTATATATTTTTAAGCAATATTTTTGCGAGGATGTTATCAGCGAGGCTTTTGGTATAAAAAATAATGCTTTAGCCGAAAAAACTCCTTTGATTGCTAATGATTTTGAAGAAGTTTTAGAAAGGCTTGAGGGAAAAATTTACATCGAAATTGGTTTTGGTTCAGGAAGACATTTGCTTTACCAAGCTAAAAACAACCCTCAAATTTTAATCCTTGGGATAGAAATTTATAATCCAGCCATCACGCAGGTAGCCAAGCTTGCACGCGCTCAAGGTATTGATAATATCTTATTAGTTCAAAGTGATGCTAGACTTTTGTTGAGTGTTCTTCGGTCTGATTCTATAGAAAAAATTTTCCTACATTTCCCAGTTCCTTGGGATAAAAAGCCTCATCGCCGTGTTGTTTCTAAAGCATTTTGCAAAGAATGTGCAAGAGTGCTTACAACCCAAGGGGTTTTTGAGCTTAGAACGGATAGTTATGAGTATTTTGACTTTACTTTTAAGGAATTTTTAGAATTCTCATCACCGCAATTTAGCATTAGAAAAAATGAAAATTTAGAAATTTCTAGCAAATACGAAGATAGATGGAAAAGACAAGAAAAAGATATTTATGATCTTTGGGTGTGGAATTTAGATAAAGAAGAAAAGAATGTTTTATCAGAAGAATTTGATTTTTCAGATATACATTTAAGTAAAAATGATCTGATGCTTTTAGAGAAAAATTTTGAAAATTTTACTTTAAAAAAAGAGGATTTCTTTTTGCATTTTGAAAATATTTATAAGCAAGGGGAAAGTTTATTATTAAAAATAGCTTTTGGTGCCTTTAATAAGCCTGAGCATTGTTATTTACATATAGGAGAGGCGATTAGTTTTGTTTTTAAAGAGCCTTTTAAGATACAAGAAAATTTAAAAGCTATAAAAGAGCTTAAGAAAAGTGTTAAATTTCACTTTAATATGAAACATTTTCTTGAAAATTAAGCAAAAATAAAGCATAATTTACGAATTTTGAAATTCAAAGAGGATGGGATGTCAAATTTAATTCAAGCGCATAAACTTTCTTTAGGTTATGATGAATTGGTTATTAAAGAAGCCAGTTTCACTTTTAAAGATGATGATTTTGTTTTTATTACAGGTAAAAGTGGAAGCGGAAAAAGCACTCTTTTAAAATCTTTTTACGGGGACTTAGAACTCCTTTCAGGGCAGCTTGAAGTATGTGGATCTTCCATGCGAAAGATTGGAAATTCAGAGCTTTTAAAATTGCGTCAGCAAATTGGTATTATTTTTCAAGATTATAGACTTATACAAGAATACAGCGTAGAAAAAAATGTGATGCTTCCTCTTATGATTAAAGGTTATAGTAAAAAAGTTTGTCATGATCAAGCAAGTAAGCTTTTAAAGCATGTAAATTTGACATTTAAAGCGGATAAATTGCCCAATCAACTAAGCGGAGGAGAGCAACAAAGAGTAGCTATGGCTAGAGCTTTAGCACATAACCCTAAGCTTTTGCTTTGCGATGAACCTACAGGAAATTTAGATGAGTATTCTTCAGATATCATTTGGACACTTTTAAAATCAGCTAGAGAGCTTTTAGGTACTTGTGTTGTAGTGGTTACGCATAGAATTCCGAGCAATTTAAGACTGAATTATCGTCGTTTTAATATAGAAAATGGAAATATGAATGAAATTTTTTAAAACCCACTTATCTTTGATTTTGCCTTTGCTTTTTATGATGTTTGCTTTTGAGTTTATTTTACTTACAAATGCTACTTTAAGACATTATGAAGAGCTTGTCAATAAGGACTATAATATCATCGTTGCAAGCTCTGCTGAGCTTGATAAGAATGTTATCAAAACCAAACTTTCTTCCTTTTCTAGTTTGGAGCCATTAGATCCTAAAGATTTGATAGATCGTTTAAAAAACGATATTTCTGATAAAAATTTAAAAGTTTTACGAGATTCTTTACCTAAATTTTATAGCATCAAGCTTGATTATTTGCCTACACAAAATGAGCTTAATACCATTAAAAACCAGCTTTTAAGCATACCAAGTATTAGCAAGGTCGAGACTTTTGCTAAAACGCATGATAAGGTTTATTCTTTGCTTGTTTTGATGAAATTTGTATTTTGGTTGTTTTTATTTATCATTATCTTGCTTTCTTTTGTTTTGTTTTTAAAACAAATGAGAATTTGGCTTTTTGAACACACTGAACGCGTAGAGATTATGTATTTGTTTGGTGCGCCTTTTTGGTTTAGATCTTTTATGCTATATAAGATTGTGGTTTTGGATTGTTTTATTGCTTTTATTATTTTATTTGTATTTTTTACACAAATTTATAATCTTTCTATAGTCCAAGATAGCCTAAAAGCGGTTGATATTATCTTGCCTCCTATTAATTTTATCGTGCATTTGGGCGTGATTTATTTAGTGACTTTGTTTATATGTTTATTCTGTGTAAATTCGGTGATGTTTAGGGTGAAAAAATGAGAAAAATTCTAATTTTTCTTTGTTTTTTTTTATTGTCCAATGAAATGCATGCTAATGCCATTAGTGAAAAAACTAAGAATTTAGAAGAAAATAAACGCATTCAAGAGCAGGTAAATAAAAAGCTTGAAGATTTAGCCAATGATATATTAAGTGGAGAAAAGAGCTTGAAAGAGTTAAGTGCTCAAATTGAAACTCTTAATTCTCAAACTCTCAAGCTTGAAGCTCGAGCCAAGGCACAAAATAAAGACTTAAATTTACTCACAAGTCAAAACACAGATCTTTTGAAAAATAAAGCCAATATGGAAGGCAAACTTATAGCCTTGATGGCTAAGGATTTTGCCTATGATTTGTCTATACCGCAAGGTTATGTTGAAAGCAAGGAAAGTTTTATGGCTTTTGAGGTTTTGGGTGGCTTGGATAAAATTTTGCAAGATGAAATTTTTAAACTTTCTAAGGATTATGAAGATATAAGTAAATTAATCGATGATAAGCAAGAACAAATTAAAAAAATTAATGAAGATTTAAAAGATTACAATACCCAATTAGCAAAACTTCAAAATTTAAGACAAAAGCAAGTCAGTGAGATTAAAAAACAAAAAACCGATCGGGCAATTTATGCTAAAAAACTTGAGAATTTGCAAGATCAGCAAGATGAATTAAGAAAAACCTTAAATCAATTAAAAATTATAGAAAGCAAGCAAGAGGATAAAAAACAAAGTCAAAAAACTGCCAGCGATAGCAAAATTGTCAATAATACTCAAAAAATTCGCCAAATTGGATCTAGCTACCAAGGAAGCTCTACTAAGCGTTATACAGGTAAAAAAACTATAGCCCCTTTAGAATCGTTTACCGTAAAACAAAAATTTGGAAATTATATCGATCCTGTTTATAATATTAAAATTTTCAATGAAAATGTTGTTTTAAGAAGCAATAAAGCCGATGCTGTAGTGAAAAGTGTTTTAGATGGAAAGATAGTTTTTGCCAAAGATACAAGTATGCTAGCAAGAGTTGTGATAGTCGAACATGATAATGGAATTCATACTATTTATGCACACTTAGATAAGATAGCACCTAATATCAAAGTCGGTAAAAATGTAAAAAAAGGTGCGGTAGTGGGTAGGATAAAAAATGATTTAACTTTTGAAGTAACACAAAAGAATTTTCATATCAATCCTTTAGAACTTATTAGTTTAAATTAGCTAATTTTAATGCAATTTTCAATATAATTTCAAGTTGATTAAGGAGAAAAAATGCAAGAGAGAAAAAGAGTTTTAGTAAAATTTTCAGGAGAAGCTTTAGCCGGAGAAAATGGTTTTGGTATTGAAAATTCTATTTTAAAATTCATAGCAAATGAGATTAAAGAACTGGTTAAAAACAATATAGAAGTAGGCATAGTGATAGGGGGTGGAAATATCATTCGCGGTGTTTCAGCAGCCAAAGGCGGTCTTATCAAACGCACAAGCGGCGATCACATGGGAATGCTTGCGACTGTTATTAATGCTATTGCTATTCAAGAGGCTTTAGAAAGTTGCGGACTTGATGTGAGAGTACAAAGTGCGATTCAAATGGAAGCTTTTTGTGAAACTTATATTATGAGAAGAGCTCAAAGACATTTAGAAAAAGGTAGGGTTGTAATCTTTGCCGCAGGAACGGGAAATCCTTATTTTACAACCGATACAACAGCTATCTTAAGAGCGGTTGAGATTGATGCACAAATGGTTATTAAAGCAACAAAAGTAAACGGAGTTTATGATAAAGATCCTAATAAATTCGATGATGCAGTATTTTTACAAACCCTAAGCTATGATGAGGCAATGCAAGATAATATTAAAGTTATGGATGATACTGCAATCGCTCTAGCTAAGGATAATTCTTTGCCTATAGTTGTATGTAATATGTTTGAAGAAGGAAATTTGCTTAAAATTATACAAGGCGATAACAGTCTTTGTTCTATAGTTAAAAATTAATCAAGGAGAACTAATGGAAAACAGAATCGAAGAAATAGCAGCTAAAGCTCTAGAAAGAATGGGAGATGATCGCTACCGTCTTTCTTTGGTTGTTGCAAAAAGAGCAGAACAATTAGCCGATGGTGCAGCACCTTTAGTGGATATTGATAAAAGTAAATTAAAATTTGCAGATATTGCTTTATATGAGATAGCAGAAAATAAAATCACTTTAGAGGGTCTAGTTGAAACCAGTCGATGAGGAATTATTGCTCGAAAAACTCATTGAAGATATTAAAAATTGTAGAGATTTAACAAGAGCAAAAGAACTTCTTTTTAGCATTTGTCAAGAGGATGCTATTGTAGAAAAAGCTGTGGATTATTGCATAAAGTCCCACGAAGGTCAGGTTAGAAAAAGCGGAGAACCTTATGCAGTTCATCCCATCTTGGTTGCAAGCTTGGTTGCTTTTTTAAGTGAAAACAAAGCCACAATTTTGGCTGCGCTTTTACATGATGTGATCGAAGATACGCAATGTACCGAAGAAGAACTTAGGGATCAGTTTGGATCCGAAGTTTTAAAGCTTGTTTTAGGTCTTACAAAGATTGTAGAAATCAGAGAAGATAATCTCATTCCTTCAAAATCAAAAAAAAGTTTAACCAAATCCGCTCTTACATTTAGAAATATGCTTTTAGCAAGTATTGAAGATGTCGGGGTTTTGGTGGTAAAACTTTGCGATAGACTTCACAATATGCTAACCTTAGATGCTTTAAGAGAAGATAAGCAAAAGCGTATTAGCGAAGAAACTTTGGTCGTTTATGCACCCATAGCACATAGACTTGGAATTTCTAGTATTAAGAATTATTTAGAAGATTTAAGCTTTAAGTATTTGATGCCTGATGAGTATAAGCTTATCGATAATTATATTAATTCAAACGACCAGCAAATGCAACTAGGACTTAATGAATTTATTTCTAAAATCGAGCTTTTATTTCTTAGCAATGGCTTTAGGCAAGGAAGTTTTCAAATTCAAAAACGCATCAAACACAGTTATTCTATCTATCTTAAAATGCAAAGAAAAGGTGTGGGTATAGAAGAGGTACTTGATTTGCTTGGTGTACGAATTTTGGTTGAAAATGTGAGCGATTGTTATTTGGCTTTAGGGGTTTTGCATACAAATTTTAATCCCTTGGTTTCGCGTTTTAAAGATTACATAGCTTTACCAAAACAAAATGGCTATCAAACTATACATACCACTCTTTTTGATACAAAAAATATTATCGAAGCACAAATTCGTACTTTTGATATGCATAAAATCGCTGAATTTGGTATAGCTGCACATTGGAAATACAAAGAAGATGGGAGTGTTGTAGCCCCGCGACTTGATTGGCTTACTGATATTTCGATGCAAAGTACGAACAATCTTGAAAACGCAGAAGATTATAATGCTATCGAGCTTTATGAGTATGCAAAAGATAGTCTTTATGTAGAAGATGTGGCTGTTTATTCTCCAAAGGGTGAAATTTTTACTTTGCCAAGAGGAGCTACTGTGCTTGATTTTGCTTATGAGGTGCATACTAAAGTAGGACTTCATGCAAAAAGTGCTTATGTTAACCGTGTAAAAGTCCCTCTTTTAACCGAGCTTAAAAATGGAGATATAGTAAGGGTTGTAACTTCCAATGATAGGTTTTATCGTTGTTCTTGGGTTGATAGTGTAAAAACAGGAAAAGCAAAAGCGAGCATAAGAGAATTTTGTAAGCAAAAAATGAGAGAAATCAATCTTTTAAGCGCGATTAATATGTTAAGTTTTATTTTTAGTGTAGATAAAAACAAGATAGAAAATTGGATTGAAAGAGAGAATTTAGGCAGACGCATACGACAAGTAGCCAGTGATAGTGCTTATTTGAAAGATATAGTCAATGGGCTTAAAAAATACGCTAAAAAATCTTATTGGTTTGACAAATACGAAATCAAAGAACAAAAGATTGGGAATTTTTTATTGTATTCTAATCATAAAATTGCTAATGTGGATTTTGATTACTGCTGTCATCCAAAAAGAGGCGATGCTGTACTTGCATTTATTGAAAATGGAAATGCTATAGTTCATCATAAACTCTGCGATAGGGCAGATAAGATGATAGACAATAATAAAGACATGGTTTTGATTAAATGGGATTCTAATATCCCTAAATCATACAAATTAATCTTTTCTTTAGAAAATAAAAAAGGAATTTTAGCAGAGTTTTTGGCAGTTTTGGCTAAAATGCAGATTAATTTATTAACGATTAGTTTGTCAAGTGATATTAATACAGTGGTGGATTATTTTGAGATCACGATAGAAATTCCTGACAATATAAATCCTGATAATGTCCGAGACAGGTTAAAATCTTATTGTAAAATTTTAGATTTTACTTCATTAAATGACGCTTATAAAGAAGCTTAAACTAAAAGGTAGAAAATGGATATAAAAAATATACTTGCAGAAATCAAACGAGGGTGCGCAGAAATCATCGATGAGGAAAGAATTGAAAATTTGATTAAAAATTATTACGAAAAGGGAGAAAATTTTTTCGTAAAAGCAGGATTTGATCCTACAGCACCTGATTTGCATTTAGGTCATAGTGTGGTTTTAACCAAAATGGCATATTTGCAAAAACACGGAGCTATAGTTCAATTTTTAATCGGTGATTTTACAGGACAAATTGGCGATCCTAGTGGAAAAAGCATTACGCGTAAAAAACTTGATAAGGAACAAGTATTACAAAATGCTAAGACTTATGAGGAGCAGGTATTTAAGATTTTAGATCCGCAAAAGACACAATTAAAATTCAATTCTCAATGGCTTAACGAACTAGGAGCTACTGGGATAGTAGAGCTTACTTCGACCTTTAGTGTAGCAAGAATGCTAGAGCGTGATGATTTTACGAAGCGTTTTAAAGAGCAAAGCCCTATTTCTATATGTGAGTTTTTATATCCTTTGCTTCAAGGATATGATAGTGTTGCTTTAAAATGCGATATAGAAATGGGCGGAACAGATCAAAAATTCAATCTCTTAATGGGAAGAACCCTGCAAAGAATTTACAATATCGGAAAAGAACAAGCTGTGATGATGATGCCTCTTTTAGAAGGCTTAGATGGTGTAAATAAAATGAGTAAAAGCTTAGGGAATTATATCGGCGTTACAGAAAAAGCTAATGATATGTATGCTAAAATTCTAAGCATTAGTGATGAGTTAATGTGGCGTTATTACGAGCTTTTAAGTACTAAAAGTTTAGAAGAAATTGAAAATATGAAAAAAGAAATTTCTAGTGGCAATTTACATCCTAAGCTTGTTAAGGAAAATTTGGCGCTAGAGATTACTACGCGTTTTCACAATGAAGAAAGCGCTAAGGCTGCAAAAGCCGAATTTGACAGCGTACATAGCGGAAATGCTTTGCCAAGCGATATAAAAGAATTTGAGATAGAGGGTGAAATTTGGCTTGCTAAAGCTTTAGTAGAATGCGGTTTGGAAAATTCTACCTCTGCAGCAAGAAGAAGCATTAATGCAAATGCGGTGAGTGTAAATTCACAAAAAGTAAGCGATGAGCAAATGCAACTTGGCACAGGGGAGTATATTTTACAAGTAGGTAAGAGAAAATTTGCAAAATTAAAGGTGAATATATGAGTTTAAAATCCCTTCAAATAGGAAAACACACTATAAAATATCCCATTTTTCAAGGTGGAATGGGGCTTGGTATAAGCTGGGATAAATTGGCTTCAGCAGTGTCATTAAATGGCGGTCTTGGTATCATCTCATCTGTTGGAACAGGATATTATGAAAATCGCACCCATATTAGCAAAGAATTGAATGCTAAGCCTTATGGTAGTGAAAATTTTTATTCACGAGAAGGCTTACAAACTTTGATAAATAATGCAAGAAAAGTTTGCGGTGATGCGCCTTTGGGTTGTAATATTTTATGCGCAAGTAATGATTATGCAAGAATTGCTCGTGATGCTTGTGAAGTGGGTTTTAATATTATAGTTTCAGGTGCTGGACTTCCTACCAATTTACCTGAATTTACAGCAGATTTTCCTGATGTTGCTTTAGTTCCTATAATCTCTTCACCTAAGGCTTTAAAAATCATCTGTAAAAGATGGCAAAGTAGATACAACCGTCTGCCTGATGCTGTTGTGCTTGAAGGACCTAAGAGCGGCGGACATCAAGGTTTTACCTATGAGCAATGTTTAGATCCTAATTATCAACTTGAGAATTTAATCGCACCTGTGGTTGAAGAGGCTAAAAATTGGGGTTCTTTTCCAGTGATTGCAGCGGGTGGAATTTGGGATAAAAAAGATATAGAAAATGCCATTTCTTTAGGTGCTAGCGGGGTTCAAATGGGAACTCGTTTTATAGGTACTTTTGAATGCGATGCAAGTGATGAGTTTAAAAATGTATTGCTTGCATGTAAAAAAGAAGATATAGAACTTATCAAATCTCCAGTGGGATATCCTGCAAGAGGAGTAAGGACTAATTTACTTGATTTAGTCGATAAAAGAATGGGACCAAAGATCAATTGTATCAGCAATTGTGTAGCGCCATGTGGCCGAGGTAAAGAGGCGACAAAGGTGGGTTATTGTATAGCAGATAGGCTTTTTGATGCATGGTCGGGAAAAAAAGAAACAGGATTATTCTTTACAGGAGCCAATGGCTATCGTTTAGAAAAATTAATCAGTGTTAAAGAGCTTATGGATAAACTCGTCAATGGTGAATAATGTTTAGAATTTTAGTTTTTTGTATCGCACTTTTTAGTATTTGTTTTGGGGCATATGAAAATGAGCTTGCTAATTTTGATAAGAATTTTATCGCGTCAAAAAATGATGCTCAAGTTAAGTTCCATCATCAGCTAAAAAGTCTTTATATACAAAGTGTGATCAATGAAGATGAAAAAACTAAAATTGAAATTTTAAAAAGATTGATTATAAGTTCTAATGCTTTAAATTTGGATGATAAATCTTATGCGAACGAATTAGAAGAAAGCGGAGTGAGTAAGGCTAGCATCAATGCTTTAAGAAAAGCTGTGATTAAGGATAAGCAAAAAGTTCAGCCTGATTCTAAAAATGTCGAGGTTTCAAGCTTTGAACCTCCTAAAAGTACTTCAAAACCCCCACAAACCAAACAAGAAAGCACAAAAACACAAAACAATAAACCCCAACAGACAAAAAAAGTAGATAAGGTTTATGTTTTAAAATCAAGTAAGACAAGTCAAGGAGTGGTACTTGATTTAAATACCAATTTAGAGCAAAAAGATATAAAAAGTTTTGCCTTGGATGAAAAAGGAAATTATCGTTATATCAGTGATTTTGAGGGTATTTTAGAAGGCGGAAGAAAAGAATATAAATTTGATGATTATCGCATAGTAATTTCACAATACAATCCTAAGATGATTCGTATCGTTGCTTATGCTAAGGAAAAAATTCCTCTAAACTTTGATTTTGAAGATGAAAAAATAAGTATTTCTAAAAAATCACAAGCTATACAAAAAAGTACTCCGAGTAAGCAAGAGTCAAAAACAGCAGCAAAACAAGAAAGTGAAAAAGTAGTCGCAAAACAAGAGTCCAAACCAGTTAAAACTCAAGAAGCTAAAACAAATACCAAAAAAGAACAAGAAAATGATGAACCTTTATATGTTTTAGATGTAGATAAAAGTTCTAATTCTGTTGTTTTAAATTTAAGCGATGAGCTTGATGAAAAAGATATTACAAGTTTTAGCACAAAAGATCAAAAATTCTTTAGACAAGTAGTGAGCTTTCAAGGAATTTTAGAAGGTAGTCGCAAGAATTTTACTTTTGGGCAAAATGCTGTTACAGTTACTCAGTATAATCCAAAAACAGTTCGTATTGTACTCAGCTCAACTAAAGAATTTAAGCTTTTTAAAGATTTAGATGATAAAAGTTTGACTTTAGGTTTTAGTGGCAGTACAAGCAAAAGCACTTCTACTTCAAGCAAAAGCACTTCAAAAACTGCTAGTAAAAATGTTTTAAATTCTAATTTCAAATCCGATAAACTCATAGTCTTAGATGCAGGACATGGGGGTAAGGATAGCGGTGCTTTAAGCGATAAAAAAGGGAGTTTAAAAGAAAAAGATATAGTTTTAAGCACGACCTTAAAGCTTGGAAATGAGCTTAAAAAACGCGGTTATAAAGTACTTTATACAAGAAGTTCAGATAAATTTATCAATCTTAGAGATAGAACAAAATATGCCAATGATAAAAGAGCGGATTTGTTTTTATCTATCCATGCAAATGCAGCGCCTAATGCATCAAAAGCAAAAAGCAGTGAGGGTGTGGAGACTTTTTTCTTAAGTCCTGCTAGAAGTGAAAGAAGTAAAAAAGCTGCTGAAAAAGAAAATCAGGGTGATTTTGAAGAGATTAATTATTTTTCAAAGCAAAGTATTTTGAATTTTTTAAACAGAGAAAAGATCGTGGCTTCAAACAAACTTGCTATAGATGTGCAAAAAAATATCTTAACCCAAACTCGTAAGAAGTATAAAATTGTCGATGGTGGAGTAAGAGAAGCTCCTTTTTGGGTTCTTGTTGGAGCTCAAATGCCTGCTATTTTGATAGAAATTGGATATATCACTCATCCAAGTGAGGGAAAAAGAATCGCAAATAAAAGTTTTCAAGACACTTTGGTTAAGGGTATAGCTGATGGTGTGGAGAATTATTTTTATAACAATAGATGAAAAAAGCTAATTTAATCTTTAAAGACAATACCCCATTTTCTTTGGATTTTGATGATTTTTATTTTAACTCAAAAGATGGTTTAAATGAGAGCAAATTTGTTTATAGTGAGGCTTTTGAATTTGAAGAAAATGATACATTTATCATTGCTGAAAGTGGCTTTGGTATAGGGCTTAATTTCTTTTTAACCCTTAAAAGATTTCTTCAAGCAAAGAAGCGTCCTAAAAAATTATTTTACACCAGCATTGAGGGTTTTTATATTGAAAAAGACAAGCTTAGAGAAATTTATCAAAAGCTTGGATTTTATGAAGAATTTAAAGAAATTTTAGAAGCTTTTTTAAAGTTTTATCCTAAGGCTAAAAAAGGGTATTATCGTTTTTATTTTAAAGATTGTTTTTTGGATTTAATCTTTGATGATATTGCTATTCTTAGAGAGCTTGATTTTAATGCTGATGTTTGGTTTTTAGATGGTTTTTCTCCGAGTAAAAATTCAGCCATGTTTGATGAAAATTTCATAGCTCAAGTTGCTCGACTTTCAAAGACTAATACCCAAATTTGCACCTTTTCTGCTTCGAGTGCTTTGCAAAAAAATCTTATAAAATATGGCTTTGAAATCCAAAAAACCAAAGGTTTTAGAAAGCGAGAGATGATCAAAGCTTTTTTACGCAAAGAATATCCAACCCTAGATAAAGAAGCTTATTTTCAAAGAATTCCAAGTTTATATAAAAATAAAAAAGTAGCCATCATAGGTTCGGGCATATGTGGTGCAACTTTAGCTTATGAGCTTTCTTTGCGTGATTTTGAAGTCAGTGTTTTTGAAAAAAACGATAGTTTAGGATGTGGCGCAAGTGGCAATGAAAGTGGAATTTTAAGCTCTTTGATTTTAAAGCCTGATGTTGCTTTGGGTGAATTTTCTCAACTTGCTTTTATCGAGGCGAGTCGTTTTTATAAGCAAATTTTAGATTTAAATCTAAAAGGAGTGATAGAATTTGCTCATACTCCTTTGATGCAAGAGCGTTTTATAAGCCAAAAAGATAATATTTTATTTAAGATTGATAAGAATGAAGCTTTTTTAGAAGATGGCGGACACATCAAGCCTAAAGAAATTTTAAAATCTCTTTTTGAAAAAAGTCAAGCAAAAATGTATTTTAATCACGAATATGATTTTTTTCAATACCAAGAAGACAAATTTATTTTGCATTTTAAAAACCAAAAAGCAATGCAAGATTTTGATATTTTAATCTATGCTATGGGTGCTGATACTAAGGATTTTTTAGTTTATGATGGAATGCTTTTAAGTAAGGTTAGAGGACAGGTTACTCATCTAAAACCTTTTTTGGATAATGCATTTGCCCTTTCTTCAAAAGCTTATATTTGTCCTAGTGATGGGGATTTGCAAGTTATTGGCGCAAGTTATGATAGGCTGAATTCAAATCCAAATCCACAAAAAGCCGATGATGAAGAAAATTTGCAAAACATACAAGAGTTTTTAAAAGGCGATGAGGAAATCATCATCAAAGGCTCTAGAGTAGGTTTTAGATCTTATTCTAGCGATAGGTTTGCTATTGTGGGAGCAGCTTATGATGAAGCTTTTTATAAGCAAGAATATAAAGCTTTATTATGGACAAAAAACAAGGCGCAAGTTCTGCCTCAAAATATCCCTAATTTATATCTTAATCTTGCTCATGGCTCAAGAGCTTTTAGCACTTCTGTTTTGGCTGCAAGATATCTTTGTGCTTTGATTAACGAGGAGCCTTTGGGGGTGTTTAAAAATTTTATTCCTTGTATACATCCTGCAAGATTTTTGATCCGCAAGCTAAAGAAAGGGATATAAATTTTTTAGCTTTTATTAATATATCTTTAAGTTTTGTTTATATTTTTCTATTGAAATTTAAATTTTAATACATTTTTAATTTGCTTTGTTTTATTATTAAGTGGAATAAATTACATTAATTAAGGAATTTCAATGATTGATTATAATCAAATAGAGTCCCGTTTAAGCGCACTTGAGAAACTTCCTTCTTTAAATCCTGAAAATTCTATACCAAAAGCTTTGGAAAGATCTGGCTTTACTAGAAGAGATTTTATGAAATGGGCAGGGGCGATGACAGCATTTTTAGCATTGCCAGCGAGTTTTACCCCTATGGTGGCAAAAGCTGCAGAACTTGCAGATAGACTTCCTGTGATTTGGCTTCATATGGCTGAATGTACGGGCTGTAGCGAGAGTTTATTAAGAAGTGATACTCCAACTATTGATAGCTTAATATTTGATTATATTTCTTTAGAATACCATGAAACCGTTATGGCTGCAGCGGGTTGGCAGGCTGAAGAAAATTTAGAAAGTGCCATTGAAAAATATAAAAACAAGTATATTTTAATGGTTGAAGGTGGTATCCCTATGGGAGATACAGAGAATTTTTTAACCATAGGGCCACATGGAAAGAGTGGATATGAGCTTTCTAAAGTAGCGAGTGAAAATGCTTTGGCGATTTTTGCGATAGGAACCTGTTCGAGCTTTGGCGGAATTCAAGCTGCAAGACCAAATCCAAGCAATGCTCAACCTCTAAGCAAGGTAACAAGCAAAACCGTTATCAACGTGCCAGGTTGTCCGCCAAGTGAAAAAAACATAGTAGGAAATGTTTTACATTATCTTCTTTTTGGTGAGTTGCCTGCGCTTGATGTTTATAATAGACCAAAATGGGCTTATGGTTTAAGAATTCATGATCTTTGTGAAAGACGCGGACATTTTGATGCGGGTGAATTTGTACAAAACTTTGGCGATGAGGGTGCAAAAAATGGTTATTGTCTTTATAAAGTAGGTTGTAAAGGTCCTTATACTTTTAATAACTGCTCTAGAGAAAGATTTAACCAACACACTTCTTGGCCTATCCAAGCAGGACATGGCTGTATAGGTTGTTCTGAGCCAAATTTTTGGGATACTATGGGACCTTTTGAAGAGCCTATGGCAAGTCGTAAATTTGATACTGTTTTTGGATTAGGAGCTGATAATGTATCAGATAAAATAGGCATAGGTGTTCTAACGCTTACAGGCGTTGCTATCGCAGCGCATGCGGTGATCGCATCCATGAAAAAGAATGAGGAATAAAATACATGAGTCAAAAGATAATAGTAGATCCAATTACAAGAATAGAAGGACACTTAAGGGTTGAAGTTGTTGTTGATGATAACAATGTGGTTAAAGAAGCTTATGCAGGTTCTACTTTATGGCGTGGTATTGAAACCATTGTTAAAGGACGCGATCCAAGAGATGCGGGTTTTATGACGCAAAGAATTTGCGGAGTTTGTACTTTTTCACATTATAAAGCAGGTATAGTTGCTGTTGAAAATGCTTTAGGTATTACTCCGCCTTTAAATGCGCTTTTAACAAGAACTTTAATGAATGCAGCGCTTTTCTTACACGATCATATCGTACATTTTTATCAACTCCATGGGCTTGATTGGGCAGATGTTGTAAGTGCTTTAAGTGCTGATGTTAAAAAAGCAAGTGATGAGGCTTTTAAATACACTTCAAATCCTTATGCAACAGGTGCAGATAAACTTCTTGAAGTGCAACAAAGACTTAAAACTTTTGTAGATAAAGGAAATTTAGGACCTTTTGCAAATGCTTATTATGGTCATCCTACTTATCGCTTAACTCCAGAGCAAAATTTGATCGTTTTATCGCATTATTTAGAGTGTTTAAGAATTCAAAGAATCATAGCTCAATGTATGGCTATTTTTGGTGCTAAAAATCCACATCCACAAAGCTTAACCGTTGGTGGTGTAACTTGCGTTATGGATTTGCTAAGCCCTGCTAGAATGGGTGAATATATGGAAAAATTCAAAGAAGTGCAAGACTTTGTTAATCGTGCGTATTATCCTGATCTTGTTATGGCGGGAAAAGCTTATGCAGATGAACCTAGTGTACTAAATGATATTGGGGTAAACAATCTTTACACTTTCCAAGAATTCCAGCTTGGTAGAGATGAGTGGCTATTTGAAAGCGGAATCATCAAAAATGGCGATTTAAGCAAGGTATATGAAGTAGAAGAAGATAAGATCACTGAAGAAGCGACCCATTCTTGGTATGCAGATAATGAGCCTTTGCATCCTTATGAGGGTAAAACAAATCCAAATTATACAGGGCTTGTAGAGGGTGAAAGTGTAGATCATCATGGAAATACAGTGCATTCTAAGGTATTTGATACTAAGGGTAAATATAGCTGGATTAAGGCTCCACGCTATGAAGGAAATCCTATGCAAGTAGGACCTTTGGCTAATATCGTTGTAAATTATGCTAAGGGTAATCAAAATGTTGTTCCTGTGGTAGATGAGTTTTTAAAAGAAACAGGACTTCCTTTAAATGCTGTATTTAGCACTCTTGGAAGAACTGCTGCGCGTTGTTTGGAAGCAAAAATTGTGGCTAATAATGCTTTAAAAGCCTTCCGTAATTTAGTAGAAAATTTAAAAGTAGATGAGAGCACTTGTACGCCTTATGTGATCGATAATTCTAAAGAGTACAAAGGACGCTATATGGGGCATGTGCCACGCGGAACGCTAAGTCATTGGTGCAGGATTAAAAATGGAGTGATAGAAAATTGGCAAGCAGTTGTTCCTTCTACTTGGAATGCAAGTCCAAAAGACGCAAATGGCGTAGGTGGAAGTTATGAGCAATGTTTGATAGGACTTAAAATCGCTGATGTAAAACAACCACTTGAAATCATTAGAAAAATTCACTCTTATGATCCTTGTATTGCTTGTGCGGTGCATGTAATGGATACTAAGGGAAATAATCTAAGCGAATATAAAGTAAACGCGAGTTTATAAAAGGGGCTTTTATGCAAAATAAAGAAGAAAAATTGCAAAGAAAGGCTGAATATGAATTTAGCATAGGTTTGCGTTTAACACATTGGGTAAGAGCTTTTGCTATAGTGGTTTTGGTTATAACAGGATATTATCTTTCTTATGTTTTTCAAAATCCTATAAGCAATGGTGAGCCAGTTAATTTCATGCAAGCAAAATACAGAATGGTGCATCAAGCCGTCGGTTTTGTTTTGATTGCTTGTGTGATTTTTAAAGTTTATCTTTTCTTTTTTGATAGGATAAGTCGTAAGGAGCGTATCAGCATAGTAGATGCACTTAATCCAAAATTATGGATAGAGCAGATTAAATTTTATCTATTTTTAGGTAAGCATCCACATCTAAAAGGTGTTTATAATCCTTTGCAGTTTGTAACCTATATATTTTTCTATATTGTTATGGTGGGGATTATTTTAACAGGATTGATTCTTTATACTCATACTTACCATGAGGGTTTGGGGGGATTGTTGTATGAAGTGTTAAGACCTTTAGAAGCCGCACTTGGAGGCTTGGCTGATGTTAGAACTTATCATAGAATTTTAATGTGGGTTATTTTAATCTTCGTACCCGTTCATATCTACATGGCATTTTTCAATGCGATCAAAGGTAAAGATGGTGCGATTGATGCTATAGTTAGCGGTTATAAATTTGTTAAAGAAGAGAAAAATTGAAATTTCTTGTCCTTGGTATAGGAAATATTATGTTTGCAGATGAAGGCATAGGCGTTCATCTTTGCAAACTTTTAGAAAAAAATTATAAATTCACTCATTCAAATCACAGCTTAGATTTTGTCGATGGAGGCACCTTGGCCTTGCAACTTAGCTATATTATCGCAGAGTATGATAAGATGATAGTGCTTGATTGTATAGATGCAGATGATTCAAAAATCGGCGATGTATTTTTCTTTCCTTATGATGCAATGCCTAAAAAGATCAATTGGAGTGGTAGTGCGCACGAAGTAGAAATGCTTCAAACCTTACAATATATGGAGCTAATGGGAGATTTGCCTCATACACAAATTTTAGCTTGTGTTCCAAAGCGTATCAAGCCTATGAGTTTTACTCTATCGCAAGAGATTGTTAGCGCGGGTGAAATTATGGAAAAAACTTTGCTTGAGTATTTAACTAAAGAGGGTTTTAGTTATGAAAAAATAGCAAATCATTCTTTGCAGGAATTAGCTGACATTTCTTACAAAAACTGATTTAAACTTTGGTGCGAAAATTGATGGCTTTGTTTAGAGATATAAAGTCAACATTTTCTAAATTTACTCCACTTGGAATACCTTGTGCGATTTTGCTAAATTGTAAATTTAAATCTTTAAGCCTATCTTCTATATAAAAAATCATTGCATCGGAATTTAAATTATGAGTGAAAGCAAAAATGAGTTCTTTGCTTTGTAATTTTAGTATCATTTGTCTTAATTGAGCAAGCTTTTCATCGTTTAATTCATCTAAAACAAAATACAAGCCCCCATAACTTTTACTCTCTTCTATAACCAAAACATCTTTAGGGCTTTGCACTATACATAAGCAATTTTTATCCCTTTCATCATCGGTGCAAATTTCACAAAGTTCGTTTTCGCTTAAAGACCCGCATTGTTGACAGGGTTTTATAAAGCGTATAGCATTTTCTATATTGTGTGCGAGCTTCATACCTTCGAGTTGATTTCCTGTGCAAATATGATAAGCAAGGCGAATAGCAGTTTTTTTACCGATAGTGGGTAATTTTGCAAAACTTTCTACAAGTTCGTTAAATTTTTCTATACCCTTATGCGTCATTGTTTGTTTTTACTCCGAAAAAAATTTTAAAACAATGCTTACCTTCTTCGTAAAAATAAATAATATCAAAATTATGTAGTTTGCATACTTCAAAAACGATATAAAGTCCTAAGCCCATACCTTTGACTTTCTGATATGGTTCGCGTGTAAAAGCCTCAAAATAATGCTCTATAGGTTCTCTTAATGGATTGCCAGGATTTTTTATCACAAAACATTCTTTACAGCAATAAAGCTCACAAGTTCCATTGCTAGAATATTTTAAAGCATTATCAATGAGATTTTTTAAAATCAAAGGAAAAATTTCCATATCTACATTAATCAAGGCATCGTGTTTTAAATTGAGCTTGACGACTCTATTAAAATCATCACGCATCAAATAATCTTTAGCTTCATTGAGTATGGTGCTAAAATGCACAGGTTTAAACTGAAGATTGTAGTTTTTTGAAAAAAGATTTTCAATTTTGGCAAATTCATTAATCAACGAATCCATTCTTAAAAAAATATCGATCAATCTTTCTTTCTGCTTTTCTTCTTGCAGCATTTCAGATATAATCCTACCTTTTCCAATAGGCGTTTTAAGCTCATGCATGATGGTGCGTAGAAAAAGTTGTCTTGATTGTATGAGTTTTTGATTTTTCTTAAAAGCTTTTTGAAATTCAAGGGCTATTTTACCTACTTCATCTTCTTGATAATTCTCAAAATCAGCTTTTCCGCCATTAGCCACTTCTGCGACCTGTTTTCTTAATTTTTTAAGTGGTTCAAGGGATTTTAATACTGAAAAATACATAAAAACAACCAAAAAAGAAAAAAAGAAAAAGCCTATCAACAAAAGATTATAAACTCTATTGTTAGTATCTTCTTCAAATAAAGCGCTAAAGTCTTTGCATTGGACATCAAGATAGAGTTTGTTTTGATATTTTAAAGAGGTGAGAGTGCAGGCATTTTCTCCATTTCCTGCGCGAAAAAGGCTTTGTCCTTCTAGTCTTGCGATTTTTACAAAATAATCATTTTGTATAGCAACAAAGCCGCTATTGTTAAGATGAGCTCCTATATCCACTCCAGAAGCATTGCCATAAGAATTGATGATATTTTTTATAAAACTTTCTTGTTTAAAACCTTCTTCTTCGCTGTAGGTATTGCTTTCTATTTTTAAAAGCACGATAAATAAAACGCAAACCAAAAAGAAAGTTACAACAAATAAAATAACAAGTTTGGTATAAATAGAATAATTTCTAGTCATCCTATAAGTTTATATCCTATACCTCTAACTGAAAATATATGTTTTGGAGCTTTAGAGCTATCATTTATCTTAGTTCTTAAGCGACCGATGATAACATCAAGGCTTTTAGAATCTTTATCTTTAAGATTTTTACAGCGACTTACAAGCTGTTCTCTAGATACACTATAGCCGTGTTGCTGGATGAGATATTCTAAAATTTCATATTCCGCAGGGGTTAGAGTTAAGACTTTGTTTTGATAAGTGATTTCGTGTTTTCTTTCATCGATTTTAAAAGCTGAATTGATATTTTCATTGTTGGTATTTTCAGCTCTTTTTGTGCGACGAATAAGACTCATGATTCTTGCGTGCATTTCTTTTGGATCGTAAGGTTTTGGTAAATAATCATCCGCGCCAATTTGGAGCCCTACAACCTTATCGCTTAAATCTCCTCTAGCAGATGAAATGATGATAGGAATATTGTATTTTTGTCTGATTTCTCTACAAACTTCAAGGCCATCAATTCCAGGTAAGGTTAAATCTAAAATTAAACAATCATAGCCTTGTATACCTACATTTAAAGCTTCTTTAGGATTTTCAAAATTTGTGATTTTGATATTAAACTGAGTTAAATATTCTGACAATAATTGGGCAAAATCAGGATCATCTTCTATCATCAACACATTAATCATTTTGTTATCCTTTATTATTTATGGTAAGATTTATATATTTACATAATTTTATTTAAATTTTGATAAATTATTGAGTTTATTTTTGCTAAAATTATATTTTTTATTTTTACAAATTTTATAAATATTTTATTATTTAAAGGAAAAATATGGAGTTAAGCTACTATGAAATTTTAGAAATTACTCAAAGTGCTGATAAAGATACCATTAAAAAAGCTTATAGAAAAATGGCTTTAAAATACCACCCCGATAGAAATCAAGGAGATAAAGAAGCCGAAGATAAATTCAAGCTTGTAAATGAAGCTTATGAAGTTTTAAGCAATGAAGAAAAACGCGCTATTTATGATAGATATGGCAAAGATGCTTTAAAAGGCGGTGGCTTTGGATCAGGGGGAGCAGGTTTTGGTGGCTTTGAGGATTTGGGTGATATTTTTTCTAGTATTTTTGGTGGCGGTTTTAGTGGAGCATCGCAACGCCGCAAAAAATCAAGTGATGAAAAATTTCAAGCTGAACTTGTAGTAAATTTAAAACTTAGTTTTAAAGAAGCGGTATTTGGCTGTAAAAAAAATATAGATTTTACTTACAAATCTTCATGTAAAACTTGTAGCGGAACAGGAGCTAAGGATGGAAAACTTCAAACTTGTCCAAAATGTAAGGGTAGGGGACAAGTAGGAATTTCTCAAGGCTTTATCACTTTTGCGCAAACTTGTCCTGATTGTAAGGGGAGCGGAGAAAGCGCAAGTGAGAAATGTAAAGATTGTAAGGGTAAGGGTTATGAAGAGCTTAAGGATAGTGTAGAAGTAAATATCCCTGAAGGTATAGACAATGGGATGAATTTAAGAGTCGCAGCTAAAGGCAATCTTAGCAAAAGTGGCGATAGGGGGGATTTGTATGTAAAGGTTATCGTTGAAGAGGATGATACTTTTATAAGAGATGATGAGGATATTTATATAGAATTTCCGGTATTTTTTACCCAAGCTATATTAGGACAAAGTATAAAGGTGCCTACTATACGAGGGGAAGCGACTTTAAATTTGCCAAAGGGTGCAAAGGATGGGCAAAGATTTGTGCTTGAAAGAGAGGGTGTAAAAGATGTGCATAGCTCTCGCATAGGCAATCAAATCGTGCAAATTGCTATCAAATTTCCAAATTCACTCAATGATGAGCAAAAAGAACTTTTAGAAAAACTCAGCGAAAGTTTTGGGATAAAAGATGGTATGCATCATGAACAAAAAGGATTGTTTGAAAAAATAACCCATTGGTTTAAATCTTAATTTTCTTCAAGCTTTTTAGCTTGGGAAAATTTCTTTGAATTTAAGTTAGAAAGATATTTTATATAAATTTAAGTTTTAAAAATAAGGCATAAAAAAAGGTGGAGTAAAACTCCACCTTGAACTTAGACTTTAGAGCTTCTTAGAATTTGTAAAGAGCTTGAAGTCTTACAGTGTTTTTGCGACCGTCTTCTTGACCTTGATTGTCATTGCTAACATTTACATAAGAATAGAATGCTGAGAAGTTAAGTTTTGGAGAGTATTTATAGCTTACTCTTGCAACTGCTTCAAGTTTTTCTCCACCACTATTATCCATAGTTTTAGTTCCACCGTATACTAAATCAGCACCCACACGAACTGTCTCGTTGAAAGTATAACCTGCTGTTACATATCCGAAGATATTTCTACCGATATCTCCATTTAGGTTTGAACCATCAGTATAGAAAATTTCTGCACCAGCTAAGTCTAGGTTACCTACATCTTCTAAAGTATTGAAAGTTAGTTTATCTTTTTTACCATAGTAGATACCACCAAGGCTAGCATCCCATCCGTTTACTTCTATAGCACCTTTAAGAGCAAAAAGATTGCCATTGGCCATAGCTTCTTCTCCTGTAACATCAGTTCCTACTCCGCCAACATATTCAGTTGCAATTATAGTATCTTTACTTTTCATTTTGCTATCAAGGCTATTTCCTAAATATGTTCCTTTTAGAGTCCAGTTTATTCCATCAAAAATAGTTGTGCTATAAGCTACATCTAAAGCATAGAAAAATCCTGTATCGTTAAGGTAAGATAACCATAGTTGTGGGTTTAATTGACCGCCTAGTACTTCATAAGAACCGATAGCTGCAGCACCATAAAGATTTCCAGCATATGGATTAACATTTAATAAAGTTCCATCTTGAGGAGCTCCAGCAGGATTTGTTGTTGCAGAATTAAAAAGTTTAGAACTTGCTAGAATATCACCTTCTGTGTCTGTGTTGAAGCTATCTACAGCAAAAGCAGCTAGAGTTAAACCATCGATGCTGTTATTTACTACTTTAACACCTGTTCCTACTAAACCATCGATACCATTATCAGTCCAAATAGTGTTAAGTTGTTGTTTACCTAGGATTACGCTTGTGGCTACATCTTCATTTGTATAGGTTAAATATAACTGACGAACACTAAATGTGTTTGAAGTGTTACTTACAGAATCTGCACCGTATCCACCATCTTTAGCACTATAATTAAATTGAACAAATGCTTTGAAGTTGTCAGCTATAGCAGTACTTAAATTAACTTGTGCTCTATAGTTGTGATTTTGTCTATCGTTGATAGATGATCTTTGATCTTGGAAGCCATAACCACGGTCACCAAATCTACCTGTATCATATCTGTATCTTAAAACTCCAGATACATCGATATCTTTGATCGCTTCTTCAAGTGGAGTAGCGTTAGCTACTGAGAAAGCACCTGCAGCAAGAGCTGCTACTAAACTAAGTTTAACTAGTTTCATGAGAATTCTCCTTGTTTAAAATTAAATAAAACGCTGTAATTGTAACACATAAATCTATAGTTTTTTCTTAAAAAGCACTTAAAATAATAAAAATTCTAAATTTTTAGAGTGGAAAATATAATAAAAATAGACCTAGCTTGGTATTTACTAGGCCTATATTAAGGAGTTTTTCTTATGAATGTTTTCGGTTCATTTGGAAGTATAAGTCTTAAAAGTAAATGAGAAGTAATCAAACATAAAAGATAAAAATTTCATTCTTTTATGTTTATCTTTATAAAAAATTAATTCGTAATTCCATAAATGAAAATCGCAAAAATAATCAAAGGTATGATGAACTTAATATAATAAAACCAAATTTTAAATCCCACGCTTTTTAATTTGCCTTCATTGCTAAGCTCTTTTATGCTTTGCTCTTTGCCAAGAATCCAACCTACATAGATACAGCAAAAAAAGGCTGTTAAAACAAATAAGATATTTCCGCTGATAAAATCAAAACTATCGAAAATATTTTTTCCTTTAACAAGAGTAATATCTCTCCAAGGTCCATAAGTGAGTATACAAGGAATGTTTCCTAGTATGAAAATCGAACCTAGGGTTAAATTAATAGCTGTTTTTTTAGAAAGTTTGAATTTTTCTTCTAAAACACTGATGATAACTTGATATATAGGTAAACTTGTCGTTAATGCAGCGATGAGTAAAAGTATAAAAAATAAAATGCAAATGATAGTCCCAAAGTGGATATGAGAAAATGCTATAGGCAGGGTTTGAAACACTAAAGAAGGTCCTTTATCGGGCTCAAGTCCTGCTGCAAAAAGTGCAGGAAAAATCATAAAGCCTGCTAGCACAGCAATAAGAGTGTTTAAAACTCCTGTATAAATGGCGGTTTTTGCCATGTTTTCATTTTTGCTAAGATGAGATGAAAGGGTGATCATCACGCCAAAACCCAGAGAAAGAGCAAAAAAGACTTGTCCTAGAACATCGATGAGTAGTTTTGGGGATAGAATTTTGTTAAAATCAGGTGTAAGATAAAATTTTACACCATTTATAGCACCTTCAAGGCTTAAATTGCGTCCTACAACAAGTATAAGACAAATGAAAAGCAAAGGCATTAAAAATTTAACCGATTTTTCTATACCATCTATAATGCCACGCCTTAAGATGACATAATTAATAAGAACAAAAAGCGTGGTGAAAATTCCTATACCTAAAGGATTGAAAGAAATTTTTTCATTAAAAAAATGCTCGGTAAAATCTTTGGTTACAGTGTGAGAAAGATCGAAATTTCCTATGATCAACTCAAAAATATAAACAAAAACCCAACCACCTAAAACCATATAATAAGCCATGATACCAAAACTACCCAAAAGCCCCATATAGCCTACAAATTTCCATTTGCCCTTAAAAGCGTCGACGCTGTTTGTCATGGATTTTCTACCGATAACATTTTCAGCTAAGATAACAGGAATGCCAATGAGTATCATTGCTACGCAAAATACTAAAACATAAGCACCACCCCCATTTTCTCCTACAAGATAGGGAAAACGCCAAGTCGCACCAAAACCTATGGTTGCTCCTGCGACGGTTAAAATATAAGTAAGAGTGCTACTCCATGTTTGTCTTTGCATGCTTATCCTTTCAAAAAAATTAAATTGTAGCCTAAGAATACTTTAAAAAATTATAAATTTTGCATATAGTCTAAATCATAGGTATTTTTTAAGCGTTTTTGTATAGTTTCGTGCCAATTTTGTGAAATCAGTGTATCGAGTTTGCTTAATTTTTCAAGCAAGCTTGGATTTTGTTTGAGTGCTTGATGGGGGTTATAAAATAAATGATTGAGTTCTAGGACGCTTAAATTTATAGGATTTTTTTCTATAAGCTCGATTTTAGAATGAGCATGGATTTTTTTACCCTCTAAAACACGATAATACCACCCGCTTAATCCTGTTTTAAAAATTTCTTGTGTGAAATTTGGATTTTGATGGACTTTTGAAATTTTAACACAAGGTTTGCGCGGTTCGCTTACTTGCAAAATAGCATTTTCAAATCGGTGTATATCGCCTATACAAACATTTTGTTCGTGTAAATTTTCAAGGGTTAAATTTTCTCCCATCATACCGCATGCAAGTTTTTTTCCAAGAAAATTTTCCCAAAGGGCGTAGTTATGATAAGAATTTGCAAATAAGGCTTTATTTTTTCCGCCGTGATGTTTTGTATCGGCTATGTTATCGTTAAGAATACCTAAAGAATTGATATCTACTTCTTCTAAATAAAGATCTTTTATAAAAGCACTTCTAAAGCCTTTATAATCTTTGATATGTCCTATCTGTAAGCTTTTGAGTTTCATTTTTCTAACTTTTGTAACAAATCATGTGCACTGATAAAACCAGTGATTCTAAGATTTTCTTTGCCTTTTTCAAAAAATATCAAAACCGGTGGGCCAAAAACACCAAATTCTTTCATAATTTCTAAGTCTTTGTCGCTGTTTTGAGTCAGATCAATTTTGATTAAATGAAAATTTTTGAGTTTTTCTTGAATTCTTTCGTCGCTAAAAGTAAGCTCATCTAAGAGTTTGCAATTTTCACACCAAGATGCTGTAAAGTTAAACATGATAGGGCGGGTGCTAGTTTTAATCTCTTTTTGAAGAGTGTCAAGATCGTTTATAAAATTATAATTTAATTTTGAAGAATTTAAGGGCATATTTGAATTTAAATTCAAAGGATTTAAGAAATTTTTTGCGCCAAAGATTCCGCCTAAAAATATACTTAAAGAATAAGCCAAAACCAAAATCAATAAGCTTTTTTTAATCTTAGCTACTGCATTAAAAGCTTGTTCAAAAATTCCCATAAATACACTAAAAAATACACCCAAAATTCCAAAAGCGATCAAAATATATCTTGTTTCAATGATACGAGAAAGTATCCAAATAGCCATAGCTAGCATAACAAAGCCAAAGAAAATTTTTACTTTTTGCATCCAAGCTCCCGCCTTTAAAAAGCCAAGACCTAAACCAATGAAAAGCAAAGGAATTCCCATGCCAAAGCTCATGATAAAAAGGGCACTAGCTCCTAAAAGTGCATCGCCTGTGTTGGCTATGTAGATCAAAGCACCGGTTAAAGGAGCAGCTACACAAGGACCTACGATAAGAGCCGATAAAAAGCCCATGATGGCTATACCTAGCACTCCTTTGCCTTTTTCACTTTTTTTGTGGAGAAAATTTTGAAATTTTAAAGGCAGTTCAAAGCGAAAGCTTTCAAACATTGCCAAAGCAAGCAATACAAAAATTAGCGCAAAAAAGATCAAAACACTAGGTTTTTGCAAAAGTCCTTGAACGCTTGCTCCTAAAAAACTCGCTATAACTCCGGCAATAGCATAGGCTAAAGACATAAAAAATACATAAATAAAAGATAAAAAGAAGCTGTGCTTTTTAGAAAATTTTGTTTCGCTTTTAGCTACGATGAGTGAAGATAATATAGGAATCATCGGCAAAATGCAAGGAGTAAGTGAAAGTAAAAGTCCATAGCCTAAAAAGCTTAGTAAGATCCAAAAAAGATTATCTGTGGCTAAGAAATTTGCAATCATACTTTCTTCGGATTTTGCACTCAAGGTTTTTTGCTTTTCTTTATAAGGGGCTGAAATTTCAAATTTATTATCTTTGTGTTTTAGATCAAAATACCAAGTTTGAGGATTGTAGCATAAGCCTTGTTCGGAGCAGCCTTGGAATTGGAGTTTGATTTGATTGTTTTGATTTTGTACAAAACGCTCAAGTAGTAGGTTAGGCAAGGCTAGATTTAAATCTTGATAATACACTTTTTCATTGAGTCTTTGGGTGCTAGGTGGGAGATTGATTAAAGAGCTGATATCGTTTTGATTGAGATAGAGTTTAAGTTGATTAGAATAAAGATAAATATCTTTTCCTAATTTGATATCGATTGATACAGCGCTATCATAAGAACTCGATTTTACTTCAAAGGCTTCATTTAAAGATAAAACAGAGGCAAATAAAAAATAACAAGTGAATAAAAGTGTAAAAATAAAACGCATTGTCATCCTAGGCTTAAATGTAAAATTTGTGATTTTAATGTGAATTATAGTTTGTTATGGTAAATTTGCTTTAAATATTTTATAAAGGTTGCTCATGCAAGAAAAAGTTCCAGCAAAGATTCAAGAGGAAACAAAAAAGGATGAAATTTATGTTTCTGTTAAAAAGAAAAAAAGCACTATAGAATATGAAAAAGATTTAAAAAATCTACAAATCGAGCTTTTGAAATTTCAAAATTATGTAAAAGCAAAGGGTTTAAAAGTGCTTATACTTATAGAAGGACGCGATGCAGCAGGCAAGGGCGGTGCGATAAAGCGTTTGATAGAGTATTTAAATCCTAGGGGATGTCGTGTGGTAGCTCTTGAAAAACCTAGCGATGTTGAAAAAACGCAGTGGTATTTTCAACGCTATGTAACGCATTTGCCTTCTGCGGGTGAGATTGTGATCTTTGATAGATCTTGGTATAACCGCGCAGGAGTAGAGCCTGTAATGGGTTTTTGTACTCCACAGCAACATAAAGACTTTTTAAGAGAGGTGCCTTTGTTTGAAAATATGATATCAAATAGCAATTTGATGTTTTTTAAATTTTATTTTTCTGTTTCTAAAGAGGAGCAAAAAAAACGCTTTGAAAAACGCCGCATTGATCCTTTAAAACAATACAAACTTTCTCCTGTGGATCAAAAATCTCAAGAATTATGGGATAAATACACCTTAGCAAAGTATTCCATGCTTTTAGCATCCAATACCCCAACCTGTCCATGGACTATCATTTCTTCAGATGATAAGAAAAAAGCAAGGCTTAATTTATTGCGTTTTATATTGTCAAAAGTGGATTATGCGGATAAAAAAATTGGAGATTTTTCAAAGATTGATCAAGATTTAGTAAGAAGTGGCGAAGAAGAAATTCGTAAAATGGAAGCAAATTTGGAAAAAATAGACAATAAAAAAGCAGATGAAAAAATAAAGGATTTGGACTAAAACTATGTTAGAACGCGTTAAAAATTTAAGTGATAAATACTATGAAAAAATTGTCAATTTAAGACATCAAATTCACATGCACCCTGAACTTGAATTTGAAGAGGAAAATACAGCAAGATTGGTATGTGAAATTTTAGATGAATATGGCATTAAGTATGAAAAAAATATAGCTAAAACAGGAATTTTAGCAAGTATAGAAGGAAAAAAACCAAGCACTAAAAAAGCTCAATGCGTGCTTTTAAGAGCGGATATGGATGCTTTGCCTGTGCAAGAGGAAACAAATCTTAGTTATGCTTCAAAAATCAATGGAAAAATGCATGCATGTGGTCACGATGGACATACAGCAGGGCTTTTAGGAGCGGTTTTGATCTTAAATGAATTAAGAGATGAATTTAGCGGAACGATTAAATTTATGTTTCAACCTGCTGAAGAAGGAAGTGGGGGTGCTAAGCCTATGATAGAAGCAGGCATACTTGAAAATCCTCATGTGGATGCGGTTTTTGGATGTCATTTGTGGGGACCTTTGCTTGAAAATACTGCTCAAATTGTAAGCGGTGAGATGATGGCGGGGGTTGATGTTTTTGATCTTGAATTTATAGGGAAAGGCGGACACGGAGCGCACCCTCATACGACTATCGATCCTATAGTAATGGCAAGCAAATTTGTCAGTGATGTACAATGTATCATTTCAAGGCGCTTAAGACCTGTGGATGCAGGGGTTATCACCATAGGGAAATTTCATGCAGGGACAACCTTTAATGTGATCCCACAAAATGCTATCTTGCAAGGAACGGTGCGTTTTTTAAGTGATGAAAATCAAAAACTTTTACAAAGTTCTATAGAAAATACAGCCAAAGCCGTTGCTTTAGAATTTGGGGGTGATTTTAAGCTTGATTATAAAAGAGAATATCCTCCTTTAATCAATGATGAAAATGCTGCAAAAATAGCTAGAAAAGCTTTTGGCAAGGTATTGGGCGAGCAAAATATCATTAGCGTAGCTAAGCCTGATATGGGAGCTGAGGATTTTGCTTTTTTAACGCGTGAAAGAATGGGTGCTTATGTTTTTGTAGGTATTTCAAAGGATTTGAAAAATCCTACCCTGCACCATAGTTCTACTTTTTGCTGGGAAGATGAAAATTTAAAAGTCTTAATGCAAGGCGATAGTATGATGGCTTTAGAATTTTTAAATTCTTAAAAATATGAATTTAAAAATTCACAAAAAATTCACTTTGCATAGATATAATTGCGAGATTTATTTTTTAATTTAAGGTTTAGAATGAAAAATAGGGTCGTTTTGATTGTGGTGATTTTAGCACTTTTTGGAGTGGGCGCTTATTTCATATTTTTTAATGATAATGAAAAAATCACCTATCTTACCCAAAAGGTTAAAAAAATAGATATTTCTCAAACCATAGAAGCAGTGGGGAAGGTTTATGCTAAAGATCAAGTTGATGTGGGTGCTCAAGTAAGTGGGCAAATCATTAAGCTTTATGTGGATGTGGGTTCGCATGTAAAACAGGGTGATTTGATCGCGCAAATTGATAAAGATAAACAGCAAAATGATTTAGATATCACAAAAGCGCAGCTTGAAAGTGCCAAGGCTAATTTAGAAAGTAAAAAAGTCGCCCTTGAAATCGCAAGCAAACAATACCAAAGAGAACAAAAGCTTTATGCAGCTAAGGCAAGTTCACTTGAAAATTTAGAAATACAAAAAAATAATTATTATTCTTTGAAAGCAAGTGTTGCAGAACTTAATGCTCAAGTTATTCAGCTTGAAATTACTCTTAAAAATGCTAAGAAAGATTTAGATTATACTACTATAACAGCACCCATTGATGGGGTTGTAATTAACGTAGCTGTTGATGAAGGACAAACTGTAAATGCTAATCAAAACACACCGACAATAGTTCGCATTGCAAATTTAGATGAAATGGAAATAAAAATGGAAATAGCAGAAGCAGATGTGAATAAGATAAAAATAGGCACAGAGTTGGAATTTTCCTTACTTAACGATCCGCAAAAAACCTATCGTGCAAGTATAGCGAGTATCGATCCAGCCGATACTGAAGTAAGTGATTCAAGTTCTAGTTATTCTAGTTCTTCAAGTTCGAGTTCTAATGCTATTTATTATTATGCCAAGTTTTATGTACAAAATAAGGATAATTTTTTACGTATTGGCATGAGTATACAAAATGAAATTGTTATTGCAAGTGTTAAAGATGTTATTGCTGTGCCTACTTATGCAATCAAAAATGATGCAAAAGGGTATTATGTTGAAATTTTGCAAAATCAAAAAGCGGTAAAAAAATATGTAAAATTTGGTATTAAAGATTCTATCAATACTCAAATTTTAGAAGGTGTTGATGAAAATGAAGAGTTGATAATAAGTTCAAGTGCTGATGGACTTGTACCAGAGATGAAATTGAGATTTTAATGCTGTTTTTAAAAAATATTTGTAAAAATATAGGCGAGAATGCCATTTTAAAAAATGTAAGTTTAAGTATAGAAAAGGGTGAATTTGTCGCTATCATCGGACAAAGTGGTAGCGGTAAAACTTCTTTGTTAAATATTATAGGGACCTTGGATATGCCAAGTAGTGGAAGCTACATTTTTGAAAACTATGAAGTTACTAAGCTAAATAGCGACGAAAAAGCAAGACTAAGGCGTGAAAAAATAGGTTTTGTCTTTCAAAGATATAATCTTTTGAGTTTACTCAGTGCTGATAGAAACGTTTCATTGCCGGCTGTTTATGCAGGTAAAAGCATACACGAAAGAAGTCAAAAAGCTAAAGAACTTTTAGAAAATCTCGAACTAGTTCATAAGTTGAATTCCAAACCAAATGAGTTAAGTGGCGGACAGCAACAACGCGTTTGTATAGCAAGAGCTTTGATGAATGGCGGAGAATTGATACTTGCTGATGAGCCAACAGGAGCTTTAGATAGTAAAAGTGGAATTATGGTTCTTGAGATTTTGCAAAAATTAAATGCACAAGGGCATACTATTATTCTTGTAACTCACGATCCAAAAATTGCAGCCCAGGCTAAAAGGATTATAGAGATTAAAGACGGTGAAATTTTAAGCGATACTAAGGATGGAAATTTCAATCCAAAAATCATCTTAAAAGCGATGCCAAAAGAGAAAAAAACTCTTACCTTGCTTAAAAATCAAGCCTTTGAATGTTTAAAAATAGCTTATTCTTCCATACTTGCACACAAACTCCGTTCTATTTTAACTATGCTTGGTATTATAATAGGCGTTGCTTCTGTGGTTTGCGTTGTTGCTTTAGGGCTTGGTTCTCAAGCTAAGGTTTTAGAATCTATTGCAGGGCTTGGAACAAATACTATTGAAATTTATCCAGGTAGAGGATTTGGAGATTTGCGTTCAGGCAGAACAAGATTAAATTTTAGTGATTTACAGACGCTTAGAACTTTAGAATATTTAGATGCTGTTGATGCACATTCAAGTACTTCAGGAATTGCAACCTATACAAACATTTCTTTAAGTGCTAGAGCTGAAGGAGTGGGGGTAAATAACTTTGCTATAGAGGGTTTAAAACTTCAAGTGGGTAGAATTTTAAATAATGAAGATATAGAAACTAATGCTAATGTAGCGGTGCTTGATTTTAATGCTAAGAAAAATCTTTTCCCTCGCCAAAAGAGTGAAGATGTTTTAGGGCGTGTAGTGATTTTTAATTCTCAACCCTTTAAAATTATAGGAGTTTTACAAAAAGATACAGAAAAACCTATAGAAGATAATGTAGTGCGCCTTTATATGCCTTATACTACGCTGATGAATAAGCTTACAGGCGATAGAAATTTGCGTGAAATTATAGTAAAAGTAAAGGATGATGTGAGTTCTACTTTGGCTGAAAATGCTATCATTAGAATTCTAGAAATCAAACGCGGGCAAAGAGATTTTTTCACTTTTAATTCTGATACCTTTAAGCAAGCTATCACAGCAAATAAACGCACGACTACCATACTTACGGCTTCGGTGGCGGTGATTGCTTTGATTGTTGGGGGTATAGGCGTGATGAATATCATGCTTGTTTCGGTGAGTGAAAGAACAAGAGAAATAGGAATTCGTATGGCAATAGGTGCTAGAAGAGAAGATATCATGATGCAGTTTTTAATCGAAGCAGTGATGATATGTTCTATGGGTGCGATTTTGGGAGTTTTGCTTTCTGTTTTTGTGATTTTTGGTTTTAATACTCTAAGCACTGATTTTCCTATGATTTTAAATGCGTATTCTGTGCTTTTGGGTTTATTAAGTTCTGTTTTAATTGGGGTTATTTTTGGATTTTTCCCTGCAAGAAATGCAGCCAATTTAAATCCTATTAGCGCCTTATCAAAGGAATAAAATGAAAAATTTATTGAGTATTTTACTGGTATTTTTTTTAAGCGCCTGTGGTGTAAAACTTAGCTTGCCTAAAGAGCCTACAATGAGCGAAGAGAGCTTTAAAGACTTAAATATCACTTATGATTGGTATAAGGCTTATGATAATGCTAAATTGAATGAATTTTTAAATTTTGTTTTGTTAAATAATAGCGATATAAATATAGCTAGAAGCACTTTGCTGACAGCTTTAGCAAGGGCTGATTTGATAGATTATGATTTTTATCCGACTTTAAGTGCAAATTTGGGGCTTAGTGGAGAAAAGAATTTAAATTCTGGAGCCCAAAGTAAGAAATTTAGCAACGGTTTAAATTTAAGCTATGAGCTTGATATCTATGGAAAGATAAGAGATAGCTCAAGTGCGAGTGATTTTAGTGCAAAGGCTAGTGCTTATGATCTTGAAAATTTGAAAATCAGTATGATTAATACGGCTTTAAATGGTATTTTTGAACTTGCTTATTTTAATGATGTGGATAATTTACTTAAAGAGTATCTAGCTAATTTAGAACAAATGAGAGAGCTTTATGCTTATAAATTTGAGCTTGGAAAAATCGAAGAACTTGATTTGCTTAATATAGAGCAAAATTTATTAAAGGCAAGGCAAGATTTATTACGCAATGAGCAAAATCGCAATTTACTTATAAAAAATTTACAAGATTTGATAGGAAAGCAAGAGGGCTTTGCGTATATTGATTATTTTAAAGCTTTAACTCTTTCTGATTTTAAGAATTTAAATCCTAATTTTAATATTCCTTTAGAAGCTCTTGTGTATCGTCCTGATGTGCGCTCTAAACTCAATACCCTTAAATCCGCTTTTAAAGACTATACTTCGGTACAAAAATCAATCTTGCCGAGCATTTCTCTAAATGGAGCTTTAAATGGCAGTGATGAGCAATTTGATGATAGCTTTAAATTTGAAGTTTTGAGTGGCAATATAAAAATTTCTTTGCCTTTCCTAGACTATGGTAGAGTAAAGCAAAATATCAAAATTTCACAGTTTAATTACGAGAGTATGCTTGTTGCTTATGAGCAAAGTTTGCAAAGTGCTATGAATGAATTTGCTTTAAATTATAAAGACTATCAAAGTAACACCATGCTAGTTCAAATTTTAAAAGATACTCGTTTGAAACAAGAGTTGATCACTCAAGCTTATTGGGAAAAATACAATTTAGGTAAAAGTGAATTAAAAGACTATTTAGATGCTTCTAATGCTTTAAATTCTGCTAAACAAGATCTTTTAGGAGCTAGGTTTAATCTTCTTAAAACCATTAATTCTTATTATCAAATCACAGCTTTAAGCTATGATGAAAGAAATTTGGAAATGCCTTAATTTGTATCGCTTTATCTGCTAAAATATCAAGTAGATAAGGCTTTTTTAATTATATTGATAAAATTAAAAATCAATAATGCACATATTTTTTTAAATCATCAAGCAATTTTTTAGCCATTAATTCATAGCCTTTAATGGTTAAATGTACATCTTGCAAAGAGAGTTTTTGCTCTATCCATTTATTTTTTCCACCGCTATCTTGCATGAATTGGTGCATATCAAAAAGAAGGGTTTTTTCTTCTTTGGCTACCTCATAAAGTGCTTGCCTTATAGCAAAAAAATCAGGAGCTAGGGTGTATTTTTTACCTTGTTTTTTTACCACAGTAGGAGGAGAAACAAGCATGATAAGGGCGTTTTTATTGTAAGTTTTGAGTGTGTGAATCCAATTTTTTAAATTCTTTTTAAATTTGTTTTTTTCAAAACCTTTAAAAAGTGCGTCATTAGAACCATAAGCAAGTAAGATTAAATCATTAGATAGGAGTTTTAATTCTTGCTCGCTTACTTTTTTATTCCACGACATCCAAAGATCGCTTTTTGCCCCATTGATCGCTATGGTATCTAAATAAGCATTATCCTCTTTGCTGGTGATAAAATATCCTCCTAATTGAGCGTTTTTTTGTAAGGCAGAAATTTGCAAAGGAAAAACAAGTTCGTATTCTTTATATGACCATTTATTGGCTACTGATCTTAGCTCATAGCTTTTGTTTTGAGCGTCTTTAATGCTAAAGGCATTGGTGTTATTTGGAGCTTTAAAGACAAAACCTACTTTAAAATTTTTCTTGTCTAAATTAGTATCAAGGGTGATTTTTGCACCCTTTTCTTTAGCCTTAGCTATTATCCCACCTAAAGGAAAATCAATACCTGCGGTGTCTGTATTTCTTGAATTTAAAATTTCATAATCTTTATAAGAATAATCAAGATTTAAATTTTGTTGATATTTGGGTTGCAAAGGGTAGGCAAAGCCTATGGAATTTGATTTTATCAAATATCCTCTAATAACACGCGGAAAAAAATCTGCTGCCGTGTGAGAATCTCCATAAATTCTAATACCTATGTTTTTATGCTCTTTAAGTTTTTGCTCCAAAAGCTTTAAGTCTTTTTTGGAAGCATAATTGCTTAAAGCACTTTTGTTTTTGGTTTGGCTTAGAATTTCATCTATGGTATGGTTTGTGTTATTTGCGTATAAATTGATTGAAAATATAAGAATTAATAATATAGCTTTAAATTGCTTAATTTGCATTTTCTTCCTTGATTGTTATATGTTGAAGCAAGAGTTTTGACATCTCTTTTGCTCCGTTTGAGGTAAAATGAATTCCATCGTCTGTTCTCATTTTTATACTTTTGTTGTTTTCATTTTTAATATAGGTTGAAAATTCATCATTAACGCTAAAAAATAGTTTTGTATTGATAAAAATTTGTTTATTTTTGAGAATTTCTTCGCTATAAATTTTGTTTAGAATTTGTATTTTTTCATTGAGTTCATTTTTTTTAACAGGAGGAATTTCAAACCAAAGAATTTTTGCATGATGTTGTTTAGCTATATTGATGATTTCATTTACTCTATAGGTGTAGATGTCAATCCAGCTATCTGAACCAAAGCGGTGATAAATTCCACCTTTTTTGATATCCCAAGGATCATTTGCCCCTAGTAAGACAACTAGATATTTAATGTTGGGATTTTTTGCAAAAGCTTCTTTGGTTGCTTTTGCCCAATCAAAATAAGATTTGTAAGAAAGTCCTGTATTTTGCTTGCTAAGATCATTAGCTTTTAAACCTAGATCAATTAAATCACGATTGAGTGCAATTGCAACGCCTTGCATTAAAGAATCGCCTATAAATAAAAATTCATCACCTTTATGAACTTCTAATTTGGTATTGTCAATAAAACTGACATTTTCGTCTTCTGTTTGCTGTATATCTTCAATAGTGGTGTTTTTATCGATAAAATCATTACTTGCATTAAGTTCATCCATATCTTCTTGAACCATGATATTTTCTTCTATATTTTGAGGTAGAGGCTCATTACTTAGTATTGCACGGATTTGTTCTAGTTTATTTTTAAAACCATTGGCCTCTTGTAAAATATCGTTTTTAGGATAAAATGCAAAGTGATATTTTTGCTCGATATAAGAAAAAATGCTTTGATTCATCACAAGGCAAACAAGTATAAACACTATAATTAAAATAAAGAAAAATCTAATAATTTTCATTTAAAAACTCGAATAAATAAAATCAGGAATGCCATTTGGCATAAAAGCAAACACTAAAAGCAAAATAAAAGTGATTACAAACGGCTTGAGTAAAAACGGCGTAAGATTTAAAATTTTTACACAGTATTCTTTAAAATTGATAAATAAAGGATAAATCATAAAAAGTACACCAAAACTTACAAGCATATAAATATCATTATAGCTAGGAATTTGGAAGAAATTATTATAACAAGCTTTGAAGTATTCTAAAGCATCTTCTAAATTTTTATTATAATAAAAGAAAATCCAAGTAAAACATACAAATTGAAAGGTTAAAAATCTTCCTAAAGCTGGAATTTTTTGAAGGCTGAATTTGCTTAAAGCAAGTAAATGGATAAATACAATACCCAAGCCATGTAATAAACCCCAAACCCCAAAAGCCAAAGTACTTCCATGCCATAAGCCCGAAAGAATAAAAGCGATGAGTATATTGGCTATGGTGCGAGGCATTCCTTTTCTGTTGCCTCCTAAAGGAATATAGATATAATCTCTTATGAAAGTTGAAAGGCTGATGTGCCATCTAGCCCAAAATTCTTTAAGATTTTTAGCTAGATAAGGCATATTAAAATTCGGTGGCAAGGTAAAACCTAACATTAAAGCAAAAGCACAAACTAGATCTACATATCCACTAAAATCGCAATATATTTGCACCGCATAAGCGTAAATTGCACTTAGAAGTTGTATAAAATTATAAGATTGTGGAAAATCTAAAATATTTTTGGCATAAATTCCTAAGTAATTAGCAATAAGAACTTTTTTTACTATACCAAAAATAAGCAAAATGATGATCAAATTTGCATGTTTAAATTCGCGTTTTTGATAAGCTTGTTCGAAAAAAAACGCACTACGCATAATCGGCCCTGCAAGTAGGGTAGGGAAAAATGATAAAAAGGTTGCTAAATTTAAAAAGCTTTCTAAATGATGTTTTTTGTATACATCTACAAGGTAAGTAATAGAAGCAAAGGTGTAAAAACTAATGCCTATAGGCAAGATAAGTTCGATATTTAAAAAATCAAGCCCCAAAAAGCTTAGCACTTGATCAAGACTTCCTTTGATATTTGGAAAATATTTGAAAAAACATAAATTTAATATTATAAAAGTTATACAAGTAGCAAAAATATATCGTTTTCGACGCACAAAGATAAGCAAGGCAAAAAAATGTATAAAAAAAGTGTAAATAAATAAAATTAAAGCAAAATAAGGATTAATCAGTATATAAATAAGATATGAAAAAGCCAAGATTAAAATATTTTGTATTTTATAATTATCTTTAAATGCCCAATATATGGCAAAAAATACAATCATTAAAATACTAAATTCTAAAGAAAAATAAGTCATACGCTACCTAAGATGAAATTATATTTTTGCCTTTTTCAAGGCAAAAATATTATTTTTTAGATAAAGCTAAATTTTTGATATATTGATCAGCTAGATATAAGCCGTTTCCATTGTCACTGATGAGTTTGATTTTATCTACTATACCACGGAAAAGTGCTTCTTCTTCGTGCTGTTCGCTTACATACCATTGAAGAAAATTAAAAGTAGAATAATCTTTATTGCCTAGCATGTGCTCTACAAGATCGTTGATTGATTTTGTAATGCTTTGTTCATGCTCGTAAGTTTTTTCAAAAACATCAAGTAAAGATTTGAAATTTTGTTCAGGTTGCTTCACTTCTTTAAGCTCTACATGTGAATCTGTTTCATTAAGATAAGTTATAAGTTTTCTTGCGTGTTCGCTTTCTTCGCTTGCGTGTTGAAAAAGAAAGAGCCCAGCTCCATCAAGACTATTTTCATAGCACCAAGAACTCATACTTAGATATAAATTAGCTGCATACATTTCTTTGTTGATTTGCTCGTTTAATAAATCAACTACTTTTTTTGAAAGCATTCTATCTCCTTATTTTTATTTTTAGAATGTTTTTAAAATGATATATTGATTTTTTTAAAACAAGCTAAATTTTTAAAGGATTGAAGTTAAAATATATAAAATAAAAATAAAATGTTTCTAAATGAAATTAAGCTTTATATTTTATTACGAGTATAGATTTTATTTTAAGGCTGAAAATCTGCAAAGATTTTTAGGTGGGCGTGCCTTTAGAGGTTTCAAAAGGACTAAGTCCTTTGTCGCAAGACGGAATTTATTTCCGTCGCGAAGTAAAAAATGTTTCCAAAATGTTTCCAACTTTTTCTAAACTTCCGTTACTTTTTTAAAAGTAAGGAGAAAAAATGAAAAAAATTCTAGCTTTAAGTGTTGCAAGTTTTGCTTTAGCGGGTGCTTTAAATGCGGCTGATTTAAAAATCGCAGGTTCATCAACCGTGTATCCATTTACTTCTTTTGTAGCTGAAGAGTATGCAGCGATTCACAATACAAAAACTCCTATTGTAGAGAGTTTAGGAACAGGGGGTGGATTTAAAGTATTTTGCGAGGGCATAACTGACATTTCTAATGCTTCAAGAGCGATGAAATTTAGCGAATTTGAAACTTGCAAAAAAGCGGGAGTTACTGATATAGTAGGGATTATGGTAGGTTATGATGGTATAGTTTTAGCGCAAAATAAAGCCAACGCACCTTTAAATATCACTAAAAAAGAACTTTTCTTAGCATTAGCAAAAGAAATTCCACAAAATGGAAAACTTATACCAAATCCTTATACAAACTGGAATCAAATCAATAAAAATTTACCTAATCGTAAAATCAGCGTTTATGGTCCTCCATCAAGCTCAGGCACAAGAGATACTGTAGAAGAACTTGTAATGAGTGATATTTCTAAAAAAATTCCTGAATACAAAGGCGAGTATAAAACCATACGCCAAGATGGAGCTTATATTCCAAGTGGTGAAAATGATAATCTAATCGTTTCAAAACTTACTATCGATAAAGATGCTTTTGGGCTTTTTGGTTATGGATTTTTAGTAAGCAATGTGGATAAAATCAATGCAGCAGATATTGATGGTGTAAAAGCAGATGAAAAAAATATTGCTGATGGAAAATACGATCTTGCAAGAAGTTTATTTATCTATATCAATGCAAAGAAAAATCCTAAAGAAGCCTTTGAATTTGCAAAAATTTATATGAGTGATGATTTGGCAAAAAGTGGTGGAGAGCTTGAAAAAATAGGACTTGTTCCTTTAAGTGATGATAAATTAAAAGCTTCTCAAAAACATGTAGAAGATAGAAAAATTTTAAATGATGAGCTTGTAAAAGCTGGAAAAGTTTTTTAAGGAAAAACTTTGCTAAAAGAAAAAATAATCAAATTCGCACTTTTTTTATGTGCTTTTGTAAGCGTGATAGTAAGTTTTGCTATCATGCTTACAATTTTAATTGAAGCTTTAAAATTCTTTCAAAAAGAAAGCGTTGTTACCTTTTTATTCTCAAGTCAGTGGGCAGCTGATGCAGCTTTTATGAATGCAGATGGCACGAGTAAGCAAGGGGTTTTTGGTGCAGTGTCGCTTTTTTGGGGAACTTTTTATATCTCTTTAATCGCTATGCTAACAGCTCTACCTTTGGGGGTAATGTGTGCTATATATTTAGGTGTTTTTGCCGGTAAAAAATCTAAAAATTACTTAAAACCTATTTTAGAAATCATTGCAGGGATTCCTACTGTTGTTTTTGGATTTTTTGCGGCTATAGTTGTAGCGCCTTTTATAGTGTGGTTTTTTTCTTTATTTGGCATACAAGCAAGCTTTCAAAGTGCTTTAGGTGCAGGTTTTATCATGGGGATCATGATAGTACCTATAGTGGCTTCTTTATCTCAAGATTGCATTGAAGCAGTAAGCGAGAAAAGGATTAATGGCGCTTATGCTTTAGGTATGACAAAAAAAGAAGTGGTTTTTGCCGTGATTTTACCTGAGGCTATTCCTGGTATAGTTGCAGCTTGTCTTTTAGGACTTTCAAGAGCCTTAGGCGAAACTATGATAGTGGTGATGGCAGCTTCTTTGCGTCCAAATTTAACTTTAAATTTTTTAGAAGATATGACAACGGTAACGGTAAAAATCGTAGAAGCTTTAAGTGGAGATCAAGCTTTTGATAGTTCTTTAGCTTTAAGCGCCTTTTCTTTAGGTTTGGTGCTTTTTGTCATCACTTTAATCATCAATATGTTTAGCGTTTATCTTATCAACCGCTTTCACAAAAGGAAAAATTTATGAAAAAGCTTTTCAAAAAACGACAAAAAGCCTCAAAGTCTTTTAAAAGACTTTGTAAAATGGGGCTTTATATTAATTTAATTTTTCTTTGTATCTTTTTAGGAAGTGTGGCTTATCTTGGATTTCCTGCTTTTAAGCAAACCTATATTTTTGTAGAGGCTAATAGAAATTCTCCTGCTTATGATCTTTTATCTCGCGCAGAACAAAGAAAAATAAGAACAGGACAAATCGCTGAAAAATCTTGGCTTTTGGCAAATTCAGAAGTAGATCAATATATGAAGCAAAAATATAATCGCCTTAGTGAAAAACAAAGAACTTTAGTCGATGATCTTATGCAAAAAGGCGAGATAGAGCTTAAATTTAATAGCAATTTCTTTTTAAATGGGGACTCAAAATCTCCTGAAAATTCAGGAATTTTATCTTCAGTTGTAGGGACTTTGCTTGTTATGCTTGTTTGTATGGTTGTGAGTGTTCCTATAGGCGTTGCAGCGGCAATTTACTTAGAAGAATTTGCGCCACAAAATATCCTTACACATTTTATAGAAGTGTGTATTAACAACCTTGCAAGTATTCCAAGTATCTTGTTTGGACTTTTAGGACTTGGAGTGTTTATCAATCTTTTTGGAATGCCTCGCTCAAGTGCTTTAGTGGGTGGGCTTACTTTGGCGATCATGAGTTTACCTATTATCATTGTTTCAACTAAGGCAGCTTTAAAAAGTGTGGATATCAATATGAAAAATGCTGCTTATGCTTTAGGTATGACAAAGGTTCAAATGGTAAAAGGCATTATGTTGCCTTTGGCTATGCCTATGATTTTAACAGGTTCTATTTTGACTTTAGCAGGGGCTATAGGCGAGACTGCACCTTTGATGATTATCGGTATGATAGCCTTTATCCCTGATGTGGCAAGTTCTATTTTTGATCCAACTAGCGTTTTGCCTGCTCAAATTTACTCATGGTCGGCTATGCCAGAGCGTGCATTTTTAGAAAGAACCGCAGCGGGTATTATTGTGCTTTTAGGACTTTTAGTCGTGTTAAATCTTAGTGCGATATTATTAAGAAAATATTTTCAAGGAAAATTAAAGTGATAGCAAAAACAACAAATTTAAATTTATTTTATGGAAAAAAACAAGCTTTATTTGATATCAATATGCAAATAGAGCAAAACAAAATTACTGCACTCATCGGTGCTTCAGGATGTGGTAAATCCACTTTTTTGCGTTGTTTTAATAGAATGAATGATAAAATCGCAAAAATCGATGGTTTAGTGGAAATTGAAGGAAAAGATGTTAAAAATCAAGATGTAGTAGCTTTGCGTAAAAATGTAGGCATGGTTTTTCAACAACCTAATGTTTTTGTAAAAAGCATTTATGAAAACATCTCTTATGCACCAAAACTTCACGGTATGATTAAAAACAAAGATGAAGAAGAAGCTTTGGTGGTGGATTGTTTACAAAAAGTAGGGCTTTTTGAAGAGGTTAAAGATAAATTAAAGCAAAATGCCCTAGCTCTTTCAGGTGGACAACAACAACGTCTTTGTATCGCAAGGGCTTTAGCAATAAAACCTAAGCTCTTGCTTTTAGATGAGCCAACTTCCGCACTTGATCCTATTAGCTCAGGTGTTATAGAAGAGCTTTTAAAAGAATTAAGTCATAATCTTTCCATGATTATGGTAACGCACAACATGCAACAAGGCAAACGCGTGGCTGATTATACTGCATTTTTTCATCTAGGCGAGCTTATAGAATTTGGTGAAAGTAAAGAATTTTTTGAAAATCCAAAACAAGAAAAAACCAAGGCTTACTTAAGCGGTGCTTTTGGATAAGATTTATTTTTTGGAAATTTGATGATATAATTAATTAAAAATTTCCAAAAAAAAGGTTTAATATGATTATAAACCAAATTTATTCTATAGATTCTTGTGATGATGTAGAATTAAA
>NZ_AINS01000026.1 GCF_000254135.1 Campylobacter coli LMG 9860
CCACGCTTAGTCTTAGCTTAATACAAACAAAAAAACTTTTAAACTTTACAAAAATAAATGATCGGAAGTGCGTGGCTTCTGATTGTTTAATGCTTAAAAGCAATGCGAACAAAGTAGCGTGAAAATACAATTAAATCGATGAAGATTTTGGCGACTTTTCCCAAGTTAAATAAAAAAAAGAACCCCATTAAAACCCCTAAAAATAGGCATTTTATAGCAAAAATACTTGCAAAATTTATTAAAATATGGTATAATTATGTTATATAATTTGAAAGGAGTTGCTTATGACTCTTATTATTGAAAATGTTAATGAAAATTTTTTACCTGCATTCAAGGGTTTAGCAAAAAGCATAAATGCCAAATGTAAAATTTCTAAGCCTAAGTTGAGTAGTTTTGAAAGTAGGATATTAAATGCAAGCAAAGAACTTGATAAAGAAAAAAAAGTCAATACTGCATTAAGTTTTAATTCGCATCAAGACTTTGTGAAAGCTTATCAAAATGGCAAAATATAAAATTTATTACCATAAAGATTTTATAAAAGCTTACAAAAAAATAAGTGATGAAGAGCGTAAAATAACTGATGAAGTTATTGTAAAACTTTCTAATGATGAGAATTTAGAACCTAAATATAAAGATCATCAATTAAAAGGTGTATTAAAAGATTTTAGAGAATGTCATATAAAGTCTAACTTGTTATTAATTTATCAAAAACATAATAATGAGTTAGAGCTAAATATTTTAAAACTAGGTAGTCATAGTAAGTTATTTAAAAAATATTGAAAGGAATAAAGATGGATAAAGTAGAAGTAAAACTTAAAAAATCAAAAATGACTACAACCGAAAAACTCATACTTACTCTTTGGCTTTCTTGCGGAGTTGCAGCTATTGTTTTGCTTTTGGTATATTTAAAAATTATCACTAGCTTTATAGGTATTTTAGGGCTTTTATCTGTATCTAGCCTTGTAATTGCTTTTGTATTATTCCTTGCTAAAAATATAAAAATAGTTCCCTATGATGAGAAAAAGCATGGGGGATATAGAAGTGATAATAACACACACTTCTCTGAATTTTTAGACGGTTACGCTACAGGATATTCTATGAGTATACATGGAATAGATGGCGAAGCTTTGCATTCTGACAAGTAAAATTGCATGAGTTATAAATTTGATTATATATTCGGTGCTATACGAGATAACTAAGCCTAGTCAAAAAGCTAGACTTATTTTTTACTCATAGCTTCAAACAAGCCTTGAGCTTCTTTTGCAAGCTCATTGCCTGATTTGCTTGCATCTTGTATTGTATAAGAGCTAGGATTTACTCCCATTCTCCTGTTAGCATTTTGTTCTACTATGGCATCTTTAGCGCTATTATTAACCACATTAGAAGTGCTTGTTCCTTGGTTTTTGAAATTACTTATAGCAGCTCCACTTTGCTGACTGAATTCATTTCTTATATTATTTCCCCCTGCTGTTCCTAAGTTATTTAAACTATTTTGATTAGCTACTGTATCATTATTATGAGCATTGTTAGCCCCTACGCTTGAAGGACTGTAATAAGATTTATTGCTAACATCATGAATTCCATCAGCATTTGGCTTAGCTGTATTCATATTAGCATAATGTAACAAGCCTTGCAAATCTCCCCTTGCGGCTAAGTTTTCTAGCCCTTTAGCTGCAGCAGCAACTTGTTGTTCTCTAGTTCCACCCAAATTATTTTCAGCAATGTAATTTTCAGCCATATTAGGTAAATTACTTGTTTGAATAGCTTCACTGTATTGACTTGCTTCACTATAAGAATGTGCTTTTTGTTTAGCATCGGCAAATTCACTGCCTGTGCTTGTGGATAGAGCATTAGAATAAGCAGAAGCCACACTATCACTAGATTTAATGATATTGCCAAGTTTTTCAGCATACATTTTATCAAATGCAGCCTGTCCTTCTTTGCTTAAGCTTCTTGAATATTCTTGTGTTTCAGTTGAGCCTGTGCCTATTGAAGCTATCCCTTTAATTTCTCCACCTATTTTTCCACCGCTTCCAAAGATTTCAAGCCCTGCTGAGCCACTAGCATAAGCACCAACGCTTCCTTCTAAAGCTTTTTTATCTGCTTCATTGAAGCTAGATTTATCGCCCAACACTTCGCTCATAGTCTCTCTTAAAGCTTGCGCTTCTGCTTTCTCAATTGCTTTAGTATCTTCAACTCCTGCGCCATGATTTCTAAGGTAGTTAGAAGTAATACCTTGATTAATGCCTGTTTTATGAGTATCGGCAATAGAATTAGCAAGCGAATCTTGTCTAGTTTGGGTTTCACTTTGTGCATGTTTTGCATCAAGTCCCGCAATGCTCATATTTGTAATTTCACCATTACTTCCTAATGCAAAATTTGTATTTGTATTCACATCTTTAACTGTTGTTCCACCGCCTGTTATCGCAGACATACTAAATCTACCACCCCCTGCACTCATAGCACTTTGCAAACTTACCACACCTGCATTCATTGCCCAAACTTCATCTCCTCTAGGAGCAGCAATGCTAGTTTGTGTAGATAAGGCTTGCTGATTTGCAAAACTTCCTGCAGCTCTTGAAGCACCTGTTAGAGCTTGAGATAATCCAGAAGCAAAAGTTACAAATCCTTGCTCACTTGCTTTAGCTATAGCATAAGCTAAAACAGGAGTACTCATTACAAGATAATTCATGAAATTTGATCTACTTGCTACTTCTTTAAATATAAGAATGTTATCTCCTAAGCTTAAAGCTGCTTTTCCACCTGTTATTACTTGTGCAACTTTCATAAGATTAAAATCATTTATAAAATTAATAATACAAAGTATAGGAGTCCAAAGCACTATCCAAATACATAGAGTAAAAAACATTTTAATATGAGCGTAAGAGCCAAATACAATAGAAAGCAAAGCAACAAGCCAAGATAAACCTATAATAATAGCTGTTAAATAAGCTTTAGCTAAAGGCAAATAAGTTTGTGCCATGTGTCCTTGTGCTTGCATACTTGCATAAAATTGCTGATCCGCATAAGCAGTATTTGCAGCCACAGAAGCAGGATTTAAACCTACTGATTTAGCGGTATTAATGATTGCATCTTGAGAAGCAAGCATTATCATGGATTGTTGCAAATAAGATCTAGCACTTACAGCTTGTTCATTATAGATTTGTGCAGCGCCTAAGAACTTTTGCTCATAATTTGCCATATCATTCGCCATACCAAGCAAAGCAGCATGAATCTTCATAGCTTCATCTGTATCGTTTTTAATCATTTCAACGATTTGAGGACCTGCATCAGAACAAGGCACAACACTTTGTTTTTCAATATTATTGTTATTTTCAAACAAAGGAGTAAGCTGAGAGCCATTGCCTATGTTTGTGAAAAGATCTTGCATTAAATTATCAGAATTTTGAAAAAGATTTCTACCTTGTTGATTAAGCAAGATACCTACTGAAACGCAGTTTCTAAAATAAAAATCAATATTTTTTTGTAAAGTTGCATCAATAGCCGAAAGCTTTACGCTTGGCAAAGTACTCATCACTTGAAGTGAAAAACCTAAACCTGCGTTAGAAAAATTTGTAGATTGTGGAGTTGTGAAATGTTTTTCCATAGCTTCTAGGATAACCTTCTCAAATTGCGTCATTAATGCAAAGCTTTTTCCTATGCCTATAGGAATTTGAGAAATAACATAATCTTTGCTAGTGACTTCATCGTGAATCATGAAGCGGTGATTATTGTCATTTGGCGCCCTTAAAAACATGTACCACACTACAGCAAAAAGCATAAACATTTTTCCAAATTCAAACACAGGGTTTGTTTGTCCATCCATTGCTTTTTTAATACTGAAAAGCAATAATGAAATAGCCAAGGCTGCATTAACGATATAATCTGTTTCAGTAGTTATACCTTTAACCGCCTGCATGATTTCATTCATCACATCGCCATAACCCCAAGTATAAATTAGATTGCTATTAGCTATGTTTGTAGCACCAAACAAAAATGAAGGTGCAAAAAACAAAGTGCTAAAGAATAAAAAGTAAAATCTTTTCATGGACTGTTTTAAGAAGTTAAAGAGTTTGTTTAGTATAATTGCATTAAGGGTTTTGCCACAAGGCTGCAACCCTGTGGCATAATCACACCCTAGAAAGGGGGTGAAACTATGTTTCGTTTCATACTTATAATTATACTAATTTGTATAATTACTGTCAAGGCTTATTAGCCTTGCCCCTTTTCTTAAGGGGCGAAACTCCCTTGTGGCTTACCAAACAAACTTTTAACTAAGCTTCTCTCCTTTCTAATAATTTATTTTCTTTTTTAATTTGTAGGTTTTTTCGTTGCATTCTCGATATTGTTTTGAATCTTTTCTTGTATTTTCACAGAATCAGCTTGTATTTTTCCTGTGTCAAAACTTCCTACAATATCAGCAATGAATTCACTTAAATCAATTTCGCTAAAATCTAATTTTTGAAATTCTTCAGGAGTGAAACCTTTGCATTGCGGACCTTCCGCACTACCCCACCCTTTTCCAAGCTGAGGGCGTCCTTGTTCATTGAAAATTCTTCCTAATTTAGAATTGAAGCAACAAAAACTTTTCTTTTTTTCAACGCAAATTTTAGTAAAACCTAAACTAACCTTTTTAGAACAATAAGTTCCTACTTCATGACATTTTCCTGCATCGTTTAATTTAGCAAGCTTTTTCTCATCTTCTTTACAAGCTACAAGTCCTAAAAACACATTATCTTTATCACAACATCCACCACCAAGTAAACCGCCAAACATATCCCAATTTTTACAACGATTATCTTGTCCATTAAAAATAATGATTTGTCCTGAACAAGTACCATCATCATTCCAACCATTATTGTTTGCATCATTAACACCAACAGGAGTATCAGTATTTTCTACATCGCTTACTCCTTTAAAACAAGGAAAAGGAGAGCATTGATATTTGTTGTCTATTAGCACACACTCTCTACTACTATTGAAAGGACAAGTTCTTGTTACACCTAAGCAGTTTTTAGCAGGAGCAATAGAAGAATTACAACTATCACCTATACCATCTCCATTTGTATCAATCAAATCATCTACACTTTGTGGTGAACACACTCCACCTTGCTCTTTAGGCTGATAACCTGCAGGACAAGTATATTTATAAGCACTAAAAGGAATTGTTTCGCTTTCTTCTGTACAATTTAAATTTCTTCCAAAATTACTACAACTTATATCTTTTCCTGTTGCTTCATAAGTGAGCTGCCAGCCACCGCTTCCTACTGTGGCAAAAAATGCTACAGACTTATTAATACCTGTGTGCAAATATTGTTTTAATTCTATGTTTAAGTTTTTTCCGCTAAATTTTGAAAGCTCACCATAGTTATCATTGTTTGGGCGATAAGGAATGTAATCTAGTGCATCTTTAGTATTATTTGGCTTATTACCAACAACGGCAACTGTAGAATTTGGAGCAAAAGGAACCACCCAATCATCAGCTCCTGCATAAACAAGTTTAAAACTATCAATTGCATCAATATCAGTAATATAGATATCATTTGTCACGACTTGCCACGCATTATAACCTATACTTTTGGAAAAAGTGAGTCTTACTTTTGTTTTACCTGTTTTTAAAACACCACCTTCTATTTTTTTACTACTACCATCTACTGCATCATCTGAATTAACACATTGTGTTAATTGTGCAGGACAAAAGTATTTTTGCTGAGAGTTTTGTAAACAAGCTATGGATTGTCCTTGTCCATTTGCAGGTTTGAAGTTTGGATCATCGCTAAAATTTGTATTGCATTGCATAGCATCTGTTGCAGTGTGCCCATTATCACCACCATCGCTACCACCACCTGCACAATCAGGTATTTTGTCAAACTCTAAAAGAGCGTAATTTCTCACAGGATTATTTGTATCTCCAAAATGATTGCCTTGATCACTCCATTGTCCGCTAGGGCTAGCCATAGCAACCCAATGCTCCCCTAAAGGAGATACTCTCTCTTTTCCATCCACGATATCATATTTTTTTAGTAAATTATCAGGCTGAGTTTGCGCCCAATTTTTATAAGTTAATGGATTACCTTTGACTGTTTTAAAACGACTATCATCATAAATACAACCTGAATTACCTTCAACACAATAATTACTTATGTAACTTGGATCATACACGCCTATCCAAGCATACTGCCCTCCCCTAAACAAAGAACTTAAGAAATCATTTTCAGCTTTAGAATCAGGAATTGCTAAATAGCCACCGCTATCTTCTGCTAGTTTTCTTGCATCTTCAAAAGTCATTTTTTGAACAGTAGCAGTATAATAGTGTCCATTAAATTGTTTAAAATCATTATAATCTGTACATTGAATAGCAGCTTGAGAAAAGCTAAGACTCGCCGAAAGGAGTATAGCAAGTCTTAATGTTTTAGGAGTAATTTGTTCAACCGATGTATTCTTACTAAAAAATCTTAACAAATTGTAATTTTTCATATTATTTTTCCTTTAAAAACTGATAAAACACTTGTTTTATTTGATTCAATAAGAAAATCTAGCGTAAATTTTTCTTCTTCTTCTTTTTTCAATTCTATAGATTCGAATGCGGATTCATTTTTTAGTAAATTATTTGTATTACATTTTATTATCATCTCTTTGAAGCTTTTTGTGGTGAATCCAAATATTTTGTTTATAGAACTTGCAAAAATCAAATTACCAACATCCGTAATATCATATTTTTGAGAATCAAATAAACCTTTATCATTGAATGAAAATTTTGGTTGTTTAGTTTTATTTTTATTAATTTCAATATTACAATTAAATGTTTTCATCATTTCCCTTTTTACTATTTTGTGTTATAATATTTTTATCCATGAGGTAGATGGACAACAAAGGTTTTACAGAGCCTTGTAGGTGTGATAAAAGCTCGATTCTTAAAAAGGGTCGAGCTTTTTTTTTGGCTATTAAGTTG
>NZ_AINS01000025.1 GCF_000254135.1 Campylobacter coli LMG 9860
GCATCTTCTTTGGTTTTAGGATTTAAGACATAAATTTTAGCAAGATTAAGTTCAAATTGAGTTAGTAAGGGACCTAAAATTTGTATCAAATCTTTTTGAGTATTGTAAAGTTCATCTATTTGAGTTTTGGTTTTATCTATATCTTGAATAATTTCTTGAATAAAAATTTCATTTTTTTGAGAATTTTGTAAACTCGTAAAAGAATTTTTTATTTTATCATAAACTTTAATAAAATTATCGTTAAAATCTCTACAATGCTTAATACTT
>NZ_AINS01000024.1 GCF_000254135.1 Campylobacter coli LMG 9860
CTATCCCACTAGGGATACTTCTATCCCTTGACTTCTAACATTTTTTATGTTATAAGATAAGGAGAAAAAATGAAAAATTTTTTCAAAAAAATAGTAATATTTGCAAAAATACCTACAAAAGCAATTTTAAGATTTATGGAGTCTATCGGCATAGGATTGTTTGTAAATAGTCTTTATGGTTTACAAACGGGCGATGGTAGAGCTTTTATTATCCTCATCGAAAGTTTGCTAATTTTAACGGTAGTTGCATTATCATCAATCTTTCTTAAAGATTGAGCTTTTTTTGAAAAAAGGAGAAAAAATGGATGGTTATAATATAGCTATTTTAATCGGTGCTATCACTCTTATTTTTGGTACATTGGTTTTAGTAGCTCATTATATCAATGATAAACACACTAACGAAAGTAAAAGTTAATTTTTAACTTTTAGCTTAACACGCCCTATAAGTTGGGAATAGATTTTTTTATTCCCTTCTTGGGCAATATAAATTTCTATTCCTTTTTTTATTCAAAATATAAAAAAGGATATAAAAATGAACACAAAAATTACAAATACTCAAAATCAAGCTGTTAGTACTTCTTTCACACAAGAAAAAATTGAATTAATTCGAAAACATTTCTTTCCTGTCAACGCTAAAACTGTTGAAATGGAATATTGTCTAAATATTGCTAATAAGTATAATTTAGATCCGTTTTTGAAACAGATATTTTTTGTGCCAAGAAGATCGCAGGTTGAAGTTAATGGTAAAAAAGAGTGGGTGGATAAAATTGATCCTTTAGTGGGAAGAGATGGTTTTTTAGCTATTGCCCATAAAACAGGAAAATTTGGCGGAATTCGCTCTTATAGTGAAATTAAACAATTTCCACGATTAAATGATAATGGAAAATGGGAATACATTCAAGATCTAGTTGCCGTTTGTGAAGTCCATCGTACTGATAGCGATAAACCTTTTGTCGTAGAAGTTGCTTATAATGAATATGTTCAAAAGAAAGCATCAGGTGAAGCTACTTCATTTTGGACTACAAAACCTGATACCATGCTAAAAAAGGTAGCCGAGTCACAAGCACTTAGAAAAGCTTTCAATCTTAGTGGATTATATTCTGCTGAAGAAATGGGCGTTGGAATGACTGAAAGTAGCGATATTGTTATCGATATTGAAGCCGAACAAAACAATACTCAGGAAAACAAAAAGAAAGTTGATTTCTCACAAAACTTTTCACAATCAAACGCTACAACTTTTAGCGAAGATGAAAGACAAGTTTTGTTATCTTTGGGACTCGAAGTGAAAAATGAAGATGGTTATTATTGGATTGTAGGAAATACCTATGGTTTAAATGAAAAAATCAAGCAATTAGGTTATAGATTTCACTCTGAGAAAAAAACATGGTGGAAGCAAATTGGAAATGTAGCCTAAGAACGCACATGAAAAATATGTTATAATTTAGGAGTTAAGCATGCAAGGATATGATATGAAAAAAGAAATTACACTCAATGAGAGCTTTAAAGCATTATTGGAAAGTATTTTTTCAGATACTGATCAAGCTAAAAAACTCATTCAAGCTTTTGAAGAATTTGCTAATGATAGAGCAACAACGCAAAGGCTTAATTTTGAGAATTTAAAGCAAGAAGCCATTGAGCAAATAAGAAATGAGTTGGTTAGCAAGGATTTATTCCAATCTGAGATTAAAAGACTTGAAGACTTATTTCATTCTGAGATTAAAAGACTTGAAGCTGAAATCAAACGAGTGGAAAGTTCCAT
>NZ_AINS01000023.1 GCF_000254135.1 Campylobacter coli LMG 9860
TGAATGTTATACTTGAGATAAATTTTTTATCAAGGTATGTTGTTTAATAAATGAATTTTAATTCTAAGCCGAATACGAGTCGTTTTAAATTAGTGTTTGATAAAAATTAATATGTGATGGGGGGGGGTGAATTAAATTTTACCTACACATTCTTTAAATTTTTCTCCACGTTGAGCATAAGAGCTGAATTGATCTAAGCTTGCACAAGCAGGGCTTAATAAAGCTACTTCATTGTTTTTTAGCGTTTTGGAAATTTCTTGTACAGCATTTTCTAAAAATTCACACTTACGAGCTTTTAAATTTGCTTTTAAAGCATAATCAAGCATTTTTTGAGTGCTAAGTCCTATAGCATAGAGTTCTATGTTGAAATTTTTCATAAAATTAAATAAAGCGCTTAAATCCACACCCTTATCATCGCCGCCCACAATAAGATGAATTTTTTTATTTTTATAGCGGTTAAGAGCGGCCATTACAGCGTTTTCATTGGTCGCTTTAGTATCATTGACCCAAAGTCTACCTTGACTATCTTGTAATTCTTCGAGTTTATTTTTTTCCATGATAAATTGATTTAAAAGTTCATAGCTTAGACTATCAAGTAGAATTTTTTCTATGCTTAAAGCCATGACAGCATCAAGCAAAAAAGGGCTTTTAAAAGATATTTTTTCTATATCGATACCCATTTTTTGAGCAAGATCAAATTCATCTTTGTAAGAGATAATATAAGCTTTTGTAGGTGTTTTTGCGTAAATTTCAGGCAAGATTGCAATATCACACTCATTCATTCTTTCTAAAACGCTCAATTTATCTTTTGCATAATTTTCAAAGCTTCCATGCCATGAAAGATGATCCGCACTTATAGGTAGAAGTGCATAAATTTCGGGTTTTGCAGTATGGGTATAGTGAAGTGTAAAAGATGAAGTTTCAAGTATCCAAATTTTGGCATTTAAATCAAGCTCAGCCAGAGGAAAACCGACATTTGCTCCCATTACTGCTCCAACATGTGAAAGTAGATGTGTAGCCATTTGTGTGGTTGTGGTTTTACCATTTGTACCACTGATCCAAACAGATTTTGGCATAGCATCATAAAAAAAATCATATTCGCTTTGTAAATTTTTTGCTTTTTTTATAAGGTTATGGTTAGGTGGAAAGCCAGGGCTTGGAATTTCAAGCTCGCTTACTTTTTCATCAAATTCTTTAGGATTTAAAAGATGATTACCCCATTCATCCTTGCTTTTTTCTTGAAAATGATCATCGTAGATATCAAAAGGGCCGAATTGATTGGCTAAATTTTTAGCTATTGCCTGTGTGGTTTTACCATATCCAAAAAGTGAAATTCTCATTATCTTAACTTTATCGATGCAAGCGCAAGTAAATTAGATAGCAAGGCTATCATCCAAAAACGTACTATGATTTTATTTTCTACCCAGCCTATTTTTTCAAAATGATGGTGTATAGGCGCCATTTTAAATACTCTTTTATTGAAAATTTTAAAGCTTCCCACTTGTAAAATGACAGAAATGGTTTCAAGCACAAAGACAAAGCCTACAAGTAAAAGCAAGATTTCATTTTTGCTTATGATGGCTAAAAAACCTATAAATCCACCCAAGGCTAAGCTTCCACTATCTCCCATAAAAACTTGTGCAGGATAGCAGTTATACCATAAAAATCCCATAAGAGCTCCAATCAATGCAGCACAGATAATCACTACCTCGCCCAAGCCTTGAATTTTAGGTAAAAGCAAATATTCACTATAATTTAAATTTCCACTCAAATATAAAAATATACCTAAGGTAGATAAAGAAAAAATGCTAGGAACTGTTGCAAGTCCGTCAAGTCCATCGGTTAAATTGACAGCATTAGAGCTGGAGATTAAGACCAAAATCCAAAAAGCAAGAGCAAAAATTTTCATATCAAAAAGCGGATATTTGTAAAAAGGAAGATAAAATTCTGTATTAAATTCAGGGCTAAAATATAAAGGTAAAATACAGATTAATCCTACGCTTATTTGTGCTAAAAGTTTCATTTTTGGGCTAAGTCCTGAGTGGTTGTCTTTTTTTAAAATTTTACCCAAATCATCCACAAGTCCAATAAGGCAAAAAAGCACAAGACAAAGCAAGGCGGTGATTGTAAATACATTATCCAATTTAGCACAAAGAAGACTTGTAAAGACTGCACAACCTATAAAGATAAGCCCACCCATTGTAGGCGTTTGAGATTTTACCTTGTGAGTTTGGGGTGCTAGTTCATAAATGGGTTGATTTGCATTTTTGTTTTTAGCCCAAGCAATAAATTTAGGCATGATAAATAAAGACAAGCATAAAGCAATGAAAAATGCAAAGCCCGCGCGTACACTGATATAAGTAAAAAAAGCATAATCACTAAAATAAGAAAGATAATACAAAAGCTAGCCTTCTTTTTGGTTTTTAAAAGCTTAATTTTAGTAAAATCTAGCCAAAAAATTTCTTATAAAAGAGTAAAAAATGAGACAAAAATGTATTTTAGTTATTACAGATGGAATAGGTTTTAACAAAGAAAAAGATTTTAATGCTTTTGAGGCTGCTAAAAAGCCAAATTATGAGAGGCTTTTTAGAGAAGTACCAAATTCTTTAATTAAAACTAGTGGTTTAGCGGTAGGTTTGCCTGAAGGGCAAATGGGAAATAGCGAAGTGGGCCATATGTGTATAGGTAGTGGGCAAATTATCTATCAAAATTTAGTGCGTATTAATAAAGCTATAGAGAGTTGCGAACTTGAAAAAAACGCAAATTTAAAAAAACTTCTACAAAAATGCAAAAGAGTGCATGTTATTGGTTTATATAGCGATGGTGGGGTTCATTCTATGGATACACATTTTAATGCCTTGCTTGAAATTTGTGCCAAAAATGGAAATGAAGTTTTTGCACATGCAATTACTGATGGACGCGATGTAAGTCCTACAAGTGGATTAGAATTTATAAGAAAGCTAAAAAATCATTGTGAGGAAATAGGCGTGCATTTTGCTACGCTTTGTGGCCGTTTTTATGCTATGGATAGAGATAAGCGTTGGGAAAGAGTTAAGGAATATTATGATTGTTTATTAGGCAAGAGCAAGGGTGTGTCAAATTGGGTTGATTATATAGAAGAATGTTATCAAAATGAAACAACTGATGAATTTATTCAAGCGGCTAAAAACGAGAATTATAAAGGCATGCAAGAAGATGATGGATTGATTTTTGTTAATTTTAGAAATGATAGAATGAAACAACTCATCGAAGTTTTAAATTCTCAAAATTTCAAGGAATTTGAGCGAGAAAAAGTGTTTGAAAATTTGCTTACTATGAGTGTTTATGATGATAAATTTAACATTCCAGTACTTTTTGAAAAAGAAGAAATTAAAAATACACTTTCTGAAACCATCTCCAAAGCAGGACTTACTCAACTTCATACTGCAGAAACTGAAAAATATGCTCATGTTACTTTCTTTTTCAATGGAGGAAAAGAAGAACTTTTGGAAAATGAAACAAGGGTTTTAATCCCAAGTCCAAAGGTAAAAACTTACGACGAAAAGCCTGAAATGAGCGCTTTTGAAGTATGCGATGCGGTTAAAAAAGGGATAGAAAAGGGCGAAGATTTTATAGTGGTGAACTTTGCAAATGGTGATATGGTAGGCCATACAGGAGATTTTAATGCTGCCATTAAGGCTGTAGAAGCAGTAGATGTTTGTTTGGGCGAAGTGGTCGAGTGTGCAAGAAAGCATGATTATGCCTTTATCATTACAAGTGATCATGGAAATTGTGAAGCGATGCAAGATAAAAAAGGAAATTTATTGACCAATCATACAACTTTTGATGTTTTTGTTTTTGTAGAAGCTAAGGGAGTAGATAAGCTTAAGGAAAATATGGGACTTAGTAATATCGCTGCAAGTGTGCTTAAAATATTAAATTTAGAAATTCCAAAAGAGATGAATGAGGCTTTATTTTGATCTGTTTGCCTTTTGATATAGATTTTTGTTAAAATTTAATTTTATATTTTTTTTAAGGATAGAAATGAAATTTAGTGGAAAAAATGTTTTAATTACAGGTGCAAGTAAGGGTATTGGTGCTTCTATTGCAAAAACTTTGGCAAGTTTTGGATTAAAAGTTTGGATTAATTATCGCTCAAAACCAGAACTTGCAGATGTTTTAAAAGATGAAATTCTTGCGCAAGGCGGCAATGCAGCTGTGATTAAATTTGATGCAAGCAAAGAAGATGAGTTTGAAAATGGGATAAAAACTATAGTAGAAAGCGATGGAGAGCTTAGCTATCTTGTAAATAATGCAGGTGTTACAAACGACAAACTTGCCTTAAGAATGAAACTCGAAGATTTTACAAGTGTAGTGGATACAAATTTGAGTTCTGCATTTTTAGGTTGTAGAGAGGCTTTAAAAACAATGAGCAAAAAGCGTTTTGGTGCGGTTGTGAATATTGCTTCAATTGTCGGTGAAATGGGGAATGCCGGTCAGACTAATTATTCTGCGAGCAAGGGTGGAATGATTGCTATGACTAAATCTTTTGCTAAAGAGGGAGCGAGTAGAAATTTGCGTTTTAATTGTGTTACTCCAGGCTTTATTAAAAGTGATATGACAGAGATTTTAAGCGATGAAATCAAACAAGCATATCAAGATAATATCCCTTTAAAACGCTTTGCAGAACCTGAAGAAGTTGCAAATTGTGTAGCATTTTTATTAAGTGATTATGCTTCTTATGTGACAGGTGATGTGCTTAAAATTAATGGCGGATTATATATGTAAGGAAAGTATATGGACTTAAAAGAAATTGAACAATTTTTAGATGAAAATACTCCTGCGTTTTTGGCAACTTTAGGAACTTGTGGAAATCCTAGGGTTCGTCCTATGCAGAGCCCTTTACTTGTAGGAGATAGAATTTATTTTTGTACTTCTAATAATAAAGGACTTTTTAAGCATATACAAAATTATAATGGTATTGAATTTTGTTCTTGTTCTAGAGAGGGCATTTTTTTAAGACTTAGAGCAAATGCAGTTTTTGAACCTAACGCAAAAGTTAAAGAGCTGATGTTTGAAAAATATCCTTATCTTGTAAGCCTTTATGAGAATCCACAAAATTCTAGATTTGAAGTTTTTTATCTTGATAATTTAAGTGCTAAAATGCAGTTTCCAAACGGAGATTTTAAACTTTATAAAGCTTAAAGCAAGGATTTTCCTTGCTTTAAATATCCATTTTCATTTGTAAAGCATGTTCCCAAAAAGCATTTTCTAAACGCACTACATTATAAAAAATTTCGCTAAGATTTTCAAATTTTTCTTGAGATATTTGTTGAGTATAAGAATTTAAAAAGTCTTCAAATTCTTTAATTTCACTTTGAAATTCATCTGAACTATAGGTTAAAATCCATTCTTTATAAGGGTGATTTTGAAGTTTTTCCTTGCCAAGTCTTTTATAAATTTCAGCTCCTATATAACCATAACCTATGGCACAAGCACTTAAAGCCACTAACATATCTAAAAAATCTCCACTTTCACCCACGCTTAACATATAGCGTGTGTAAGCTATATTGGTCAAACTTTCATCTTTAACATTTAATTTATCAGCATTGATGCCAAGTTTTAAAATACTTTTATGAAGTTCAATTTCTCCTTCTATAATGTAGTTTTGAAATTTCATTGCAAAGCGTAGTTCTTCGGCATTTTTTGCATTTAAGGCAAGTCGTGCATAGCATTTAGCATAATGGATGAGATAGATATAATCTTGTTTGAGATAAAAAAGAAAATTTTCTTCTTTTAAACTTCCATTTTCTAATTTTTTTACAAATTCATGATGTAAATATTCATCCCAAATGTGTGAATTTGTTTCAATAAGTCGAGAAAAAAGCATTTCTTACTCCTAAAATTCAATGGTTTTTTAAAGTATAGTCAAAAACTATAAATATTTTAAGTTTTTTATTGTAAAATACGCTTTATTTTAATTTTTATCAAGGAGATATATAAATGGCAACATTTGATGATGTAAAAGCAGTGGTAGTAGAGCAATTAAGCATTGATGCGGATGCTGTTAAGATGGAATCAAAAATCATTGAAGATTTAGGTGCAGATTCTTTGGATGTTGTAGAGCTTATTATGGCATTAGAAGAAAAATTCGAAGTAGAAATCCCAGATAGTGATGCTGAAAAACTAATTAAAATTGAGGATGTTGTAAATTATATCGAAAATCTTAAAAAATAATTTAAAAAAATTCACTTTACAAGGAGCTTGTTCTTGAAAAGAGTTGTAGTAACAGGTATTGGTATGATCAATGCCTTGGGTTTAGATAAAGAAAGTTCTTTTAAGGCGATTTGTGAAGGTAAGAGTGGTGTGAAAAAAATCACTCTTTTTGATACTACAGACTTTCCGGTTCAAATTGCAGCAGAAATTGAAAATTTCGATCCTCTAGAAGTAGTTGACGGTAAAGAGGTTAAAAAAATTGATCGTTTTATTCAATTGGGTATTAAAGCTGCTCGCGAAGCAATGCAAGATGCTAATTTTGATCAAAATTTAGACAAAGAAGAATTTGGAGTTGTTTCAGCTGCGGGAATTGGAGGTCTGCCAAATATAGAAAAGAATTCGGTTATTTGTTCTGAACGTGGCCCTCGTAAAATTTCTCCATTTTTTATACCTTCAGCTTTAGTAAATATGTTAGGCGGTTTAATTTCTATAGAACACGGACTTAAAGGACCTAATATTTCTTGTGTAACGGCTTGTGCAGCAGGAACTCATGCTATAGGGGAAGCATATAAAAGTATAGCTTTAGGTAATGCTAACAAAATGTTGGTAATTGGTGCAGAAGCTGCTATTTGTCCTGTAGGAATTGGCGGTTTTGCTTCAATGAAAGCTCTTTCTACTAGAAATGATGATCCTGCTCATGCTTCAAGACCTTTTGATAAAGAAAGAGATGGTTTTGTAATGGGAGAGGGTGCAGGCGCTTTGGTTTTTGAAGAGTATGAAGAGGCTAAAAAGCGTGGGGCTAAGATTTATGCTGAATTGGTTGGTTTTGGAGAAAGTGCTGATGCGCATCACATTACCTCACCTACATTAGATGGACCTTTAAGAGCGATGAAAAAAGCCTTAAAAATGGCAGGAAATCCAAAGGTAGATTATATTAATGCACATGGAACTTCAACGCCCGTAAATGACAAAAATGAAACAGCTGCAATTAAAGAGCTTTTTGGAAGTGAAATTCCAGCGGTTAGCTCAACAAAAGGACAAACAGGGCATTGTTTGGGTGCTGCAGGAGCTATTGAAGCGGTTATTAGCATCATGGCATTAGACAATGGAATTATGCCACCTACTATTAATCAATTTGTTAGCGATGAAGAATGTGATTTAGATTATATACCAAATGAGGCCAGAAAAGCGGATTTAAGAGTTGTGATGAGTAATTCTTTTGGCTTTGGCGGCACAAATGGTTGCGTGGTATTTAAAAAAGTAGATTGATATGGCTTCGTATTTAGATTTTGAAAAAAATATTCAGCAAATTGATGAAGATATTATCAATGCTCAAATTAAGGGTGATACCGAGGCTGTTGCTATACTTAAAAAAAATCTCGAAAAAGAAATTGCTAAAACTTATAAAAATTTAAGCGATTTTGGACGCTTGCAACTCGCTCGTCATCCAGATCGCCCTTATGCACTTGATTATATAGATCTTATTTTAAATGATGCTTATGAAATTCATGGAGACCGTGCTTTTAGAGATGATCCTGCTATTGTTTGTTTTATGGGGTATTTAGGAGAAAAAAAACTTATAGTTATAGGAGAACAAAAAGGGCGTGGCACAAAAGAAAAGATCGCTAGAAATTTTGGTATGCCTCATCCTGAAGGTTATAGAAAAGCTTTAAGAGTGGCAAGACTTGCAGAGAAATTTCAAATTCCTATTTTGTTTTTGATAGATACCCCGGGTGCTTATCCAGGTTTGGGAGCAGAAGAACGTGGTCAAAGTGAAGCTATTGCTACAAATTTGTATGAACTTAGCGATTTAAAAACTCCTACTATAGCTGTGGTTATAGGAGAAGGAGGAAGTGGTGGAGCTTTGGCTATAGGTGTGGCTGATAAGCTTGCAATGATGAAAAATTCAGTTTTTTCTGTCATTTCTCCTGAGGGTTGTGCAGCTATACTTTGGAATGATCCTTCTAAAAGTGAAGCAGCAACAAAAGCTATGAAAGTTACTGCAGACGATTTAAAAAGTCAAGGCTTAATTGATGATGTGATTGAAGAGCCTATCAACGGAGCCCATCGCAATAAAGAAGCTGCTGCTGTTGCTATAGCTGATTATGTTAAAAAAGCCTTGGATGAATTAGAAAAAATAGATCCGCGAGAACTTGCTTCAAATCGCATGCAAAAAATTCTTCAACTTGGAGCTTTTAGCGAAAGCTAAAAACTCTACTTAATAAAAATATTCTTTAAAATTTCAAATTATTCTAAAAAATTAAAATTTTGACAATAAAGCAAAACCTACAAAAAGAAAAGTTCAATAAATATAAGAGATAAATAATGAATACTTTATATCCTTTATATCACAAATAAAACAATATAGAAGATGCAAAGAAGCATTTATACTTTTTAATGGATAAAAAATAATTTGACAAATGGGTAATATTGTAATAAAAATTTATTAATATTTAAAATATCACTTTTATATTAAAAATATATAAAAATTAAATATATGATTTTTTTTAAATTTGCTTAATTAAGTAACAATAAATTTAAAATATGAGAATATTAGTAACATTATTAAATAAAATTTTTATTTGTCAAAGATTTAATTGATAAGATTTAAGTATTTTTTATTGGAAGTTAGTGGAAAATTATCTTAAAATTACTCAAGATAAGGAGCTAAATGATGGATACTATTAATATTATTATTTTATTTTCCCTCATAATATCAATTGCTTTGGGCTATGTTCTTAAAGCAAATATCGGAGTCTTCGCGATACTTTCAGCCTTTATTGGGGCATGCCTTTACGGTATAACACCAGAAAAGGTGATTAATCTTTGGAATGGAAGTTTAAGTTTATTTTTTATACTTCTTTCTATTACTTATTTTTATGGTTTTGCGATTGCAAATGGTACGCTAAACAATCTCCGTTAAAAGCTGTGTATTCTGTTAGGAATAGACCTTGGAGTATTCCTATTGCACTTTATATTACAGTTATGGTATTTGTAGGAATTGGACCAGGACATTATGCAGGCTTTGCTTTTATGAGTCCTTTGGTTCTTTATATTGCTAGCAAAATCAAAATGAATAAGATTTTAGCAGCTATTATTATTTATTCTGGTTCTTGTGCAGGTGGATTTAATCCCTTTACCCTTGGTGGCAGAGTAACTTTTGATCTTATCGAAAAACTTGGTTATTCAGCAGAAGCTTCTGCAATAATGCAATTAAATTTAGGTAAAAATATGTTTATTGCACATACTTTGATTTTTTATAATCGGATATTTTTTGCTAAAAGGTTATAAGGTGAAAATTACTTCGCAAATTACAAAACCAAAAAGACTCAATGCTGCACAATGGAAGACGATTTTTATTGTATGTTTTGTTTTTGCGGTTATTATGATCTCATCTTTTTTTCTTGCTTTAAATCCTCATGATGAAACACTAAAAAAGTAACTTCCATTTTTAACCCTGTTTTTGTTTCATTTCTTGGAATCGTTTTGGCAGTAATATTTGGAATTGGTAGTGAAAAAGAAGCATTTAAGAATGTGCCTTGGGATTTGATTTTCATGATTGGATCACTTTCTATGCTTATTGAGCTCAGTAAAACAACAGGCATAATGGAAAATATCACAATATTTATGAGTGCGCACGGTTCAAGTAGCAGTAATTGGCTTTATTATTTGCTTGGAATTTTATCTTCTTGTATGAGTGCGTTTGCCTCAAGCATGGGGGTGGTTATGCCAACATTTTTCTCTATCGTACCATCAATCAAAGCACTTGAGCCATCACTTGCATTTTCTATAATCGCAGTATTTGCAACATTTACTGGATATTCAAGTTTTTCAACAGGCGGAGCCTTGGTTTTGGCTGGTGCACAAAATGAAAGTGAAAAACGCTATCTTTTTATAAGATTGATAATATTGCCTTTAATTTTGGTAGTATTTGGTTTTGTATTATTATTTTTAGGTATTTTAAATTAAGGAGAAAAAAATGAGTTATGAAAATTTTATTGGAAAACAAGAAAAATTTACAGAAAACATCAATGAAAAACAGGTGCAAAAAATTGTTGCAACGCTACAATCTAAGCAATTAAAAAATGGCGATGCCCTTCCATATCTTTGGCAATGGTGCTTTTTTAATGAAGCACTAACTCCAGATAAATTAGGCAGAGATGGCCATCCTAAACTAGGACTAGATAAAAATAGCTTTTTTCCAAGCTTTGGTGAAGTCAATCGTATGTGGGCAGGAGGTAGATTTAACTTTATTGCTCCTTTGATTATTGGAGAAGATGCAACAAAAATAACCACAATAAAAAAGATTCAAGAAAAACAAGGAAAAAGTGGAAAACTTACTTTTGTTACCTTAGAGCACTGCTATTATCAAAAAGAGCAGTTAAAAATCGAGGAAGAACAGGATATTGTTTATAAACAACCAGCACCTCCAAAGCTTACGAGCGATGTAGTTGCTATGAATGCAGATTATTCTGAAAAAATGCAACCTGATTCCACGCTTTTGTTTCGCTATTCTGCTTTAACCTTTAATGGCCATAAGATCCACTATGATTTTCCTTATGCAACGCAAGTTGAGGGTTATCATGGTTTAGTTATACATGGTCCTTTATTGGCAACTTATATGATTAATTGTTTTGTAAAAAACCATCCTGATAAACAAATTATTAATTATAGTTATAGAGGTATGCATGCGCTTTGTGTTCCTGATAGTTTTGCTGTGGAGTCAAAAATTATTGACAACAATACTGCTGAAGTATGGATAAATAAAAATGGATTTGTGGCACATTCTGGCACTATTCATTTTAAATAAAAAGGAGAAGAGATGTTACCTTTAGAAGGAAAACTAGTTTTAAGTATAGAACAAGCAATAGCAGCACCTTTTTGTACAAGGCAATTGGCAGATTTGGGAGCTAGAGTTATTAAAATCGAAAGACCTGAAGTGGGAGATTTAGCAAGAGGATATGATAAAAGAGTAGATGGCATAGCTAGTCATTTTGTATGGGTAAATCGTAGCAAAGAAAGTTTGGCTATTGATTTAAAAGATCCTGATGGGCTTGAATTTATCAAGACGATTTTACCAAAAGTAGATATTTTTGTACAAAATTTAGCATTTGGAGCATCTAAAAGATTGGGATTAGATTATGAAAATCTAAAAAAATATAACCCAAAGATTATAGTTTGCGATATTTCTGGATATGGCGAAGGTGGAAATTATGGGCATAAAAAGGCTTATGATCTTTTAATACAATCAGAAAGCGGCTTAGTTTCTATAACGGGTACGCAAGATGAATGTGTAAAAGTTCCAATCAGTATCGCAGATATTTCCGCAGGAATGTATGCTTATAGCGGTATTTTACAGGCATTATTATACTTAGAAAAAACGGGAAAGGGTTCTAGGGTAGAAATTTCCATGCTAGAATGTATGGCTGAATGGATGAATTATCCTCTTTATTACACCTATAAAAATGCGACTCCTCCAGAGAGAAAGGGTGCATTTCATGCAAGCATTACTCCATATGGTCCTTATAAGGCAAAAGATGGAGTTGTAATGTTTGGCTTGCAAAATCCAAGAGAGTGGGAAAGTTTTTGTAAAATTGTATTGCAAGATGAATCATTGATCGAGCATGAAGATTTTAAAAATAATACCTTAAGAACCAAAAATGCATCAAAAGTAAAAGAAATAATCGAAGATGCTTTCAAAAACCTTAGTGTAAAAGAAGTTGTAGATCGTCTTGATGAAGCAAAAATTGCAAATGGAAATGTTAACGAACTTAATCAAGTATGGGAGCATCCACAACTAAAAGCTAGAAATCGTTGGAGGGAAGTTGATAGTGAAGTTGGAAAAATTCCTGCACTTTTGCCACCTGCGACAAATAACAATTATGAAGCTAGAATGGATAAAATCCCAGCTCTTGGAGAACATACAGAATCAATTCTTAAAGAATTTGGCTTTTCTGATAAGATAAATTTATTCAAAGAAAAAAAGATTATCTAAGGATTTTATATGAAAGCCAAAAGTTTTTTATTTGTTTCATCAATTTTTCCAGAAAGATTTACAAAAGCTTTGCAAAGTGGTGCTAGTCAAATTATTATTGATTTAGAGGATTCTGTTGAAGTGGCAAAAAAGAAGTTGGAAGAAAAAATATTGTAGATTTTTCAAGCCAATGTGCTAAAAATAATGATAAATTTCTTATAAGAATCAATGAAACAAAAAGCAAGGAATTTCAAAAAGATTTGTCTTTAATTTCAACTATTAAAGAATCTAATGGCATTATTGGCGTTGTATTGCCAAAAGCGCAAAGTTATGAGGATATAGATATGCTTAGCCAATTTGAACTTCCTATAATACCTATTATTGAAAGTGCGTTAGGAGTGGAAAATTTAGATGATATTGCTAGGCATCCGAGTGTTTTAGCATTAAGTTTTGGAAGTTTAGATATGACTTTGGATTTAAATTTGCAAGAGGGTGAGGGTAAGAATTTTATTTTAAATAGCATTAGAACACAGATTATTCTAAAAAGCACAAAATACAATCTTTTATCGCCAATAAATGGAGTTTATCCTGATATAAAAAATATTGATGGATTAAAAGAGGATTTAATATTTGCAAAATCAATGGGTTTTTTTGGGGGGGGG
>NZ_AINS01000022.1 GCF_000254135.1 Campylobacter coli LMG 9860
ATCATTTTTATTAAAAAATTTGATAAAATTTTTTAAGTTTATAAAATGAATTTTTAATTTAAAAATTTCAATACCATATAAAATTAAAGAGAAAAGTATGCAAAGAATAGTTGTAAAAGTAGGCTCTCATGTGATCAGCGATGAGAATCTTTTAAATTTAAAGCGCTTTGAGAATTTGGTGGCTTTTTTGGCCAAATTAATGCAAAAATATAAAGTTATTTTAGTTACTTCAGCTGCTATTTCAGCAGGATGTACCAAGCTTCATATAGATAGAAAAAATTTAATTAATAAACAAGTTTTAGCTGCGATAGGACAACCTTTTTTAATCAGCGTTTATAATGAATTTTTAGCCAAATTTGGCAAAATGGGTGGACAAATTTTGCTTACAGGAAAAGATTTTGATTCAAGAAAGGCGACTAAGCATGCTAAAAATGCTATTGATGCGATGATTGATTTAGGAATTTTGCCTATTATTAATGAAAATGATGCCACAGCTATTGAAGAGATTGTTTTTGGTGATAATGATAGTTTAAGTGCCTATGCGACGCATTTTTTTGAAGCTGATTTGCTTGTGATTTTAAGTGATATTGACGGTTTTTATGATAAAAATCCTAGTGAATTTAGCGATGCAAAGCGTTTGGAAAGGGTTGAATTTATCAAAGAAGAATGGCTTAATGTGAGTGTTAAAACAGGAAGCGAGCACGGAACAGGCGGTATAGTTACTAAGCTAAAAGCAGCTAAATTTTTATTAGAAAATCATAAAAAAATGTTTTTAGCAAGTGGTTTTGATTTAAGTGTTGCAAAGGCATTTTTGCTAGAAAATAAACAAATAGGCGGAACTTTATTTGAGTGATTATAAATTTTTATTTTTCCTTAAGTTTTGAAGAGTAAAATAAATTATGCGCATAATTCATAATATTAAGAAGAAATGATGAAAAAGTCAGTAAAAATACTTCTTTCAGTTGCTACTTTTGCATACGATCCTTATACTTGCTCTTTGCAAAATTTAATTAATCCAGGTAGCTGCAATCCTAATTTAGTGCCTAATGATGAGTATGCTTGCTAGGCTTTACCTAATGTTAGAGTAAATGGCGAGCCTGTTTGTGTGGAGTATTATTAATGTCTATTTTAGTAAATGCTGTAGATACTTTTTATTCTACTAAAAATGAAGCTGTATTTTCAGCTTCTAAAAGTGAAAATATAAAAAGAAATGTCGCAGATTTTAATACTGATAATAATACAAAAAATTCCGTGTATTTTTTTAGTGATGATAAAGAAATTTCTTTGAATTTAAGCAATGAAAGCATGGAACTTTTGACAAATCATTTTAGCGCAAATGATTTTTTAAAACTTTCTAATGGAAATATAGGCTTAAGCGGAAAAGCAGCCGCTTTTGTAGAAGGCTGGTATAAAGATATTATGATAAATAGAAATTTTTTAAATGCCGATAGGGATAAAAATGGCAGAATAGAAAATAACGAGCATTTATCTTTAAAAAATTCAGTAGAAGATGTCGCAAAAAATCAAGATTTAAGTAAGAATTTTGGGGCAGTTGTTTTAAGAATGACTCAAAGTACAACAGGCTATGTTGAAAATACAATTAGCGATAAAAGCTTAAGTATAGAAGCACTTATAGATGAAAGTATAAAAAGTGATAGAAATTTTGATGGGATTATTACGAGGCTTGAGTATTCTGCTAAAGGCGGTACAGATATGCAAGGCTATACGAATTGGGCTATAGATGCTTTAAATGATATTTTAGATGATAGCGATAAAGCCAAAAATTCATTTAGTTGTCGATCCTACAAGCAAAATTTGGCATTCGTATGCAGGCAAAACATTAAATGAGGTTAAGGCTTACTATGATAATCCTTTTAGAGCGACGAGTGGAACTTCTGCTTCTGGTTTTTTAAATATAGTGATTGAAGAACCAAGAATTTTACCAAGTAATGATTTAGAAAATGAAAAAGAGCAATTGCTTAATGAATTTCCTGAATTTAGAGCTTTGATACAAAACAATCCCAATATTACAAAAGAAAAACTTTTAAAACTTAAAAATCAGCAAAGAATCACACACAATTACCAAGATCATCAAAAACAAGATTTGCAAAAAGAATTTACACAAAATTTCTTTAAAACAGATCTTAAGGCCTAAATTCCCTTAAAAAATTCGGCAATTTCCGCATTTAACCTTACAAAATTTTTATAAAGATGCACCCCGTTTTGACTGGATTGAGTTAGCTTTAAAATCAAATTTGTTATAATCAAAACCTTGAATTTTATATAAAGCGAAATGATGAAAAAAATTATTTTTATGGGCACACCAAGCTATGCAACTTGTATTTTAAAAGCTCTTTTAGAAGATGAAAATTTTGAGCTTTTAGCGCTTTTTACTCAGCCTGATAAAGCTGTGGGTAGAAAGCAGATTTTAACACCAAGTGATACTAAAGCATTTTTGCTTCAAAAAGCTCCACAAATTCCTATTTTTACCCCAAATTCTTTAAAGGATGAGAGCGTTATAGAGCAAATTTATGCTTTAAAGCCTGATTTTATAGTAGTTGCTGCTTATGGAAAAATTTTACCTAAGGCTATTTTAGATATAGCTCCTTGTATCAATCTACACGCTTCGCTTTTGCCTAAATACCGAGGCGCTAGTCCAATACAAAGCGCGATTTTAAATGCTGATGAAAAAAGCGGGGTTTGCACGATGCTTATGGAAGAAGGACTAGATACAGGAGCTGTGCTTGAGAGCGTAGAATGCGATATAAGAGATAAAAATGTAAATGAAGTTTTTGAAATTTTAGCAAATTTAGCAGCAAAGCTTACTCTTTCTACTCTTTTAAATTATGAAAAACTCCTTCCAAAAAAACAAGATGAAAGCTTAGCTACACATTGTAAAAAGATCAAAAAAGAAGATGGGCTTGTGAGTTTAGATAATGCAAGAGAAATTTATCAAAAATATCTAGCTTTTACACCTTGGCCCGGGGTTTTTTTAGAAAATGGTTTGAAATTTATAGAACTTGAGCTTGTGGATGAGTTGAAGCAAAATGCCAAAATGGGCGAAATTTTAGAACTTGAAAAGGAAAGCTTTTTACTTGCTTGCAAACAAGGAATTTTACGCATTAAAAAACTTCAAGAAAGTGGAAAAAAAGCTCTTGATGGCAGAACTTATTTAAATGGAAAAAGGCTTAAAAGTGCAGATAGCTTGTGTTGAAAGTATTGATTCTACCCATCTTTTTTTATGCGAGCAAATTCGCAGTGGCAAAATCAATGAAAATTTTGCCCTTTATGCCTTAAATCAGACAAAGGGTGTGGGTAGTAGAGAAAATTCATGGCAAAGTTCTAGCGGAAATTTACATCTTTCTTTTTGCATTAAAGAAGGCGATTTGCCAAGCGATTTGCCCTTAGCTTCTGTGAGTATTTATTTTGCTTATTTGTTAAAGGAAATTTTACAAGAAAAAGGTTCTAGAATTTGGCTTAAATGGCCCAATGATTTATATTTAGATGATAAAAAAGTGGGAGGGGTAATAAGCACTAAAATTTCAGATTTTATAGTGGGCGGCATGGGTTTAAATTTAAAATTTGCTCCCCATGATGCAGCTTTGTGTGATGTTGAAATTTTGCTTAAAGATTTGATACAAGAGTTTTTACAAAGACTAGAGAAAAAATTTTTATGGAAGCATATTTTTAGCAAGTATATGTTAGAATTTGAAAAATCAAGACAATTTAGTGTCCATTATGAAGGTAAGGTATTTTCACTTGAAAATGCTTTTTTATATGAGGATGGATCAATTTTACTAGGCGATAAAAGGGTGTATAGTTTAAGATGAGTGAGATTATTACTATAGCAAATCAAAAAGGTGGAGTAGGTAAAACTACAACAGCTGTGAATTTAGCGGCATCTTTGGCGGTGGCTGAAAAAAAAGTTCTTTTAATTGATGTGGATCCACAAGCAAATGCTACAACAGGCTTGGGTTTTAATCGCAATAATTATGAATATAATATTTATCATGTTTTTATAGGTAGAAAAAAACTTTCTGATATTATTTTAAAAACAGAATTACCCCAACTTCATCTAGCTCCTTCAAATATAGGTCTTGTAGGCATAGAGCAAGAACTTGCAAAAGGCGAAAATAACGAAAAAAAAATGATACTCAAAAACCAAATTCAAGAAGTACTTGATGAGTATGATTTTATTATCATCGATTCTCCGCCCGCACTTGGAAGTATCACTATCAATGCTTTTGTTGCTAGCGATAGTGTTATCATACCTATACAATGCGAGTTTTATGCGCTTGAAGGTGTGGCAATGGTTTTAAATACGATTAAAATTATTAAAAAAACTATCAACCCCAAATTAAAAGTGCGAGGATTTTTACCGACTATGTATAGCTCGCAAAATAATCTTTCTAAAGATGTTGTAGAGGATTTAAAGCAAAATTTTAAAAAGCAACTTTTTACCATAAATGGCAATGAAGATGATTTTATCGTTATCCCTCGCAATGTAAAACTAGCCGAAAGTCCAAGCTTTGGAAAGCCTATTATACTTTATGATATAAAATCTCCTGGTTCTTTGGCTTATCAAAATTTAGCATATTCGATTTTAGGATAAAACAATGGGTCTTAATAAAAATAGAGGTTTAAGCACCTTAATGGGAGATGTAGGAGAGGTTTATAGCAGGGAATTAGGTCTTGATAAAAATCAAGTAAGTCTTATTGAAATTTCAAAAATCACTCCAAATCCTTTTCAGCCAAGAAAAACCTTTGACGAAATAGCTTTAAATGAACTTGCAAATTCTATAAAAGAGCATGGATTAATACAACCCATAATCGTACTTAAAAAAAATGATAGTTTTATCTTAGTAGCCGGTGAAAGAAGGCTTAGAGCTACTCAAATTTTAGGCAAAGAAAATATACTGGCCTTTGTGTCAGACAGCGATGAGAGCAAGCTTAGAGAATTAGCACTCATAGAAAATATACAAAGAGAGAATTTAAATCCTATCGAACTTGCAAATTCTTACAAAGACTTAATAGAGGTTTATAATATCACTCAAGAAAATTTAGCCGAACTTATCCATAAAAGCAGAACCCAAATCACAAATACTTTAAGACTTTTAAATTTAGATCCTAAAACTCAAGATCTCATAGCAAGTGGTAAAATTTCACAAGGACACGCTAAGGTTTTAGTAGGCTTAGATAAAGAAGATGAAAAAGTACTTGTAGACAGTATTTTGGGGCAAAAACTCAGCGTAAGAGACACGGAAAGACTTGTTCAAAAGGTTAAGAATAAAGAAAACACAGAAGATGTAGAATTTGAAAATTCTATGCAAAGTTTAAAACAGACTTTAAATAAATTAGGATTTGCATCTAAAAACAATAAAAAGGAACTCATTATTCGTTTGGACAATATTGAAAAAATTAAAAAACTGACTGAAATTCTCAATAAATTTTAACAAAGTATTAGTTTTTATTTGTTACAATAAAAGACTTATAATACCCCAAAGGAGATCTATGTTTGAAGATATGCATCCTTCCATAATGCTTGCTACTATGGCTATTTTTTTAGCTATGATAGTGATTTTAAACACTATGCTATACAGGCCCCTTTTGAAATTTATGGATGAAAGAAATGATTCTATAAAAAACGACGAAAACAAAGTCAAAGAAAATTCACAAGAAATGTTAGGAGCAAACGACGAGGTTGAGGCAATTCATGTGAGTACAAGAGAAGAAATCCATAAAATCAAACAAAATGCCATCAATGCAGCCAAAGAGGAAGCTCAACAAGCTATAAAAGCTAAAAAGGAAGAGTTAGAGCGTAAAATGGCTAACTTCTATACTGAATTAGTATCTCAAAAAAAAGAACTTCAAGATCATTTGTCAGCACACTTGCCTGACCTTAAACAAGCTTTGCAAAATAATATTAAACAGCACTAATTAAGGAGAAAGATGAAAAAGCTATTTTACTTTATTTTTTTACTGCCTTTATGTGCCTTTGGTGCATCTAATGGTAGCGGAGAGTATGATATTGTTCCAAGAACAATAAATTTCTTAATTTTTGTAGCTATATTGTATTATTTTGTAGCAAATCCTTTTAAAGCTTTTTATAAAAACAGAATTTTAAGAATTTCTTTAAAATTAGACGAAATTCAAAAGAAGCTTTTGGAAAGCAAGGCAAAAAAACTTGACACAATGAAAAAGCTTGAAGAAGCTAAAGCAAATGCAGCAGCAGCTTTAGTTGTGGCAAAAAAAGAAGCAGAGGTGCTTGCTCAAAAAATTAAAGAAGAAACTCAAAATGAGCTTGCTTTACTTGAGAAGCATTTTGAAGAGCAAAAAGACTATGAATTTAGAAAAATGGAAAAAGAGGTTGTGTCTTTAACTCTTAAAGAGATTTTTGAAGATTCAAATATTGCTTTAAAACAGAATGAAATCATTGATATTATGATGAAGAAGGTGTCTTAATGAATGATCTAATAGCTAAAAGATACGCAAAAGCTATAGCCTTAAGAGCAGATATTTCAGAATTTTATGATAATTTGTCTGTTTTAAGTTCGGCTTTTGCTTCGCCTAAATTTAAAAATATCATAGAATCAAATCAAATTCAAAAAGAAAAAAAATTAGAATTTGTTATTTCTTTAATAGAAAAAGCTAGTCCTAGTTTTAACAACTTTTTAAAACTATTAGCAGAAAATTCAAGACTTTCTTGCATTCCTCAAATTGCTAAAGAGCTTGAAAGACAAAAATCTTTTAAAGAAAATATTTTTTTAGGGACTGTTTATTCTAAAGAAGTATTAAGCGAAGATAATATCAAAGAGCTTGAAAATAGACTTAGTACTAAGTTTGGTGTTAAAATTAAACTACAAAATAAAGTAGGTTTAAATGAAGGTGTGAAAATTTCACTAGAAGAATTAGGTTATGAAATTTCTTTTTCAATGAAAGCTCTTCAAAACAAGATGAGCGAATATATACTCAAAATTATTTAAGGAGAATGTGTAATGAAATTTAAAGCTGATGAAATCAGTTCTATCATAAAAGAAAGAATCGAAAATTTTGATTTAAATTTAGAGATTGAAGAAACAGGAAAAATTATTTCAGTAGCTGATGGTGTGGCTAAGGTTTATGGTCTTAAAAATATTATGGCCGGTGAAATGGTAGAATTTGACAATGGCGATAAAGGTATGGCATTAAACCTTGAAGAAAGTAGCGTGGGTATAGTTATACTTGGAAAAGGAGAAGGCTTAAAAGAAGGTACTTCTGTAAAACGCCTTAAAAAACTTCTTAAAGTTCCAGTAGGGGAAGCTCTTATCGGTCGTGTGGTGAATGCACTTGGTGAACCAATTGACGCTAAAGGTGTTATCAATAGTAATGAATTTAGATTTGTAGAAGAAAAAGCTAAAGGTATCATGGCTAGAAAAAGTGTACATGAACCTTTACATACAGGGATTAAAGCTATAGATGCATTGGTGCCAATTGGTCGTGGCCAAAGAGAGCTCATCATAGGCGATAGACAAACAGGTAAAACTACTGTAGCTGTAGATACTATCATTTCTCAAAAAGGACAAGGAGTTGTTTGTATTTATGTAGCCATAGGACAAAAGCAAAGCACAGTGGCTCAAGTTGTAAAAAGACTTGAAGAGCATGGAGCTATGGATTATACTATAGTTGTAAATGCGGGTGCTTCGGATCCAGCAGCACTTCAATACCTAGCACCTTATACAGGTGTAACTATGGGTGAGTTTTTTAGAGATAATGCAAAACACGCTTTAATTGTTTATGATGATTTGAGTAAGCATGCTGTGGCTTATCGTGAAATGTCTTTGATTTTACGCCGTCCTCCAGGTCGCGAGGCTTATCCTGGTGATGTTTTCTATCTTCACTCAAGACTTTTAGAAAGAGCTAGTAAATTAAATGATGAGTTAGGTGCGGGTTCTTTAACAGCTTTACCAATCATCGAAACTCAAGCGGGCGATGTTTCAGCTTATATTCCAACCAATGTTATTTCGATCACTGATGGACAAATTTTCTTAGAAACTGATTTATTTAACTCAGGAATTCGTCCAGCTATCAATGTGGGTCTATCGGTTTCTCGTGTGGGTGGTGCGGCTCAAATTAAAGCAACTAAACAAGTTTCAGGAACTCTAAGACTTGATCTTGCACAATATAGAGAACTCCAAGCTTTTGCTCAATTTGCAAGTGATTTGGATGAGGCAAGTAGAAAACAACTTGAACGCGGACAAAGAATGGTTGAGTTATTAAAACAACCTCCTTATTCTCCACTTAGTGTTGAAAAACAAGTGGTTTTAATTTTTGCGGGAACAAAAGGTTATTTGGATGATGTAGCTGTTTCAAAAATCAGAGAATTTGAAGATGGAATTTATCCATTTATAGAAGCAAAATATCCAGATCTTTTTGAGCAAATTCGTTCGAAAAAAGCTTTAGATGCAGAGTTAGAAGAGAAATTAGCTAAAGCAATAAACGAGTTTAAAGTAAACCATTTATAAGGTTCTTTTATGTCTAATTTAAAAGAAATTAAAAGAAAAATAAAAAGCGTCCATAATACGCAAAAAACAACCAATGCGATGAAGCTTGTTTCTACTGCCAAATTAAAAAAGGCAGAAGAAGCAGCAAAAAGATCTAGAGTTTATGCGCAAAAAATCGATGAGATTTTAAGTGAAATTTCTTTTCAAGTCAATAAGATTGTTCACAATGAAGAGGATTCAAGATTTGTTTTATTTCATAAGAAAAATCAAATTAAAAATGTAGATCTGATCTTTATAACAGCAGATAAAGGACTTTGTGGCGGTTTTAATATCAAAACCCTAAAGGCTGTAAGTGAACTTTTAAAAGAATATGAAGAAAAAAATATCAATGTTCGCTTAAGAGCTATTGGAAAAACAGGAATTGAGTATTTTAATTTTCAAAAAATAGAGCTTTTAGAAAAATATCTTGGCTTGAGCTCAAGTCCTGATTATGATAAAGCTTGCTCTGTTATTCAAGCTGCTGTAGATGATTATTTAAATGGAATAACTGATGAAGTTGTTCTAGTGCATAATGGATATAAAAATATGATCACACAAGAATTAAAAATTTCTCATCTAATCCCAGTAGAGCCAAAGCAAATCGAAGGAAACTCGAATTCGCTTTTAGAACTTGAACCTGAAGATACAGATCTCTTGGGAGATTTGATGAAAACATATTTTGAATACAATATGTATTATGCATTAATTGATTCTTTGGCTGCAGAACATAGTGCGAGAATGCAGGCTATGGATAATGCCACCAATAATGCAAAAGCTAGGGTTAAACAGCTTAATTTAGCTTACAATAAAGCAAGACAAGAATCTATCACTACTGAACTTATTGAAATTATCAGTGGTGTTGAGTCAATGAAATAGTAAAATTTTTAAGGAGAGTATAAATAATGCAAGGATTTATTTCACAAGTATTAGGTCCAGTTGTTGATGTAGATTTTAACGACTATTTGCCTCAAATTAATGAAGCCATTGTTGTAAATTTTGAAAGTGAAGGCAAAAAACAAAAACTTGTTTTAGAAGTAGCAGCACACTTGGGCGATAATAGAGTTAGAACTATTGCTATGGATATGACAGATGGCTTGGTAAGAGGACTTAAAGCAGAAGCTTTGGGTGCTCCTATTAGCGTTCCTGTGGGTGAAAAAGTTTTAGGAAGAATTTTTAATGTTACGGGAGATTTGATCGACGAGGGTGAAGAAGTTGCTTTTGATAAAAAATGGGCAATTCATAGAGATCCTCCTGCATTTGAAGATCAAAGTACAAAAAGTGAAATTTTTGAAACAGGAATTAAGGTTGTGGATTTGCTTGCTCCTTATGCAAAAGGTGGTAAAGTAGGGCTTTTTGGTGGTGCTGGCGTTGGTAAAACAGTTATTATTATGGAGCTTATTCACAATGTTGCGTTTAAACATAGCGGTTATTCAGTATTTGCGGGTGTTGGCGAGAGAACTCGTGAAGGAAATGACCTTTATAATGAGATGAAAGAAAGTAATGTTTTGGATAAAGTTGCCTTATGTTATGGACAAATGAATGAACCACCAGGGGCAAGGAATCGTATTGCTTTAACAGGTCTTACTATGGCTGAGTATTTTAGAGACGAAATGGGTCTTGATGTTTTGATGTTTATCGATAATATCTTTAGATTTTCACAATCAGGCTCTGAAATGTCTGCGCTTTTAGGAAGAATTCCTTCAGCTGTGGGTTATCAACCAACTCTAGCAAGTGAAATGGGTAAATTCCAAGAAAGAATCACTTCAACTAAAAAGGGATCAATTACTTCAGTTCAAGCAGTTTATGTTCCAGCAGATGACTTAACAGACCCAGCTCCAGCAACTGTTTTTGCTCACTTAGATGCTACAACTGTTTTAAATAGATCTATTGCTGAAAAAGGTATTTATCCTGCGGTTGATCCACTTGACTCAACTTCAAGAATGCTTGATCCTCAAATTATTGGCGAAGAGCACTATAAAGTTGCGCGTGGTGTTCAATCTGTACTTCAAAAATATAAAGATTTGCAAGATATCATTGCAATTTTGGGTATGGATGAATTAAGCGAAGAAGATAAATTGATCGTTGAAAGAGCAAGAAAAATTGAAAAATTCTTATCACAACCATTCTTCGTTGCAGAAGTATTTACGGGTAGCCCTGGAAAATATATTTCTCTTGAGGAAACCATTGCAGGCTTTAAGGGAATTTTAGAAGGTAAATACGATCACTTACCAGAAAATGCTTTCTATATGGTGGGTAATATTGACGAAGCTATTGCAAAAGCAGATAAACTGAAAGGTTAATTTATGGACAATTTAATCAGTTTTGAAATAGTTACACCTATGGGTGTGATTTATCAAGGGGAGGTAAAATCAGTTACCTTGCCAGGAAGTGAAGGAGAATTTGGAGTACTTAAAGGACATGCTGCTTTAGTTTCATCTTTAAAATCTGGTGTAATTGATATAGAAAAAGCTGATTTAAATCATGAATTAATCGCAATTGATGCAGGTCATGCTAAGGTAGATGAAGATAAGATCAGTGTTTTGGCTAAGGGCGCGGTTTGGATTTCAGGTTCTAGCGAAAGCGAAATCGAAAAAAATCTTGAAAGCGCTAAAGAATTAATCAAATCTATGAGTTCAGACAATACAGCTTTAGCTGCTACCTTTTCAAAGCTTGACAATGCAAAGGTTAGGTAGATGAATTTTGAAGCGATATTTCAGTTTTTTGGAAGTTCAAGCATAATTACTTATATAGTCTTAGCTTGGCTTTCCTTATATTTTATACTTTCTTTTTTTATACTTTTTTCAAGAATGACTTATTTGGCAGCTTGGAAAAATAAAGAAAAAGAAAGTTTAGAAGCTCTACTCTTGGGAGAAAAAGATTTGAGTAGAACGCGTTCTATTTTAAGAAAGTGCACAGATACTAGTTTATCACATCTTGAGATTTACAAAAATTTAGCAAGTCGTCGCGCATCCAATGGGCTTACTTGGCTTAGTATAGTAGCTTCAACCTCTCCATTTATAGGACTTTTTGGGACTGTTATTTCTATACTTGAGACTTTTGGTGGTTTAGGGACGCAAAATTCTTTAAGTATTATTGCACCTAAGATCAGTGAAGCTTTAGTTGCCACAGGCTGTGGTATTTTGGTTGCTATTCCTGCTTATACTTTTCATCTTATTATTAAAAGAAAGGCTTTTGAGCTCTTAAGTATAATTGATAGTGAGATTAAAGTTATTAGTTCTAACAAATAGGATTTAAGATATGCCATTTGACGATGAGAAGCCAGAGCTTAATATAACTCCTTTGGTTGATATCATGCTTGTTTTATTGGCTATTTTAATGGTAACAGCTCCAAGCATTACTTATGAAGAAAAAATCAATCTTCCTCAAGGAAGTCAAAAATCCACAAGTGCTCCTAGTGTTAAAAGCTTAATTGTTAGTATTAATGCTAAAAAAGAGATATTTTTAAATCAAGAAAAATATAGTTTTGTAAGCTTTGCAGATAATCTTGCGCAAAAAAAAGCACAATTTAATACCGACGAACCGGTATTTATTAGGGCTGATAAGAGTTTAAAATACGATGATGTTATTTTTGTTTTAAAAAGTATTAAAAATTTGGGCTTTAATAAAGTCGCCTTGCAAACAGAATAAGCTATGAAAGAATATGGTCTAGGCAAGATAAATTCATTTTTGCTTGCTGTTGCGGTTTATGTTTTTATTATAATTCTTATTTTTTTTAGACTCGTAACCCACATACAACCTGCAATCCAATATACGGATATTCAAGATAGTTTTATCGACATAGAGCTTATGGAACCCTCAAAAAAAGTCGTAAATGAGCAAAGCGCTCCTAAAGATATTCAAAAACCTGCCCAAGAGCTTGATATTGAAAAACTTTTTGCACAAACTACAAACAAAGCAGTAAAAACTGAAGATGTGGATCAAAAAGCCAGCAATTTTAATGAGCTTTTTGGTAGTATCAAAGAGATACAAGAGGAAAAAACTACTAAAATACAATCAAGCGCTAAATCAGAAACAACAAGCAGTTCAAAAACTCAAGCTTCAGAGCTTGTAAAGCAATTAAACGATAGCTTACTTGAAGAAGAAAGTATCAATCAAGGCGAAAGTATTAAAAATCAAAAGACAGGGATTTATGATGAGTTTTTGGGAAAGGTGGTGCGCACCATCGCCCAAAGATGGAGACAATATCATCCTAATAGTGAAAATATTTCAGTCAAGGTAAAAATTTTTATTGATGAAAATGGAAATTTTGGCTATACTTCAGTCGAAAAAAGCGGAAATTCTTTATACGACGCAAAAGTAGCCGAATTTTTAGAAAACCAAAAAGGTAAATTTATAGCCTATCCACCTCAAAATAAAAGCATAAGTATTACTATGAATTTAAAAGATGAGGCGCAAATTCAAAAATAATTGAGGAGTAAAAATGAAAAAAATTGTAACAGTATTTTTAATTTTTTTAGGAATACTTTGGGCAGAAGATCCTGTGATTGATGTCGTAAATTCAGGCGTAGTCTTACCAAAAATCATTGTTAAAGACAATTCGAATTTAAGTGATATTAATTTAAAGCGTAGTTTTTATAATATCATTGTAAATGACTTGAAAGTAAGTTCAAATTTTGAAGTTGTAAGTGATGCAAGTTCAGAAGCTGCAAATTACACTTTTGAATACGATTTGAGTAAAAATGGCAATGCTTTAAATTTGCATGTTAAGATCAAAGCAGGAGGCTTGGAAAAATCAAGTCAAACCTATGCTTTAAATGGTGTAGAGCAGTATCCTTTTTTGGCCCACAAAAGCGTAAAAGCTTCGGTAAATGCATTAGGACTTGCTCCTGTTGAATGGATGGATCATAAAATTTTAATTGCCAGAAATTCAAGCTCTAAAAAAAGTCAAATTATCATGGCCGATTATACTTTAACATATCAAAAAGTAATCATTGATGGAGGATTGAATTTATTTCCTAAATGGGGAAATAAAGAGCAAAGTATTTTTTACTATACCGCATACGATCATGATAGACCAACGCTTTATCGCTATGACTTAAGAACTAATAAAGCAAGTAAAATTTTAGCAAGTGGAGGTATGGTTGTAGCAAGCGATGTAAGCTTAGATGGTAGTAAGTTACTTGTGACTATGGCTCCAAAAGATCAACCTGATGTTTATTTGTATGATTTAAATTCTAAAAATTTAACTCAACTTACGAATTATTCAGGCATAGATGTAAATGGAAACTTTATAGGCGTAGATGATAGTAAATTTGTTTTTGTTAGCGATCGCTTGGGTTATCCTAATATTTTTATACAAAATCTCAATAATGGATCTGCCGAACAAGCAGTTTTTCATGGTAAAAATAATTCTGCAGTTTCAACCTATAAAGATTTTTTAGTATATTCTAGTCGTGAGCCAAATCAAGTAGGTGTTTTTAATATTTATTTAATGTCAATCAATAGCACAGGTATTCGTCAATTTACCGCAAACGGAAAGAATTTATTTCCTAGATTTTCAAGTGATGGCGGTAGTATAGTTTTTATCAAATATCTCGGAGCACAGAGTGCTTTAGGTGTTATTCGTGTTAATGCAAACAAGACTTTTTATTTTCCATTAAAAGTTGGGAAAATTCAGTCTATTGATTGGTAAAAATTTGTAATTTTTGGTTAAATTTAATTAATTTTAGATATAATGCTAACAATTTATTAACTTTGAAAGGTCATAAATGAAAAAAATTCTTTTTAGTTCTATTGCAGCATTTGCATTGGTTATCAGTGGTTGTAGCACAAAAAGCACTAGCGTAAGTGGTGATACAAGTGTAGATTCGAATCGTGGAACAGGTGGTAGTGATGGTTGGGATATTGATTCAAAAATTTCTCAACTTAATGATACTTTAGGAAAAGTATATTTTGATTTTGATAAATTTAATATCCGCCCAGATATGCAAAATGTTGTTAATACAAATGCTAATATCTTCAACAATGAAGTAAGCGGTGTAAGCATTACTGTTGAAGGTAATTGCGATGAGTGGGGAACAGATGAGTATAATCAAGCTTTAGGTTTAAAAAGAGCAAAAGCAGTTAAAGAAGCTTTAATTGCTCAAGGTGTAAATTCTGACAGAATTGCTGTTAAAAGCTATGGTGAAACAAATCCAGTATGCACAGAAAAAACAAAAGCTTGCGATGCTCAAAATCGTCGTGCAGAATTTAAACTATCAAGATAATTGATGAAAAAAATATTCTCAGTAGCTCTTATCGGAGCTACTTTACTTTATGCAGAAAGCTCTGCTTTTGGTGCAGGAGATTTAACCAGTAATTCCCCCTATGGTTTAACATCAAGTGAAAAATTACTCAAGGAAAAATTAGATACTTTAAGCAATAATAATGTTCAAGCAAATTCTAGAATTAATGAGATTGAACAAAGAGTTGAAGGATTGCAAAGTACTTTAGAGGGTATAAATTCGCAGTATGCCAAATCCAATTCTAGATTAACGCAACTTGAAACCCGTTTTGAAGCTATGGAAAATAATTTAAGCACAGAACTTCAAAATTTAAAAGCTTATGTTGAAGAAAGTAGAAAAATTCAAGATGCTAACAATAAGCAAATTAAGAAAATTTTAACCGAATTAAGTTCTTTGGTTGATTCTATTAACGCAAATTATGTGTCTAAAGATGACTTAAATAGTACGAATTTAAGTATCAAAAATACAGTTGTTGTACCTCTATCGATCGATGATAAAAACATAACTTCTAGCGATGAAAACAATGCCAGTGTTGCTCCAGTGCAAGAAAAAGAAGTTAAACAAATAGATGATTCTTGGAAAAAGAAAAAAAATAACGAAATTTTAGACTTGGCTATCAAAGATTTAAATAATAATTCTTATGAGAATAGCAAAATTAAGTTAAACTATCTCATATCAAAACAATACAAACCTGCAAGGGCAAATTTTTGGTTAGGAGAAATTGAGTATAAGCAAAAGAAATACAATAACGCTATTGCTTATTATAAAAAAAGCTCTGCTTTGAGCACTAAAGGGGATTATTTTCCAAAGCTTTTATATCACACAGCGATTTCTCTTGATAAGATAGGAGATCCAAAAACAGCTAATGGGTTTTATAAGGCTTTAAAGACAAATTATCCTAATTCACCGGAAGCAAAAGCTTCCCCCAATAGAAAATAATATCAAGGAGAAAAAATGGCTATAGAAAAAAATAGCGTAGTTTCAATGTTTTATGAACTAAAAGATGCAAATACAAATGAAGTTTTAGAATCAAATTTATATGCTCAACCGATTTCTTTTATCTTAGGCAAAGGGCAAATTTTAGAAGCTTTAGAAGAAGAAGTGATGAAGCTTGATTGCCCTAGCAATGCTGATGTCGTGATTAAAAAAGATAAAGGCTTGGGCGAATACGATGAAAATGCAGTGCAAGTTTTACCAAAAGAGCAATTTGCAGGCATTGATTTAAAAATAGGTATGGAGCTTTTTGGCGAGGGTGAAAACGGAGAAACCGTTCGCGTAACTGTTAAAGAAATCAGCGATAATGATGTAACTATTGATTATAATCATCCTTATGCAGGTCGTGATTTGCTTTTTTCTTTAAATATAGTAGATGCCAGAGCAGCAAGTGAAGATGAGCTTCTTACAGGCATTATAGCAGGAAGCCATAGTTGTGGTTGTGGAAGCGGACATGGGCATGGACATGATCATCACGGGCATGGCGGTGGCGGATGCTGCGGTGGCGGTGGCGGCGGATGTGGTTGCCACTAAGATGAATGCTGTATTTATTTTTCCAGGTCAAGGCTCTCAAAGTCTTGGCATGGGTAAAGATTTTTATGAAAACTCCAAAACCGCAAAAGAACTTCTAGAAAATGCCAGCGATTTTTGTAAAATTGATTTTAAAAATTTATTGTTTAACGAAAATGATGATTTAAACAAAAGTGAATTTACACAACCTGCTATACTCTTAAATTCTTTAATGGCTTATAGTGCTTTGAGTGAATTAAAACCTGATATTAAGGTTAAATTTGCTTTGGGTCATTCCTTGGGTGAATTTTCAGCTTTGGCGATCAATGGTGCTTTTAGCTTTTTAGAAGCAACTATGCTTGTGCATAAAAGAGGACTTTTTATGCAAGAAGATTGTGCAAAAGTTGAAGCGGGTATGATGGTAATTTTAGGGCTTGATGATAAAAAAGTGGAAGAGCTTTGTCAAAAAGCTAGAGATGAAGATAAAAAAATTTTTGCAGCTAATTATAACTGCGATGGGCAAATCGTTGTTGCAGGTTTAAAACCTGATTTAGCAAGCTATGAAAGCACATTTAAAGAAGCAGGCGCTAAAAGAGCTATGCTTTTAAATATGAGCGTGGCAAGCCATTGTCCGCTTTTAGAAAACGCGTCTAATAAACTTTGCATAGAGCTTGAAAAAATACTAGAGCCTACTTTTAAAGCTGTAATTTCTAATGCTACAGCTAAAGCTTATACGAGCAAACAAGAAGCTCTTGAGCTTTTAAAAACCCAACTTGTAGCTCCTGTGCTTTATAAACAAAGCATTAAGGCTTGTGAAAATGAAGCAGATTGTTTTATAGAATTTGGCGCTAGTGTGCTTAAAGGTTTGAATAAAAAAATCACTTCAAAAGAAACTTATGCTTTAACAAATATGAATGATATAGAAGAATTTTTAAAGGTAATATAAATGAAAATAGCAATTTTAGGTGCAATGAGTGAAGAAATCACTCCTTTGCTTGAAACACTTAAAAATTATACAAAAATAGAACACGCTAATAATACTTATTATTTTGCAAACTATAAAAATCATGAGCTTATTCTTGCTTATTCTAAGATAGGCAAGGTAAATTCTACCCTAAGTGCTAGCGTAATGATAGAAAAATTTGGCGCGCAAGTTTTACTTTTTACAGGAGTTGCAGGTGCTTTTAATCCTGAACTTGAAATTGGTGATTTGCTTTATGCAACAAAATTAGCTCAATATGATCTTGATATCACTGCTTTTGGACATCCTTTGGGTTTTGTTCCAGGAAATGAAATTTTTATAAAGACAGACGATAAATTAAACAATCTTGCTTTAGAAGTCGCAAAAGAATTAAATATCAAACTTCGTGCAGGTATTATTGCAACGGGTGATGAGTTTATTTGCGATGAAGCAAAAAAAGCAAAAATTAGAGAAATTTTCAATGCGGATGCTTGTGAAATGGAAGGCGCAAGTGTGGCTTTGGTTTGTGATGCTTTAAAGGTGCCTTGTTTTATCTTAAGAGCTATGAGTGATAAAGCCGGCGAAAAGGCTGAATTTGATTTTGATGAGTTTGTGATCAATTCAGCTAAAATTTCGGCCAATTTTGTGCTTAAAATGTGCGAGAAATTATGATAAATCTTAGCAAAAAACTTATACGCCAAGTTGCACAAGCTAATGCTAAATTTGGACTTATTAAAGATGGAGATAGGGTTCTTTTAGGGCTTAGCGGTGGGAAAGATTCTTTGGCTTTAGCCCATCTTTTAAATCGTGTGCAAGCTCACGCTCCTTTTAAATTTGAACTTGAAGCGGTAACTTTGAGTTATGGCATGGGCGAGGATTATTCTCATCTTCATGCACATTGTGAAGAACACGGCATTAAACATAGCGTGCTTGATTCAAATATTTATGAAGTTTCAGGCGATACCATAAGAGAAAATTCAAGTTTTTGTAGTTATTTTTCGAGAATGCGTCGTGGAGCTTTATATACTTACGCTCTTGAAAAAGGTTTTAACAAGCTTGCTATAGCTCATCATTTAGATGATGCAGCAGAAAGCTTTTTTATGAATTTTATTCATAATGGAGCTTTAAGAACCTTAGCGCCTATTTATCAAAGCAAACGCGGTGTAACTGTGATACGCCCTTTGATTTTTGTGCGAGAAAGACAGCTTAGGGATAATGCTACGCAAAATGAACTTAGCGTGATAGGAAATGAATTTTGTCCTGGTATGAAACTCAGTGAAAAAAATGTAAAATTTCCACACGCTAGAGAAGAAGCTAAACAGCTTTTAGCAAATTTAGAAAAAGATCATCCTAAGCTTTTTACAAGCTTAAAAACTGCTTTTGCAAATTTACACACAGAAAGTTTTTGGCTAGAAAGGACAAAAATATGAAAAAAGCTTTTGTTTTAGTGGATTATCAAAATGATTTTATTGATGGAAGTTTAGGTTTTGATAAGGCTTTAAAGATCAAAGAAAATATTCTTAAAGCCTTAAATCAAATCGATTTTAATAACACGCATTTGCTTCTTACTTATGATACTCATGATGAGGATTATTTAAAGAGCAAGGAAGGGTTAAATTTGCCTATCGAACATTGTATAAAAGATAGCTTGGGTTGGCAAATGCCTAAAGATTTTACTCCCTTTTTGCAAAAAGCTCATAAGGTTTTTCATAAAAATACTTTTGGAAGTTTAGAATTTGCAAATTTTATCGCAAAAAGTGAATACGAAGAAATCCATTTTGCAGGACTTGTTTCCCATATTTGCGTCTTTTGTAATATCATTTTAGCTTTTAGCGCGAAGCCAAATTCAAGACTTATACTCCATCAAAATTTAAGTGCAAGTTTTGATGAAAATTTAGAAAAATCCGCTTTTGATCTACTTAGAGCTTATGGCATTGAAATACTTTAATGCAAGGCTTTATACTTCATACGCAAAAAGTAAAAGATGAGGATTTGATTGTTTATATTTTAAGCCCTAAAGAGCTTATCAAGGCGTATCGTTTTTATGGGCTTAGACATTCTAGTATTTTAAATGGTTATAAAATTGATTTTGCTTTAGATGAAAATCCTAGCTTTTTGCCAAGACTTAAGGATGTTTTGCATTTGGGTTTTGTATGGATTATGGATCGTGAAAAAATGCTGATTTGGCAGGAATTTATCCGTCTTCTGTATCATCATTTAAAAGATGCTCAAGTACTTGAAAGTTTTTATTTTGAGCTTTTAGATGAATGTGTAAAGCGTTTTGAAAAGCAAAATCCCAAGCGCGTGATTGTGGACGCTTATCTTAAGATTTTAGAATTTGAGGGAAGACTCCATCAAGAATTTAGATGTTTTGCTTGTGATGAAAGCATAGAAAATCCCATCACTTTAATTCGTGCTTTTTTACCTTCGCATCACACTTGTGCTTTAGGTTATGCATTTGAAAAGCAGAAATTAAAAAATTTTTATGAAAGTAAAAATTGTGCGATTTTTGGTGATGAAGAAATAGGGAATTTGTATCAATTGATCAAGGAGGGTTTATGATATTAAGTGATGAAAAATGCGAATTTTTAGAGCCTATAGCAAGTTTTTTAAGCTCTAAGGATGTGGAACTTGTTTTTGTAGAAAGTAAGGAAATGCAAGAGATTAACTTAGAGCAAAGAAAGCAAGATAAAACCACCGATGTGCTTTCTTTTCCACTTGAAAATATCGATGAGAGCTTGCCTTTGGGTTCTGTTGTGATTAATATAGATTTGGCAAAGCAGAAGGCTAAAGAGTTAGGACATAGTTTTGAAGAGGAAGTAAGCTTGCTTTTTATCCATGCCATGCTTCATTTGCTTGGATTTGATCATGAGGTAGATAATGGAGAAATGAGAGAAAAAGAAAAAGAACTTATAGAACACTTTAATTTGCCCAAAAGTTTGATTATAAGGACTTTGGAAGATTAAGTAAGATTTTTTCAAGGGCTAGAAGACTTGCGCTTTATATTTTAAATATATGAGTAAAAATATTAAAAAAATCATTTTTTGCCGATTTACTTTAGAATAAAATCTATTCCAAGGTGATAAAGATGATAGTATTTCCTCTAAGCTCTTTTAATAGATATTTTGGAAACAATCCTTTGCAAACACTTACCAAAATAAGAGATGAAAGTATTGAAAATGGAAATCCTGAGCTTGCAAAAAAACAAAGAGAAGAATTAGGTAATGATTTGATAGATTTGTATAAGATTTCTAAAAAATTCAGCGATAAAATAGAATTAGTCGAGGGTTCAATAGAAGATAAACTTAGAAACAATGAATTACCAGAGTCAGAAGTTAAAAATTTATTTCAATGGATGGATAAGAATGCCAAACACCCCCGTTGGATGCATATTGATGGGGTGAGTTATGATGAAGCTTATGTTAAAATTTTTCACACAAGCAAAAGTATAGATGAATTTAAAGAAAAATATCTTGAGCTTCAAAAAAAATATTTTGTTGATTTTAACAATATTGATTCATCGCAGAAAATACTGCAAGAAAATTTAGAAGAAAACAAAGAAAAGCCTTTTAAGCCTATACAAGCAGAAAGTAAAAGCGA
>NZ_AINS01000021.1 GCF_000254135.1 Campylobacter coli LMG 9860
TCAAAAGCAAGTAAAAAGATAGATAAAATCGTTAAAAACCTCAAAAAACCTGAATAAAAACTTTTATAGAAACTTTATCACAATGCGATAAAGTTTCTTGGCTGTAAAATTGATTTAAAAGCCTTAAAAATAAAATCCCATACTTGTATAGAGTCTATCTCTTCTTTTTCCATCTGCTTCGTATTTATAAGCTGCCTTTGCTAAATCTAGTTTAATATAAAATCCATTGGGTTTAATATAAAGCAATTCCAACCCCACTGCATCCACAAAAATATCATTTTTTCCTTCTCTACCCGTCATATTGATATCATTATCTAAATAATCTTCATTCCATCCATGGGCAAATTCATAAAAAAGGGGTAATGTAAAAATTAGGACTAAATATACTAAATCTTAGTCCAATTGTTGTTAAAATCATACTATCTGCCTCTCCAAATCCATTAGGATAAGCTCTAACGCCGTAAGCTCCTCCCAAAGTCGCAGTCTCACTAGAATCTAGCTGATAATCTCCGATAGTTTTTTGATAGCTAATATTAAGAATGTGTGAAATTTTATTATTAAAATAATAAGTATTATTCAAAGCTGCATTAAATTTCCAAAATTCTCCCATGACAGGACTATTTTCTAAAAATACACTTTTTGGCTTTATATCCCCATAAGTAAGTTGCGTGTTATAGCTAAGAATGTTATTAGGAATTAAACCTATAGTTCCTTCAGTTCCTAAATAAAAGGCATTGCTTTCTTTGTTAAAATCAATTCCAAAGCTTCCATAAATATCTTCAAGCTTTCTATAAACATAACCTCCAGTAAGATATAGAGAATTAGTTGTGTTGATAAAGAGTGGATAAGATAAATCCACCCCTAAATCTAAAGAACTTCCATAAGCACCTAAACTTTCGTATTCTTCTCCTAATTCATAATTGCTTTTATTCACTCTAGGAGAAACTTTGAGATTTCCTAAGAAAAAATTATAAGTAAATCCATAACTTTTTTGCATTTCATCAGAAAGTTGTGCAAAGTAATTAAGAGAATCTCCATATCCTAAGAGATTATTTAAAGCGCCACTCACACCAGCTCTATAAACACCAGAGCCCTTGCTTCCATAATTATCAAAGAAAAGTATCGCATTTGCTTTTTTGGAATCTTCTATTGTAATAATCACATCTGTAGTTTCGTACTCACTCCCAGCAACTAAACTTCCGCTTGCTTTAATTCCTGACATTTCATTGATTTTATAAATCGCATCTTCCAATGCTTTAGTTCTTAAAATTTTTCCTTGGAGTGATTCTTTTAGCTTAGAGCTAATAGCACTCTCTTTTAGATGCTTAGAATAATTTTTAACTTGATATTCTCCAAGTTTTCCTAGCATAATATTAATTTGGATTGAATCTGTGATCTCTTGTTGAGGAATATAGGCAGTTGCCGATGGATAACCATGGTATTGAAAATAATAAGAAACGATATTGACAATTTCTTGCAAGGTTTCTACATTTAAATCCGATCTTTTTAGAGCAATAATAGATTCTCTAAGCCATACTTCATTGATTCCAAGATCTTCTAAAGTGAGTGTTTTTCCATCCTCTTTAGTATCCACAAAGAATTTATATTTAAAGCGAAATTCTTCAGAGCTTGGTGCTACTAATCCCTCTTTATCTAAGACTTTCTTAGTATCCTCTTGTAAAGAATCTTGTTTATCCATTTTAATATCTAAAGGGGATTGTTTACTTTTTAGAGTATTTTGAATGTTTTCGTTTTGAGGGACATTTTTATAATGGGAAATCTCTATCATTTGCTCTAAAGCTTCTGCATTTTCTTTGTTTTGTTGCGAAAGTGCTCTTGTTAAAAGACAAGAAGCTAGAATGATACTCTTTAAAAAAGGTTTTTCCATAAATTTCCTTGCTTTGTATTTTTTATTTTGCTTTAGGCAATTGGGCGATATAAGCACTCACTGCTTCAATATCGGAAGTGGTAAATTTCCAATTTTTCATATTAGCATACATGATAACTTTTGCTCCCCCATTATCTGCTTTCCCTGCAGCATAGCCTTGAAGCTGTTTTATGAGATAGGCTTTATTTAATCCTCCGATTTTGATATTACCCTTGCTTCCAGGAGCTATTTTATCTCCATTTACGCCATGACAAGCAATACATTTTTTATAAAGATTCTCTCCCTTTTTGATTAGGATATCATTCACTATGCATACTCCTACACACAATTTTAAACCCGCTAATATTTTTTTCATTTTTTATCCTTCTTTTAAAATTTTCTTTGTTAAGTTATTGATTTTTAATCACTTTGGATTTCTCCATAAATCACTTTTCCTTTATTATCTAAAGATAAAGTTAAAGGAACAACCCTTAGGTTTTCTTGTTGGAGCTGAGGAATCTTTTTATAATTAAGTGTTTTTGGATTTTTAGAAATCCTCCCTAAGAGTTGATTTAATTGGCTTTTATTCATAGCATTGCCATTAATACCACTAAAACCATTTTGACTTGAAATTAATGCAATTTTACTTCCTTTTTCAGGAGCTTTTTCTCCCTTTTTTAAAAGTAGAGTGATTTAGGATTCTTCAGAGAGATTAATAGGAGTCTCTAAACTTTCAATAAAAGGTTTATCTTGATTATTAGAATGATAAATTAAACTATAATGTTCAAAGTTATTAACTACTCTAGCCCTCAGAGCTTGCTCTAAAATCAAATGGTTATCTTTTGTAAGCTGCGCCAAAGAAGGTGCAGGCAGTGTGATATCATCGGCTTTATTATTTGTATAGTTTGGAATTCTAATCACACTCCCACTTAGCACATTTAAAAGCGATCGCTCATGGATAGAAACATCTCCACCAATATAGAGTGTATTGCCATAAGAGAGTGCTAGATTGCTATTGACATCAGGAATTGCACTTGCTGCAATATAGATAAAATCTTTTTCTTTATCATAAGCTCCAATTTCTAAATCTTGAATACTTAAAAGATTGTGATGTACTCTCTTGCCAACTCCACCTATTAAAATCAATTCCGAACCTTCAGAAATTCTATCAGTATTAAAGCCTACATTATTAAAAATAACTTGATTATTTTTAGATTCTTCCACCTCACGAATACCATAAATATTAAGCATAGAAGTCGCCCAATAATTGCTTGCTTTAAAGAGATTATTCTTTGCAAGATTGGCTGCTCTAATATACACACTGCTTTCTCTATTAACTCCCTCTCCAGAAGCTTGTGCTTCTACATTGTGATAGAAGACTTGATTGTTTTCTACATTCATAGCCTCTACTCCAGAGCGAATATCCTTTCTTCCAAAGACATTATTTAAGCTAATCTTATTGTGTTTTGCATACTCTGGATAATGGATAGATCCTTCAAAGTTTTCTTGTGTGGTTGCATAAATAAAAAGTGGTAGAGAAGCTTGAGAATCTTTAAAATCAATCACATTAAAATTAGCCTCTCCTGCTAAAGTTCTTCCTGTAATGATATTGATCCTATCACTAGGATTTTGTGTGCCATTGATTACTGTGAGGTTATTTCTAATCTTAATGGTATTATTGCTTGCACCCTTTGCTTGCAAAAGCACCATAAAACCCAAAACCGCTGTGTCTTAAATAAGAATTACTCACTTGTAAAGGGGATTTTAACTCGATTTCTAAGGTATTAAAATTAGCCTCCCCATCAAGTGTGTATCCACTAAAGAAATCATAAATCCCTTGTACTTTCACTTTTTTACTTATTCTTTTTAGTGCAGGAACATCTTTTAAGACAATGGAGTTTGCATTTGCATCCCCTTTATTTGTCTTTCCTCCAAAGAAATTTGCTAAAAAAATAGCGTTATAAAAAATGGGAGTTTTTCCATCCGATCCGCTCTTAAATTTAAAAGAAAATTATCTATAACAAGGGTGTTTTTGGTTGCATCATAAGCTTTTTTACCATTCCCATCAACAAAAGCTCCGCGATATGAACAGGAGCAAAAGAAGAATACAAACCGCTTGGAGCATGGATGTTGAATTCCACCCCATTAAGATTAAGTTTATTTTTTTCAACCTTTCCATTATAGGCTAATCCTCCAACAAGATGGGTTATCCTTTCATCAAGAATAAATTCCCCTACCATATCTCTATAAAAAGAGGCAGTGTGAATATCTACTTTAGAGCCTTTTTGGGCAAGCAAAGAATTTCCTATCGCATCACCAAAGATAGCAAGCCCTCCTACAGCATAAGGAGTTCCGTTTAATTTAAGATTATAAATATTTTCTACTCCCATATTTATATAACTTCCATCAAGAAGTTCTAAGGTATTATTTTTCGCATTTCCTTCTCTAGCAAGCCCACCACTAATAACATAATTTATTTTATCTTTCTCTTCTTTTTTTGGAGGATTTTTTGTTTTTATGTTGCTTGGCTCTAGAAAAACCGCAGAGCTTAATTCTGCCTCTTTAATAAGAAGTTTATTGTTGATAGAATCTCCCTTTAGAGAACTCCCGGCCACTAAAAAAGGAAGGATTTTTATAGGATGTAAGTTTTTATCCATAGGGTTAGCAGCATGCATACTTTGCACTTCCAAGATTTCTTCTGAGGAATGATTAGGAGTTAAAATTTCAAGCTTAGCACCTTGTAAAGACTGCTTAGGGTTAAAAACTTCTAAAGTGATGTCGCTTACAAGTCCTTGTTTAAATACACCATAATAATTAGTGTCATTGATTTGCTTAAAGGTTTTGTCATCAAAATCCCAAACTTCCTCATTAGAAAAACTATGCCTTGGAGTTTGAAATCTTTTATCGCCTATAGATATAGCTTGACTTGCTGCATACGATACGCTATTAAATATCAAAGCTACGCTCGCAAAAGATAAAAATATTCTATTTTTTAGAAAAAATTTCACCTGCATTATTTTCCCCCTCAACTTAATAAATTGAAATTATATTTGATTAAAATCTTGTTTATCTCACAAAGAAAGCTTTTACTTTCTTTGTGATTAAAATGTGATTGCTATACAAGGATTATTAGTTTTTGCATTGTCACTTGTGATGCAAACTCTTCCTCGTTCTCTTTCGTCTTCTTTGATATGACTTTGTGTTTCTTCTGCAGGAAGAATAAGAATAGACTCTGTAGAGGTAAGTTTTACTTGTTTAGAAAAAGTATTAACTATATCTGTGCTATCTATGTTGTTTGTAGTTTGGCTATCTCCTGAATTCTCATTTTCTGGAAGAGATAAAATAGGTTTATCTGCCAAATTTTCGATGGCATTAGCATCAACACTACTTCCTGCGATAGCAAATGTCCCTTGAATATCAGTATATTTATCTTCAAATGAATATTCTTTAGTAATTAAATCGTCTAAAAAAGGTTTATTTTTGTTTTTAAGAATATCCAATAAACCCTGTGCTTCAGCATAGTAAGCATCGATTTTTTCTTGTGTGTTTTTATAGACAACTTCTAACTGATCATAAGGAAGTAAATCATTTTGCATAGCTTTTTGATAGACTCTTTCTAATCTTTTTATTTCAGCTTTTAAAAATTCCAATCGATTGAGATTGTTTTTAATACTTTCTAATTCAGGTTTTAAAGTAGTGTTTACATACTCTTTTAGATTGGCAAGACTCTCAATGATATAATTGTATTTACCCATAGAGGTTTTGTAAGTACTTTCATCACTTCCATACCATTTTTCAAATTCTGTTTTTAATCCTCCTTTGTTAAATTCAGTATAGAATTCTAAGGATTGTTTTAAAGATTCTTTTAGCTTTTTATCGCTTGTATTTTTTAATAGATATAAAAGAATAGCCACATCACCTTCATTGAATTTGTTAAAATCGATAGAATCTATATTTAACACATAATCCTCATTTAAAATTTCATCGATGATGGTTTTTAAAATTTCATCTTCAAAATCACTCTGTTCAAGAGTAATACTTGAAAGCTCTCCTTCGTTTGGAGCTGTAGGTGAAGAGCTTGATCCTGATCCGTCGGGATCTACCTCTGATATTTTTGGAGTATTGTAAGTAAAATTATCCTTATCGAAGGTGATTTTGGATTTCTCATTTCCTATTTTACCACCATTTATCATATGAAGATGGGAGTTGCTAGTGGAAGTATTTGTAAGATACTCCAAACCTGCAATTTTGCTTTGATTAATAAAAGTTTGAAAATCAGTTGTATTTGATAGATTTAGGATATTTTCATTGTGGGTAATATAATTCTTGTTCGACGATGAATTTAATAACCCATAGAAGTAAATATTAGAATTGGCAATGTTACTACCATTCTCTATATTTCCAACAAATCCACCTGCAGCAATACTAGCACTAATTTTATCTATGTCGTTTAAAACAATATTTGAAAAATTTATACCATCACTTTTTATTCTCCCCGCAAATCCACCTGCATAAATAGATTTTTCATCCAGACTAGCGGTACCATTGGCGCTAATTTCTCCTATGTTATTTAAAATAATATTTTTATAAGTTCCAGCGCCTGCATATCCTGTAAAGCCACCTGTAAAGATATATTTATGTGTAGCGCTAACACTGATTTTTTCTATATTATTTAAAATGATGTTGTTAAAAGTTCCATCATTTATCCATCCGGCAAAGCCACCTATAAAACCAATACCTTTAATACTTTCAATATTGTTTAAAACGATATTTGATAAGCTCGCTATACCATTCTCATTATTAAGAACACCTCCCACAAAGCCACCTGCATGACTACCACTAATCTCTTCTAAATCATTTAGAACAATATTCTCAAATATCACATTGCCTTGTGTCATTCCCGCAAAACCACCTGTAAAAGCTCCAGATTTAATAAATCTTATATCTTTTAAACCGATACCATCAAAAGTTGTATTGCCCGTTGTATATCCTACAAAACCCCCACCATTATTCTTACCATAAATACTTTCTATATTACTTAAAATAATACTTGAAAAATCTCCGCCGTTAATTTGACCAGCAAAGCCACCTGCATATTTCGCAACTCCAATGTTGCCTAGATTTTTTAAACTGATATTATTAAAAGTCCCAGAATTTATCTCTCCTGCGAAACCACCAGAAGAACTATTTTCGCTATTAAAGCCTTCTATGGTATCTAAAGCAATATTAGAAAAAGTTCCATTTTCTATATGCCCTGCAAGTCCTCCTAGGTATTTATAAGAAAAGGCATATTTGGGAAATTGCAATCCATCAATAGTTAAATTTTGCACACTCCCACCCTTAATATAACCAAATAATCCTACATAAGTTTTATCAGCAACATCAATTTGTATATTAGAAAGTGTATGGTTATTACCATAAAAATTACCTACAAAACCATTACCAAACCCCACAGGATTGATTGTACTAGCACCTGCAAAATCAATATCTTTGCCTAAATATACATCTTTAAATTTTAATTCTCCAAATATCCCCTCATTGACTAATTTTGCAAATCCTTTCCAAGAATTAATCATCTCTTCATTGCTTGCACTTTGAGATCCAATGTAAAGGTATTCTTTAAAATTTCCATTAGTAGTAGCAGTACCAGTAAACTCATAATTATCAACTAAATTTGAATCATCTTTATAGGCATCATATACATCTTTTACCTCATATTTAAAAAAGCCTTCACTCCCAATTTCTGCTTTTAAATGAGTAGAGTTGATTCCAAAATCTTCTAAATAAACCTTATCTCCCTTGATATCTACTTTATCTGCTTGAAGTGTTCCTTTTATATTTTCTACCTTGTTTCCTACTAAAACAATTTCATTGGCTTTAATAGTTCCCATATTAACCACATCGCCTTTATTGGCATTAAAAACTGGAGAAAAAGAATCATCAACTGAAAAAGTATTGATTGCATCTATACCCATTGGAATTGTAGAAACTCCAAATTTATTGGCATTGATTGTAGCTCCTTCGCCTACTAATACCCCACTAGGATTTACAATATAAACATTGTTAGTTCCACCATTTAAAGTTCCTAGAATTTGAGAAGCTTTGTTGGTATAATCTAGATTTAAATAGTTTTTGCCATTTGTAGTGAAATTAACAGTATTGTCTTTTCCGATATTAAATCCACCGCCCCAAGCAATCACATTGTGTGTTTTATCTCCTGTGATATTCATTATATTGCCATTTGTAGCAATACTTCCAGTTCCATTGATAAACTTACCTCCGCTAGGTAAATTTGATGCTGTTAAGCTTTGAGCTAAAACCAAACTTGTAATTACAGAAATATTTACAATAACTCTTAAAGATTTGCTAAGATGATTAGTAAAGTATGATGAAGTATTTAAAAAATGTTTTATGTTTAAAAGATTAGTTATGTTCATCCCCCCCCCCTTTTTTTTTAATACACAATATACGATCAAGACTTTTTAACATTATATTCCCCTTCTTTTTTATGGTTCGGATTATACTTATTGTTTTATTAAAAAAATAAAAATGAGATGTTCTGAGTGAAATTTTAATATAAAATTACTCTTAAATAATATCTTTATATTTAAAATTCTATAATATCTTAAAATTTAAGTATTTTATAATGCTTATAATTCAAGCATCACACGCAAAAATTTACACCATGCTCCATAATGAAAATACAAACATAAAATAAATAAATTTCATATTTCAAATACTAAGAATTTATATCAAAATTTGCTATTTAAAAGATAAAAAATAAATTAAAAAACTGATATGATTATAACATTGGGTTTTGGTATGATAAAATATACTTAATTCCATAACTTAATATTTGGATTTATTAAAAAATAAAATATGATTTTATAGAGAGTTAGAAGTGGCTCCGGATGTAGGATTCGAACCTACGACCAATCGGTTAACAGCCGACTACTCTACCGCTGAGCTAATCCGGAATATCTTAAAAAGTAAAATGTAATTATATTTGATTTTTAAAACTTTGTCAAGCATTTTTTTAAAAAAATGCAAAAAATATTTTATTCTTTAACGATAATACTCTTTAAATTTCTAAAATAAAATAAATTTACACCCTCTTCATAATCATAATCAAGCTTCATTCCATGAGATTCTAAAATAGTATTGACTATGTAAAGTCCAAGTCCAAAGCTTGATTTTTGCTTCGAGCCTCCTTGGGTAAAAGCTTGAGTATAATACTCTAAAGTGTTATTTAATTCAGGACCTCTATTTTTAAAACAAATATAATCATCCATTATATCGATTTGTATAAAGCCATTTTCAGAATGCTTAATACCATTATCAATCATATTTTTAATCGCAGTGGTAAAAAGCTTGAAATCTACATTTACAAAAAAGCTTTCATCCATAAAAATGCGTATGTTATTATCATCTCGCATAGCAATTTCTTTGGCTTCATCCAAAACATCTAAAATATTGTATTTTTTGCGGTTGATAAATGCTGCTCCTGAAGTAATCTGCTCTATGGCCGCAAATTCATTGATAAGAATTTCAAGACGGTTAAATATACTTTCTAATCTTTCTTTGTATTTATTATCCTCTAGCATTTCAAGAGTTATAAGCCCTTTGGTAATCGGGGTTTTAAGCTCGTGCATCATATTTCTTAAGAAAAATTGGCGTGATTGATTGAGCTTACGAATTTGAACGATCGCTTGATAAAAAGCCTCACTTACTTGAGAAATTTCATCCACCCCCGTGCTTACATCTTCTATATCATTAAGCTTTCCTTGTGCAAATTTATCAATTTGCTTCTTTAAAGCTTTTAAAGGCTTCAGTTTTTTAAATATATAAATATAGAGCAACACAAGTATACAAATCACGGCTACAGCTATGGCTTTAATGATAAAATATCTATAGGTTTGATAGTCTTGATCTTTGTAAAGATTTACCTTGCCATCAAAAATGATATTTAAATACACTTGTCTATCATAAGAGATGATTTCGATCAAGCCATTATTGACCTCGACTCTAGCTAACACTTCCCCGCCAAAAAGAATTCTACGAATTTGTCTAACCTCTAAGATAGGCTCCATTTTATTGTAATTTTTCGTTTGTTCTTCAAATTCTCTTTCGCTAATTATCCCTGCAAAATTTAAAAGCCTTGCGTTGGCTATTAAAGAATATTTGGTATTTAATTCTCTAGTATAATTTTGCTGATCGTATTCTATAAGCCACAAAAACCCAAGAATAACACTGACACCAGCAAAAATAAAAATAAAAGTTATGGTATAAAAAATAGATGAACGATTCATTGAGTCAGCTTATAGCCTATACCTCTGATAGAATGGATATATTTTGGAGTTTTTGGATCATCACCCATTTTTTGACGAATACGGCTGATGATTACATCGATGCTTTTATTGCTTGAGTCTTCACTGATTGAAGAACAATTATAAACAAGCTCTTCGCGACTGACAACACCGCCTTCTTTTTTGATCAAATAGCTTAAAATGTCAAATTCCGCATTAGTTAAAGTCAGCTCTTGTCCTTTCATTGTGATGATATGCTTGTATTGATCATAAACAAGATCTTTAACGCTTTTTGCTATGGCGCTTTTTGTATTTGAAATGCGTCTTAAATGGCTTTTAATGCGCGCTTGAAGTTCTTTAGGATTATAAGGCTTTGGCAAATAATCATCCGCGCCCAATTCTAAAGCATTAACCTTATCTGTAATATCATGTCTAGCGCTTGAGATAATAATAGGCGTATCATACTTTTTACGAATTTCCTCACACACTTCAAGTCCATCAAGTCCTGGCAAGGAAAGATCCAAAATTATAAGCTGATATTCTTTTAAAGCAAGTTTTGAAAGACCTATATAAGGCTCGTGTGCGATATCAACTTTCATATCAAATTTTTCTAAATACTCAGCCGTAATTTCAGCAAGCTCTAAATCATCTTCTATCATAAGGATATTTGTCATTGCATTCCTTTTACTGTATTTAATCTTAGTTTTTAAATTCTAAACTAAATTATATAACGAAAGGGAAACCCTTTCATAAAAATTATTTAAGTATCAACAAAGTTGCAAAACCATTACGATAAACCCAAATTTTAGTAAATTCTTTTTTCTTCACTTGTCTTAAGGCTTGTTCTAAATCTTTTAAATTTTTAATTTCACTTTGTCCTACGCCTATAATGATATCACCCTCTTTAAATCCTGAATCCTTAGCCCTGCTCTTATCTTTAACACTTTCTACAAAAACCCCATTTACATCTTTTGGAATTTGCAAACGCTCTTTAAATCTTGGATCTAAATTTCTTAAAGTCATACCCTCGATCAAATCATTTTGAACGGCTTTAGGATTTTCTTTTTCTCCTTTAAGGATAAAATCAACCCTTTTATTTTCCCCATCTCTTTCAAAATTGAGTGAAATTTTTTGACCTATCTCTAAAGTGCCTATATAGTTTTTAAGATCGCTTGGACTTTTAATCACTTTATCATTTACCTTAGTTACCAAGTCCCCACGCTTAAGTCCTGCTTCATCAGCACTTGAACCCTTTTGTATATCGGTAATTAAAGCACCATCTTGATTTTTATAAGCTTTTTTAGTATCACCCTGTAAAGCAGAAATAGTTACACCCAAAAATCCTCTATCAATCCTACCCTTTTCAATAAGCTTTTTAGCTATATCTTTCACCATATTCGAAGGTATTGCAAAGCCGATGCCATTATTTCCACCCCCACGAGAAAGAATGGCTGAATTTATTCCTACTAAAAATCCGCGACTATCGACTAAAGCGCCGCCTGAATTTCCAGGATTGATTGAAGCATCTGTTTGGATGAAATTTTCATATTGGTTTAAGCCTATATTGTCTTTATTTAAAGCAGAAATTATCCCGCTTGTAACACTAAATCCAACACCAAAAGGATTTCCTAAGGCAAAAACAACATCTCCTTCCATTAAATCATCTGAATTTGTAAAAGTAATAGCCCAAAGATTGTTTGCTTCTATTTTAATCACTGCTAAATCCGTCTTTGGATCCTTGCCTATAAGCTTGGCTTTATATTCTGTATCACTGCCTGGCAAACTTACACTGATAGTATCTGCATCATCTACTACATGGTTGTTTGTAACGATATAACCATCTTGCGAAATAATCACACCCGAGCCCAAAGAGCTTACCACTTCTTTATCATTTCCTCCTCTTCTTTGTGGAAAATCAAAATCAAAAAATTGTTTAAAATAAGGGTCGTTAAAAAAATCATCTAAAGGACTTGGACGATTGGCTCTTGTAATGGTTTTTGAAGTAGAGATATTTACAACAGATTTTTTAGCATCTCTTATCGAATTATGATAAGAAAGAACTACATCTCCAGCCGCAGGATTGACACGATTGCTTGTTATACTTGTTTCATTAAAATTGATATTTGCAGCAAATAAAGCACTTGCTAAACTCAATGATAAAATAAGCTTTTTCATTTTGTTTCCTTTTTTATTTATATTATTCTTAAAACATATAATTTGTAAAATATTTTACGCATTTCATAAGTATAAAACCGAAAATTTACAAAATTGTAAATGAAAGCTTGAGTGATAAAAATTTATAAAACTTGATTGACTTAGGCTAAAGTTTTTGATATAATTTCTATTAAATAAAACAATTATATATTTTTTAAGGAATAACATGAATAGCTTATATGAAACACTTGGAGTATCTAAAAATGCTAGCGCAGATGAAATAAAAAAAGCCTATCGTCGTTTAGCAAGACAATATCATCCTGATATCAATAAAGAAAAAGGCGCTGAAGAAAAATTTAAAGAAATCAATGCCGCTTATGAAATTTTAAGTGATGAAAAAAAACGCGCACAATACGATCAATACGGAGACTCCATGTTTGGAGGACAAAGTTTTCACGATTTCTCAAAAAATACAGGTGGGGTCAATTTAGATGATATCTTAAAAGATCTCTTTGGTGGAGGCTTTGGTGGAGGCTCTTCTAGAGGAAGTCGTTTTAATGGTTTTTCATCAAAAGGCTTTAACACCGGCTTTGGAGGTTTTGGCGGATTTGAAGAAGAGGATTTGGATTCTACTATAGAACTTAGCATTCCTTTTGAAAAAGCAGTGGTAGGTGGAGAATATAGCTTTAATCTTCAAGGAGAAACGATCAAATTTAAGATTCCACATGGGATCAAACAAGGAGAAAAACTTAGAATTCGTAACAAGGGTAAAAATGGCCGCAATGGAACACGCGGGGATTTGATTGTTAAAGTTAAATTAGGAGAAAGTGAAATATATCAAAGAGAAGATGATGATTTATATCAAAAAGTTGATATCTCTTTAAAAACTGCCCTATTTGGTGGAAAAGTCACCGTTAATACTCTTAAGGAAAACAAAAAAGAAGCCACCATAACCATACCTGCAAATTCTAAAAACGGACAAAAAATTCGCCTTAAAGGCTATGGGGTGCAAAATCGCAAAAGTGACATCTATGGAGATATGTATTTGGTATTAAATGTTGTTTTACCAAACACTGAAACCTTAGATGAGAAATTAATCGAAATGCTAAAAGAAAAACTATCATAAAAAAAAGGAGTAAAGTCATGGAACACCATTATAATGAACCCGTATATTTAATAAGTGTCGTAGCAAAAGTATTAAGCATACATCCACAAACCCTAAGACAATATGAAAGAGAAGGTTTGATAGAACCTAGTAGAACTGATGGAAAAATAAGGCTCTATTCTCAAAGGGATATCGATCGTATCAAGCTTATCTTGCGTTTAACGCGCGATATGGGGGTAAATTTGGCAGGAGTAGATGTGATTTTAAAGCTTAAAAATCAACTTCATGAATTTGAAAATTTAATCGATGAGCTACGCTTAGAGCTTAGCAAACAACAAAATCCAAATGCAAGCTCAAAAGCAGTTGTAAAACATAGAAATAGTTTTGATTTAATTTTTTATGAAAAAAAATAGATGGATAATTTTTTAGAAATTTTTTTAATTACAGCTGCTCTAGCTATCGTTCTTAATGTTATTTTCAAGAAATTTGAAATTCCTACTATTATCGGTTACATTGCTACAGGAGAGATTATTTCTAAAATTTATCATCTAAGTGGCAAGGGTGAGATTACACATATTGCTGAATTTGGTATAGTATTTTTAATGTTTACTATAGGGCTTGAATTTTCTTTTAAGCATTTAATAGCCATGAAACAAGAGGTATTTTTAAATGGCTCTTTACAAATGCTTACTTGCGGCTTTGTTTTTATGTTGCTAGCTATAGGAATTTTAGGACTTGGTGATAAAAGCGCAACCATAGTAGGTTTTGCTCTAGCTCTTTCTTCAACCGCAGTGGTGCTTAAAATTTTAAATGATAATGGCGATATTAATGAGCAATACGGAAGAAAAGCCTTAGGGATTTTACTTTTTCAAGACATAGCTGTGATTCCTTTGTTATTGCTTGTGGATATTTTCTCTTCAAATAATCAAAACATAGGACAATTACTCCTTACAACTCTTCTTTCAGCAGTTATCTTAATCGCTTTACTTTTCTTTATAGGTAAATACTTAGTCGATAGGATATTTAGACTGATTATACGCGCTTCCTCGCAAGAAATTTTTATCAGTACTATACTCTTTATGGTGATTGGGGCAAGCTTTTTGGCAAATTATTTTGGTTTTTCTTATTCTTTAGGAGCTTTTATCGCAGGAGCCTTGATAGCAGAAACTAAATATAAACATAAAATCGAAGCAGACTTAATCCCTTTTAGAGATTTACTCTTAGGCTTATTTTTTATAACCGTAGGAATGCAAATTCAGCTTCATATCGTAGCACAAAATTGGTTTATTATCTGTGTCTTAACCTTACTTATAATGGGTTTAAAATTTGGCATAGTATGTGGTTTTTTATTTTTATATACCAAAAAAAGAGTGGCTTTAAAAACTGCTTTTTCTATCGCTCAAGTTGGAGAATTTGCTTTGGCAATCTTCTCGCTCTTGCAAGCAAAAAGTATGCTAGATGTTGAAACTGCTCAAATTTTAATTGTTGTTTCTATTGTAACTATGATTATCACCCCTTTTGTATTAAACAATATAAGAAAAATAGCCAATGTAGTAGAAGATATGACTTTAAACACTAATGTTGTTCAGCAAAGCACTCACAGCACCCTAAAAAATCATCTTGTAATCTTTGGATACGGACGCTTAGGACAAGAGATAGTGCAAAAAATCAAAAATACTGGTGTTCCTTATTTGGTTTTAGAAAGTGATTTAAATTTGGTAGAACTTGGCATAAGTCGGGGTGAAAATGTCGTTTTTGCCAATGCTGCCCAAGAAGAAACACTCAAGATAGCCAATATAACAGAATGCGCAGTAGCAATCGTAACCATAACCAACGAAGCCAAACTCGAAATGATTTGTCAGGTTTTAGCTTCTTATCCAAAGCCTATTGATACAATTATCCATGTTAATGGTAGTCTTGAAAAGATACTTTTTTCAAGTATCGATGAAAACATACGCATTGTAAGATCTGAAAAAGTCATCGCAAGAAATTTAGTCCAAGAGGCTCTAGAATGCAGAATTCACAAAAATACTTAAAGGATGGTATTGGCAAAAATAGATGAAAAAACTCTAAGGGTTAAATATTTAAGAGCCTTGGAAAAATTTGCAAATGCAGCTATTTCGGCTTTAAAAAAAGAAAATTTTGATAAAGAGAAATTTCAAGAAAGAATGGAAAAAAATAAAAAAATAGTTGAAAAATGCGAGGCGGTAAATTTAAATTCAAGCTATAATAAAAGCTTAGAAAATTTTGTAAATCATTGCCTTGATTTTTCAAAACAAAAAGAAGAACTTCTAAGCCTTGCAAATGCTTTAGATAAACTTAAAAAAGGTGAAAAGAAAGAAAAACATAAAACTTATTTGAAGGATTATTATGATTAATGTATTTTTTGATATGGATGGCACCTTAATCGACAGTGCAAATGCTATATCTTGTGCTGTCAATGAGATAAGAAATGAACTAAATTTAAGCCCACTTTCTAGGGAGAAAATCATGCAAACCATCAATACTCCAAATGTAGACTGGGCAAAAGAGCTTTATAGTATAGATAATTTCCATCATTCTAGCTTTAAAGATGGTTTTGAAAAATATTTCATCAAACACTATGAGCAAAGCGTGGTTTTATTTGAAGGGGTTAAAGAAATATTGGAATTTTTAAAAGAGCAAAATTGTTTTTTAGCTATCGCCACTAATGCGCCTCAAAGCTCGCTTTCTAGCATACTTAAAAAACATGAAATCATTCCTTATTTTGATAAAATTTTAGGTGTAAGTCTTGGTATAGAACCCAAACCCCATCCTATGATGCTAGATCTTTTAAAGTCTGAAGCGCCCCACAAAATAAGTGTTTTTATAGGCGATAGTCAAAAAGATAGAGAATGTGCGAAAAATGCTAATGTGCCTTATTTTCATGCGAAATGGTATCAAAAGGATTTACAAGAAAATGAATTTAGCAATGCAAACGAACTTAAAAACTTTTTAGAGAAGTATTTATAAGTTTTTTAATGAAAATTGAGTTAAAATAAAATAAATTTTTAAAAGAGTACATATGAGTGAATTATTAATAGAAATCGGAACAGAAGAACTACCCGCTATTCCTTTACTAAAAGAATTAGCCAATATAGAAAAAAAATGGAAAGATGTTTTAGAAGATTATCGCTTGGTGAGTGATTTTAAATTTTACTACACTCCGCGTCGCTTGGTGATTTTTCATGAAAATTTCGCAAGCAAACAAGAAGATAGCTTTGCTGAATTTATAGGTGCACCTAAAAATGTCGCTTATAAGGATGGTCAATTATCAGCCGCAGGACAAAGCTTTTTACAAAAAGCAGGCATTAGCGAAAATGAGCTTTCTTTTAAAGAGATCAAAGGTAAAGAAGTCTTGTATCATCAAAAAGCCATTAAAGGTTTGCAAAGCCAAGAAGTTTTAGGAGAGATGATTCATCAATTTTTAAAAAGTCTTAACTTTGGTAAAAGCATGCGTTGGGGTGCGAATTCTTTTGAATTTATCCGTGCAATCCGCTCTATAGTTTGCATCCTAGATGATAATTTAGTCGAATTTGAAAGCTATGGTGTTAAGAGTGCTAAAAAAACTTTTATACACAGAAGTGTAAGCTATGACTTGCAAGAATTTAATAACGCAAAAGAATATTTTAGCCTTTTAGAAAAAAATTACATTATCTTAGATCCACTCCAAAGAAAAGAGAGAATACTCAAGCAATTTAAACTCCTAGAAAGCCAAAACAATATCCAAATAGGCGAAGATGAGGAGCTTTTGGCTGAAGTTATTGCTATCACAGAATACCCTAATGCACTTTTAGGAAGTTTTGAAGAAGAATATCTTCAAATTCCTAGCGAAGTTATCATTACTTCCATGAGAGAAAATCAACGCTATTTTGCAGTCTTTAATGAAAAAGGTTTAAGTAATCATTTTATCGTTGTAAGCAATGCAGTGTGCGAGGATTACTCAAAAATCATTCACGGTAACGAAAGAGTTTTGCGCGCAAGACTTAGTGATGCAATGTTTTTCTATCAAAACGATTTGCAAAGTGGCTTAAATCCTGAAAAACTCGCTAAAATGACTTATCTTGAAGGCTTAGGAACAATGCAAGATAAAAGTCTAAGAGAGATAAAAATCGCTGAAGTTTTATGTCAAATGCTAAACAATGATAAAATCGCAAATATAAGCACTGCGATCAAATACGCAAAAGCTGACTTAGCAACGCAAATGGTTTATGAATTTACAGATTTGCAAGGCATTATGGGAAGCTATTATGCACAAAAAATGGGTCTAGATTATGAAATTTGTCTTGCTATAAAGGAGCAATACCTACCAAATTCCGAACAAGCTCCACTTCCTAGCACTGAATTTTCAAGCATAGTTGCCCTTGCAAACAAGCTTGATACCCTCATAGGACTTTTTAGCATAGGTAAAATTCCAAGCGGTACAAAAGATCCTTACGCCTTAAGGCGTGCTGCTAATGGGATAATCAAAATTGCCCTAAATTTAAACAAAGAATTTGACATTCAAGCACTACTAGAAAAACTAGCAAGCCATTATAAAAACTTTGATATGCAAATTTTAAAAGATTTTATTTTTGAAAGACTTTATACCTTTTATAGCGTTAATGCTTCTTTTATCAAAGCGGTTTTAAGCTCTAAAAGCACAGATCTTATCCACATCAATCAAAGCGTAAAAGCCCTTATAGAATTAAGCAAAAAAGCTAATTTTCAAGAAAATTTCACTACCTTTAAAAGACTGGCCAATATCGCTAATAAAACTTCGCACAAAGTCGATGAAAGCCTTTTTGCTGAAGAAGCAGAAAATAAACTTTATAAAGCCTTTAAGGAAAAAATTCAAGCACACTCTTTACAAGAAAAACTTGAAAATCTCTTCTCACTTAAACCTTTTATAGACGAATTTTTTGATAAAGTAATGATCAATGCCAAAGATGAAAAACTTAAAAATAATCGCCAAGCACTTATCTATGAAATTTACGAAGAATTTCTAAAAATTGCCGATCTTAAAGAGCTAAGCCTATGAAAGCTTTTTTTCTTTTTTTAAGTCTTGCTCTTTGGCTCTTTGGAGCTCAAAATTTCGAGCTTATCAAAGGACAAGCTTTATTTTTGGAACTGGATAAAAAAGATTTTATTTCTTTGAAAAACGAAGATAAAATTTTAGCTACCTTTCCACATCCTAAAAATCAAGAGAAAATTTTAGCTATATTTTCACTGCCTTATAAAAATCCTCCTCAAAATACTAAGCTTACCGCTCTTTATAAAAACAAAAAAGAAGAAATTTTTATAAAAACTTTGGAAGGCAATTACAAAAGTGAAAAATTAAGCGTAGAGAATAAAAAAGTTTTTCCACCTAAAGCTGTTAAAGAACGCATTGCTAAAGAATTTAAAGAAGCTAATGCAATTTATAGTTCTTATACTCCAAAAGCTTTATTTGATGGCTCTTTTAATACGCCTTTAAATTCTTTTATTACGAGTGATTTTGGCAAAGCAAGAACCTTTAATGAAAAAGTTGCAAGCTATCATAGCGGAACAGACTTTAGAGCCGCTGTAGGAACCCCCATCTATGCGGCTAATTCAGGTGTAGTAAAAATAGCAAAAGATCGCTATTTTGCAGGAAAATCAGTAGTCATTGATCATGGTTTTGGCATTTACTCGCAGTATTATCATCTTTCTAAAATCGAAGTTAAGGTAGGACAAAAGGTTAAAAAAGGTGATTTTTTGGGGCTAAGTGGAGCTACAGGAAGGGTTAGTGGACCACACTTACATTTTGGTATTTTAGCTGGAGGTAAACAAGTAGATCCTTTGGACTTTATCTCTAAATTTAATACACTTTTTCAATGAAATTTAGTGAATTTTTTCACGCTTGGCTGCATGAAAGTTATTATAAAAACGCTGTTAGTATAGGCAAAAATGGAGATTTTTTTACCGCAGTAAGCGTGGGAAATCTTTTTGGCACTCTTTTAGCAAAGCATTTTTTAGATCTTATAGATAAAAAAGTCTTAAAACTTCCCTTAGAACTTGTAGAAATAGGAGCCAATGAGGGCTATTTGAGTAGAGATTTTTTAGCCGCTTTGCTTGAATTTAGGCCTGAAATTTTTTCCAAGCTTTCTTTTTTTATCATAGAGCCTCATGAAAAATTAAGAAATTTGCAAAAAAAGACCTTAGAAGGCGTGGAATTTACACATAAGAGAAGCTTAAAAGAATGTCATTTTGAAAATGCCTTTTTCTTTTGCAATGAGCTTTTTGATAGTTTTACTTGTGAATTGATAGATGATGATAAAATGGCCTTTATTAAAGATTTTAAACTTGTTTTTGAGCCTATGGAGGCTAAATTAAAAGAAAAATGCGAAATTTTAAATTTAAAAAAAGGCGAATTAAGCCTAGAATTGGAAGAATTTTTTAAAGATTTGGATAAAGCTTCTAAAAAATTTATCTTTGCAAGTTTTGATTATGGCGTGTTTAATCCCCAACAATTTAGCATTAGAATTTATCAAAAACATGAAGTTTTTAATCCTTTTGAAATCACTTTAAAAGATTTTTTTAGTAAAAGCGATTTAACCTACAATGTCAATTTTAATCAAATTCAACAGCTTATAAAAGAACATGATTTTAAACTCTTAGCTCTAAAAAAACAAAACCAAGCCTTGATTGATTTTGGTTTTGAAGAATTATTAAAATACATCAAAGATAAAAATCTTAAGACTTATGAAAATTTTCTTTCACAAAGTAAAATTTTATTTTTTAATTTTGATGAAAAATTTCACTTCTTTGAATTTGCTAAATTCTAGCATGATTGTTTTCTTTATTTTTCAAATCAAGCATTGCATAACTAGCATCTGCTATATTAGCATAGTCTTTGATTTGAGAGATAAGTTC
>NZ_AINS01000020.1 GCF_000254135.1 Campylobacter coli LMG 9860
TAATCTTGAAAAAGATAGGAGAGTAATAAAATGCTAGAGATAGATAATAATAAAGAATTTAAAATCTTAAGACTAAACAAACAAGAAATTTTAAAAATTGGAGGTTATGGCATTTGCGACAGTTGTAATAAAATTTTAAGCAATGATGGATTTATGATCTGCGTTTTATTAAGTTGCTATTGCGAAAAATGCTACCAAGAATGGTATAAAGTTGCGATTAATCATGAAGAAGATAGAGAAATTGAAAAAGATGTTTATGAAAATATTAAATCGAAAATAACTAATATTTATTTTTAGTTCTTATTAATAAATATTAGTATATAATATTATACAAAAATATAAAAAAGGTTTTTTATGATAATATCTGTTGTAAATAAAAAAGGTGGTGTTGGAAAAACTCCTTTTGCTTTTTCAATTGCTAAAGATTTAGAATATTTTTTACAAAGCAATGATAATTCTATTATAGAAAAGATTTATCCTGAAAAAGCAAAAATTTTACCAACTCCAAAAAAAATAGATAATTGCGTTTATGATTTTGGTGGTTTTGTAGAAAAAGGGGTATTAGATATTATTAAAGAAAGTAATAAGATTATTATTCCTTGCACGAGTAATTACAATTCTTTACTTAGAACATTGGAAACTTTAAATGAAATAGGTAATGATGATAGAGTTTGTATCTTGGTTACAGATTATAGAGATGAGAAAGAGAAAAGGCAAATTTGTGAAACTCTTGAAAGCAATTTTACAGATTTAAATCTCTTTTTCTTTAAATTTTCAAAGATAATTGAAAATTCTATGAGTAGTGGAGCTTCTTTTACTGAACTTTATAATGAAAACAATCTTTCAAGATTAAGTTATACAAATTTTTTCAATGAGTATCAAAGACTTTTAGATTTTATTAGAAAGGATAAATAATAATGGAAAAAAAACCCTTTACAATAGCAGAAGCTTTAAACTCTGAAACAAGCTCTCAAAAGACTTTTAAGAAAGCTGATAAAAAATCGGCTGGAAGAAAAACTATAGATCAAAAACTAAGAAGAGACAATTTAGTAGTTTGCAGACTTAATGAACAAGAAATGGAAATTTTGAAAAAATTAATGGATTTAGATTTAGTAAGTGAATATGGTACTTATATAAGAAAATTAATCTTAAAAGAGGCACGAGCTTTAAATATTAATAGTTAAAAATGTTAAAATATCCTTGCAAAAAACAAAAATTACAAGGATACAAATGAGTAAAAAAACAAAAAGACAAATTGAAGATGAAAAAGATTATGGCGGTCGAAGTTTATTTGATCTAATCGAATTAGAATTTTCACAAGGAGAAGAAAATGAGCAACAAAATAGAGAATTATCCGAACATAGAGAAGTTACAGACAATATTGAACGAACTAGCATTTCATCAAATACACCAAGCGTGGATAGACAAGAAAATTCCACAATACAGCTTGATAATACTAGAGAGATGGGCAGAGTTTTATCCGAACACAATCAAGAATCTAGGAATGTCAGATCTAATGACACTAGCATTGCCACAAACACAAATGGAATTAGCAATCTTGGAGAGCAAAGAAGCAGACAAGAAGAGAGAACAGGGGCTAACAGATATGGAGATACTAGCAGAAGAGCAAATAAATCTCAATCAATACATAGCGATAGAACCCCAAATTTATTCTCCTTTATTTCAAGAAATGATGATGAAAGACAAGGAACAGATGCTGCAAGAAGCTACAATCAACAATCAGTATTGGAAACTGCAGCAAGAAATGATGGATATGAAAGAAGAAGCCTCAAATCTGGGCAAAAATTAGATTTTGTAAGCGATGATGAAATCTATCTAGGTTCTTTAAAAGATAGATTTCAAAAAAACCTTCAAGCCATTAAACTTTCAAAAACTATTGAACAAGAAAATCGCTACGCTACCAAACAAGAACAAGAAATTCTAAATAAATTTTCAGGATGGGGCGGTATTCCTCAAGCTTTTGATCATCAGAATAAAGAATGGGAAAAAGAATTTAAAGAACTTATTAGCACACTTGATTATGCAGAATATGAAAAGGCAAAAACTTCAACTTTAGATGCTTTTTACACTCCAAAAATTATTATCGATACAATTTATCAAGGGCTTAATCAGCTAGGATTTAATAATGATGATCACACCAAAGAAATATTTGAGCCAAGTGCAGGTATAGGCTCTTTTTTGTCTTATGCAAAAAATTATAGCGATAAATATCATTTTACTTGCGTAGAGCTTGATACTATAAGTGCAAATATATTAAAGCATTTGCACCCAAATCAAACAATTTATAATAAAGCATTTCAGCACCATTTATTTGATAAGCCATACGATGCTTTTATAGGTAATCCGCCTTTTGGTCAAAAAAAGATCTTGGATTTAAATGATCCGACACTTAATAAAACGAGTGTGCATAATTATTTTATTGGTAATGCAATTAAAAATTTAAAAGAAGATGGAATTGCTGCTTTTGTAGTATCAAGTTATTTTTTAGATTCTAAAAATAGCACAATAAGAAATTTTATAGCCGAACAAGCAACATTTTTAGGTGCTGTAAGATTGCCAAATAATGCTTTTAAAAAACGAGCTAATACAGAAGTTACTACCGATATTATCTTTTTTAAAAAAGGTAAAGATTTAAATATAGATAAATCTTGGCTAGAAAGCGTAGAATACTATGACGATCGTTTTGATGAAGCTGAAAAAAGAGGTATGCACCCTGATGTTTTTAATGACTTTAGAATAAATGAGTATTTTAAAAATAATCCACAAAATATCTTAGGAAAAATGAATATTAAAAGCTCTCAATATGGTTATAGTTTAGAATGCTTAGATGATGGAAGAGATTTAAAAATCGCTTTAGAAAATTTTACAAAAACCTTACCTAAAAACATTTATAAATATCAAGAAACAAAAATCAAGCTATCTTATTACAGGATTGATAGAGAATCGCCTGAATACGAAAAATATAGCAAAACTCTAAGTAAGTTAAAAGATGGAAATTATTTTGAATACAATAATGAAATCTACATGAAAATCAGAAGCGATGATGAGTTAGTCTTTTCAAAACCTGTTTTAAATGAACACGATACAAGAAGGATTAAAAAACTCATTGCTCTTAGAGATCAATTTAACACTCTTATTGAATATGAAAAAAATGAATCTAGCGATCTTTTAGTAGAAAATCAAAGAAAATATCTAAACAAGCTTTATGATGAATTTGTAGCCAAAGAAGGATATTTAAATAGAGATGCAAATAAAAAAGCCTTTAGAGAAGATGTAGAAGCAAACAAAATTTTAGCACTAGAAAAAAATTATAGCAGTGGTATTTCAAAAAGTGTAGCTTTAAAAGAAGGTATAGATCCTATTGCACCAAGTGCGACAAAAGCAGATATTTTTTTCAAAAGAACTATAAATGCACAAAAAGAAATTAAAATCTCGACTCCAAAAGAAGCATTAATTGCTAGTATCAATGAATATGGGAGAATTGATTTAAAATTTTTAGAAACGAATTTAAATCAGCCTTTAGAAGAAACCCTTAAATCTTTAGAGCAAGATAGATTAATCTTTAAAGATCACAAAAATCCTGCAAATTATGTTTTGGCTGAAAAATATCTTTCTGGCAATGTTAAAGCAAAGCATAAAGAAGTAAAAAAATTAGTAGAAGATGGCTTTAATGAATTTGTTAATAATTTAGAAAGCTTAGAACAAGTCTTGCCTAAAGATTTAAAAGCGGTTGATATTTCAATAAGCTTAGGGACAACATGGATACCTATAAAATATTACAAACAATTTATAGAAGAAACCTTACAAATTACTCCTAAAGATTATGATTTATTTTTAATGGAAAAAACAGGCGAATGGAGTCTTAAAGGTTTTGGCTATTCTTTAAGTTCTTATATTCGTTCAGAATATGCCACAGAAAGAATAGGTTGCTTTGATTTGTTGGAGCATGGATTATTAAGAAAGCCTATTCGCATTTATGATAAAAAACTAGATCCATCAGGAAAAGAAATCAGAGAATTAAATCCTAAAGAAACTGCAATCGCTAATTCTAAATTAGAAAATTTAAAAAATGAATTTATAGAATGGATTTATAAAGACTATGATAGACGCACAGATTTGGAAAATATCTATAATGAAAGGTTTAATACAAATATAGAACCACGATACAATGGAGAGCATTTAGAACTTCCAAATTTCAATGCCAATATCAAACTCAAAAAACACCAAAAAAATGCTATATATAGGGCTATTCAAGAAAATAGTATTATTTTTGATCATCAAGTAGGTGCTGGAAAAACTTTAGTGGCAATTTGCTCTGTGATGGAGCAAAAAAGAATGGGGCTTTTAAATAAACCCTTAATTGTAGTCCCTAATCATTTAGCAAGACAATGGAATGATGAGTTTTATCACGCCTATACAAATGCAAACATTTTAGTTGCTACAAATGATGATTTAAAAAAAGATAATAGAGAAAAGTTTTTTTCCAAAATTACAACAAATAATTTTGATGCCATCATTATGACACACTCGCAATTTAAATTAATCCCCGCACCTTATGAAGTTATCAAAAAACAATATGAAGAAGATATTAATATCTTAGAACAAACATTAGAAAAAAAACGAAACGATGATAATGTTATGCGATATTCTGTAAAAGACTTAGAAAAACGCATTGAAAATTTTAAGGTGAAATTGAGTGATTTGCAAACTACACATAAAAAATCTAAAGCGATAGATTTTTCAGAATTAGGAATTGATGCATTAATTATTGATGAAGCACATGAGTTTAAAAATTTACTCATTACAACTTCAATGGGTGATATAAGTGGTCTTGGCAATTTAAAAGGCTCACAAAAAGCCTATGATCTTTATTCTAAAACACAATATATTCACGAGCAAAATAAAAAACTCTATTTTTTAACAGGAACGCCTATAAGCAATTCAATTACAGAGCTTTATACTTTGCAAAGATACATACAACCAAATATCTTAAAAGAAAAAGGGATACAAGCTTTTGATTCTTGGGCTTCTACTTTTGGAGAAGTTACAAACGCTTGGGAGCTTGATAGTTCTGGAATAAATTATAAAATCGTTGCAAGATTTAACAAATTCAAAAATGTTCCTGAACTTTCTACCATGTATAAAAGTGTGGCTGATATTGTAACAAATAATGATATTATGAAATATCAAAAAGATTTCGTGCCAAAGCTTTACAATGACAAACCTATTAATATCGTTGCTCCTAGAAGTAAAGAAATAGCAGAATTTATAGGCATTCAAGATGAAAATGGAAGATGGAATGAAGGCTCTATTGTGTGGAGAATGGAGCATCAACAAGATGATATTACTAGAAATAACTTACTTGCTTGTACCACAGATGCTAGAAAAGCTGGACTTGATTTTAGACTTATTAATCCACATTGTGATGATTATGCAAATTCTAAAATTAATAAGCTTATTGAAAATGTTTTTAATGAGTATAATGCTTGGAATGATGATAAAGGCACACAATTAATATTTTGTGATTTATCCACTCCAAAACAACACTCACAAAAAGTTGCTCTAAATGGCAATATTGCTACACCAAATTTAAATAAAGAAGAATTTGTCAATATTAATGAAACAATAGAACAAACAGAAGAAGAGAATAGCAAAAGCCTTGATGAACTCTTAGCAGAACAAGCAAAATTTGATGTATATACTGATATCTTAAAAAAACTTGTCGCAAAAGGTATTCCACAAAATGAAATTCGTTTCATTCACGATGCAAAAACAGACTTACAAAAAGGACAGCTTTTTGCAGATATGAACTCAGGAAAAGCTAGAATTTTAATTGGATCAACGCAAAAAATGGGTGCTGGAACAAATGTGCAAAAAAGAATTGTAGCCTTACACCATTTAGATTGCCCTTGGCGTCCGAGCGATTTAGAACAAAGAAGCGGTAGGGTTATAAGACAAGGCAATGAACTCTTTATGAGAGATCCACAAAACTTTAGAGTAAAAGAGTTTAGATATGCAACTGAAAGAACCTATGATGCTAGAATGTGGCAAGTCATTGAAAGCAAAGCAAGATCCATAGAACAATTTAGAAAAGCTGGTGCTGATGTAAGAACCTTAGAAGATGTTACAAGTGGTGCAGCTGATGCTGCAGAAATGAAAGCAGAAGCAACAGGCAATCCACTCATTTTACTACAGGTGCAATTAAATAGTGATCTAAGACAAGAAGAAATGCTTTATAGTGGTTATAAAAGACAAATACACAATAATGAAGAAAGTCTTATAACTAATCTTTCAAAGATTGAACTACTAAAAAAAGATATAGCTAAAATGGAAATTTTAAATTCAATCATTAAAGAAAACAATAGCGAGCATTTTCAAGGAAAGTATTACATTAATGATGATGAAAAAGATTTCATTGTCTTTAAAAATGATACAAGCGATTTAAACAAAAGCAGACAAGCAGAACTTGAAAGAAATTTTGAAAAGATTGTTAAAACAATAGCTGATGACTATCAAAAAGAATATAAGGTTTTAGAGTTTAAAGGACTGCTTATAAGCGGAGAAAGAACAGATTTAAACACTCTTAATTTTTATGTGAGTACTACTGATGGTAAAACAATAATCGAGCCTGAAAATTTGATTTATAAAAGAGATGAAAAAACTTTTTTTAAATTGGAAAGTTATGTAAATTTTGGTGGTTTTGTAAAGAGATTAAACAATTTTTATAATGACTTAGAAAAATTTACTCAACTCAATAAAAATAAGATAGAAAATCTTGAAAAAGAAATTGTGGAGCTAAAAAGCATTACAGGGGATAACACTCCAAAATACAAAAGAAAGGACTATTTAGAGGCATTAAGAGAAGATAATCGCATTATCATGGATGAAATAGAAAAAATGAGTAAGCAAAAAAATTACAAAAGTGATTTTGTGCCAAAATCTGCAAAGATTTTAGAAGATTTAAATAAGCACAATAAGATTTTGAAAGACAGAGAATTGCTTATCTAAACCAGCTAAAGCTCTCATTAATATTTTTATGATATAATTCCGCCATCATTAGCACATAGAGGGGTCTTTTTAGCATCATATTTTTAAATTGACGACTCTTTGTGCTTCCAATTTAATAAATTAGGACTACGCAACAATGAATTCAAGCAATCCAAATATGGAATTTTCAATTATTCAGCCTAAAAAGACTGCAGTTCTTGTAGATCTCTCTTTTTTTCTTGAAAGATATAATACTCACAAGAGTATTAAAACAATGGAGGCTAAAGAATTGGCTAAGAGATTAAAAGACTATGTATGGGAAACCCTTAGAAGAAATGAAGATTATTTGCATAGAGTTTATATTTACGATTGCGAACCATTAGATAAAAATGTTCCTATGCCTCCCATAGAAAAAACTGATAAATCTAAGAACTTAAGCAAAACTACAACATACAAATTTAGAAGCGAACTTTTAAATCACCTAAGAAAGCAACCTTATTTTGCTGTAAGATTAGGTGAAATCGATGAAAATTCGTTTCAATGGAAATTTAGAGATTATGATAAATTTAGAAAAATTCTACGCAAAGAAATAGACATTTGTGAGCTTACAAGCGAAGATTTCGTTTTAGACATTAAACAAAAGGGTGTCGATATGAAAATAGGGCTTGATATTGCAACTTTAGCAAATAAACATCACGCCGAAAAAATAATTTTAATCACAGCAGATAGTGATTTTATCCCTGCTGTTAAGCACGCCAGAAAAGAAGGAATTATTGTTCAATTAGATCCAATGAGAATTCCAGAAACTCAAATTAAAAAAGGTTTGTTGGAGCATATTGACATCCTTTCGTCTGTTTTTATTAATAAAAATAAAAATGGCAATTAATTTTTGCTTTTATTTTATTAAACAAACAATTAAGAAAATTAATGCTATACAAAAGCAAAGTATAAATTTATTTCTTGTGCGAAGAGCAGCATTCTCTTTATTTAATTTGCGCATATCGTCTTTATGGGATTCTAATTGTCGAATACAGCCTTCTTTTTCGTGCTGTAAATTGCTTAGCTGATAACACATATTAAGAATATGAACTTCTTGAATATAATCAAAATCTTTCCTTATCTTTAAATCACCAATTTGCTCTATACTAAATCCTGTATTATCTTCATTAAATATAAAACCCAAATTTTTATATAACTTATCTCTTCTTATGTGATTTTCCAAGATTTCTTCATCCACAGCACTTAATGTTCCGCTAAGTCTTGCTGTTGGCACATACTTTAAAGCAATTTCTAGCATTTTATTAATTAAAAATGTTCCTATGCCTAAAGATTGATATTCATCGCGAATTGCTATAGAAGAATGAAAACTCCACCTATCACACTCGTAACTTAACCACCAATCATTTTGATTTTTGTGAATATTTGGAGTAATATTATTTCCATTTTTTAAATATTGATAATCCACAAACGCTCTTATTTCAACTTTATAAATTTTTTCACCTCCTCCACTTATCTCTATTTCAAAATTCAATTTAAAACAAACTTCTTTTTCGCTTTTTTTAGAGATATAAAATTTACTTGTATAAAATGCCTGTCTCATTATTTCTTACTCCTATATAATTTTATCCATCTCTTTTAATCTCATTATTCCTAGCACTTGTCCATCGCAAGATATTATCGGATCGTCCTCGCTCTCCTTGCTGTAACTGATTGAGTGCATTGATGTGCAAAAGCATTTGAGTTCGTTTTGTGTTATGAACCACAGGCTGTTTGGACAATATTCGCATAGAGTTTCTTTCTTGGGCAGTTTCTCTTCGGATAGTTGATTTATTACCGAGCTCTTGTAAGATTCTCTGTCTATATTGTTTTGTATAATCTCTCTCATTATTCACTCCTTTATCTTGTATAATTTTATATTTTTTTGTTGTTTTGGCTTTGTTGATCTGTTTTAAATCTTTCTCTCTACCTATTACTGATACTTCCCAAATAGGTTTTTTAAGTGTTTTAACAACTTCTTGCCACTTGTTATTAATTTTTGCCTTTCTTTTTATCTCATATTCTTCTTGCCCTACTATTTTAAATCTTGCATATTCACCCCTTAAAACTTTATTTTCTCTTACAACCCTTTCTAAATCTTGTCCCCAAATTGTAGTTATTCCTTTTTTGGTTTTATAACTCACATAATAACTTTTTTTGGCATTTTTATCTGTGCTAAATTGATAGTTTGCTTCTCCGAAATCCATAACTTGATAATAGTGCATTTTTATTTTTGGTGCTTGATTAATCTCATTATTTGCATTTAATTTAACTGAAAATTCTTGATTTATTTCTACTTCTCTTTGCTTTTTATTTGTAGCCTTTGCTTCAACTCCTAACTCATTTAATGCTTTTGCAAATTCTGCTCTTAAATTTGCTAAATCTGCTTTTTTTGGATTAATTCTTTTGCCATTTTTATCCGCAACTTTCAAGCAAACATGGCAATGCGGATTATCAGTATCATTATGAAAAGCAACTACAAAAAAATTATTTGGATACATTCTTTTTAAAGTAGTAATTACAGCTTGTTGTAATTTTTCTTTTGGTGTTGTAGAATGTTCTTTCATGGAAAAAACCATATTAATGGTATGTCTTTTTTCTTTAGCACCTTCCTTATATAATGGAATAGGAGATCCTTCATTTTTAAAAATTCTTTTAACTTCTAAAATCTCATCTTCTCCCGCATATCTATCAAAATCGTTTGTAATCAATTCTACATTTCCATCACGAGAAATATAATCAAGATGTTTTGAAAGTGCTTGAGAATTTTTAGAACCTGAAGTAATTTTTACAACGACTTCTGTATTTTTTCTAAACATATTTTTACTAATAAGCTTACCTGTTTTTATATCTTTGGTGTATTTATCTCTATTTTTATTGATGTAATTTAGTGGTAGCTTTGAAGCATTTTCTATTTTAGTAAAAACTTTTTTAGCAATTATTTCATCATCAAATATTCTTATACTACGCGACATTAAATTCTTTCATTATTTTTTTCTATTATAGCCCCAAGCTGATCGGATAATATATCAATTTTATCTCTAATATTATCCATAGTTTTATTTAAATTATTTTCATTTATTTTGACAGAATTTCCACTTCTAAGAATCTTCAATAATTGATATATATTTTTACCTATTGCATTGATTTCTGTTCTTGTTTTTATAAACTCATCTATTTCTATATTAGTAAAAAGTTTTTCATTTTTTATGGAGTTTAATAGCAAAAATTTTGCTTGTTTTGTAATACTTGAAAATCCTGTATTTTTAGAGATTTCTTTTAAAATATTTACTTCATTTTCTGTAAGTTTTAGTTTGATTATTTTATTTTCATCACTTGTATAAAATTTATTTTTAGATATCTCATCATTGATTTTATTCTTCTCATCTGTATCACAAGAATTAAACTTTTTTAATAAAATAGATATTATTTTACTATATGATGCATTTGTTTCTGATTTTATATATTCTAAAATTATTTTATCATCTTTGCTAACTTTTATGACGCAATTATTGTTTTTATTCATTTGCACTTCCTTAATGAGCCTCGCAGAGTTTTTGCCTTTTATTTTTTAAAAAGGTAACTTTTTGAGAAATAAAAGGCTATCCTGCAATCATTAAATTATTTCAATTAATCGCTATTCTACATTATTAAGCTTTATAAAACATTAAGACTACTTTGCGATAATACATTTACATAAATATTATAAAGGAGATGTTATGCTTAAAGAAAGCAAATTGATAGAAGAATTAAAGCGTGAGTATGATGAAAAATTAAAAAAATTACGCCAAAAAGAAAAAGAAAATAAAGAGCGTATATATAAAAAACTTTCATCGGCACTATTTAAAGATTTTGAAATAAATGAAGATTTTAAAAATGAATTTAATTTATTGGTAGAAAAGTTTGATTGCAAAAATACTAAAAATATCTTATATAAAATAAATAACTTATATGATTTTAATCATAGAAACGATAAAATAGATACTGCAAAAAAACAATAAAACAAAACTTATCATAGGAGAATAAAAATGGAAAAAGATTACAAGATAAAAGTTACAGATGTAAGCGAACTTAATGAGCAATATAAAGAAGCTATACAAGAGGGAACTTATGAAGGTGAAGATGTAAATAAATTTTTTAATACAATAAAAACTTTTGATATTGCAGAAAGTTTATTAAAAAAAGATTTTTCAAATCAATATATTAAATTTGATATTATTACTGATAAAGAAAAAATACCATTAAATATAAGACTTGGTGATAAAAATTTTGAAAAAGGTATCGAACATTTAATTAATATTGGTAGTTCTAAAATATCTAAAGAAAATATAAATCCTGAAATAAAAAAAGATCTCAATAATCAACTTGGAACTTATAAACCAAAAGTATATGATGAAATGCTAGATGGAACTTTTAAAGCTTTAAAAAATTTATCTGAAGTAGCTAATAAAGATATAGGAGTAATGATATCAGAATTTGCAAATTCTTATTCAGAAACTAGAGAAAAATTTGAAAAAAAACAAATTAATAAAAAATCATTTTTTAAAGAAAAAATGAATGAATTTTTCAAAAAAAAACTAAATAAAATTTTACCAAATAAAGAAATCAGCAATGAAAAAACATATTCTCGATCAAGATAAAGAAATCAAAAGGATATGCAATGCCACAAAAAAGAATTTATCTTTATGTTCCATTTAAAGACAAAGAAAAAGCAAAATCATTAGGGGCAATGTGGGATGATAAAGAAAAAAAATGGTTTGCTCCAAAAACCTTAGATAAAAATATTTTCTCACAATGGCTTTATCCACACCAAAAAAAAGAATTTTCATTTGATGAAAATGAAGTCTTAACAGCTTTTAAATCTGCTTTAGAAAATCAAGGTTTAATTATTGAAGGCTTACCTATCATGGATGGTAAAATTCATAGAGTAAAAACTACCAATGATAAAGGTAGAGAATTAAGCGGTGCCTATAGCGGTTTTTTAGACGATTATCCTGCAGGGTTTGTGCAAAATTTTAAAACAGGCATTAAAGAAAATTGGAAAATGCCCATAGAAAAAAATCAAAGCAATAATATAAAAAATTCTCAAAAATTACATGAGCAAATAAAAAAAGATCAAGAGCTTAGAGAAAAAGAGATTTTAACTTTGCAAGAAAAAACCGCTTTAAAACTTGAAGATGAGTATAATAATGCAAAATGGGCTAATTCTAATCACGCTTATTTAAAGAAAAAAGGCTTTGATGAAAACTTTTATCTTAAACAGGATAAAATGGGTTCTTTGCTTATTCCTTTAAAAGACGAGAATGGAAAATTATGGTCTGTGCAAAGAATATTTCCAAATGGAGATAAGATCATAGGAGTCATTAAAACTCAAGAAGAAAAAGATCAAGGCGTAGAATATCTTGCAAAAAAACAAGGTTGCTTTCATATAATAGGAGCTAAAACACTGCATAATTTAAAAGAATTTTATATTTGCGAAGGCTTTGCTACTGCTGCAACTATATACAAGGCACTTAATAAGCCTGTGATAATGGGTGTTGATGCTGGAAATTTATCGAAAATTGTTGAAACCCTAAAAAACAAATTTGAAAATACTCCTATAACTTTAATAGCAGATAATGATAAAAAAAGAGAATTGAAAGGTCTTTCTAATGTCGGCGTGGAAACTGCAAAAGAAATTCAGCAAAGATTTTCAGATATTAAAGTTATCATTCCAAAAATCAGCGATCAAGAAGCAGGACAAGGCGTGAGTGATTTTAATGATATCTTCTTAAACAAAGGACTTGATGAAGTCAAAAAACAATTAAATTTTATTGATTTTCATAACAAGCTTAAAGCTTTTAAATCTATGGAAAAAACACAACCTGAAAAAGAGATAACTAGATAATAATAGTTACTCTTTGTAATTATAATATATAAATAATA
>NZ_AINS01000019.1 GCF_000254135.1 Campylobacter coli LMG 9860
ATTTATTATTTTATAAAAACTATAAATTTTCTAAATTATTTTCTGCTTTTTTAGTAAAAATTTCATAAATTTTTCTATATTCTTTTTGCCAAGCTGGTTTTACTATCAATTTATCAAATCTACCTCCATAACTTCCACCTCCAAATCTATAAGCTGCAAGACTACTTGTAAAAGCCAAAGTAGGAATTTGTAAAATATCACAAAGATGTAAATTTCCAGTATCAACAGTAATTAAAAAATCTAGCTTTTGAGAAATACTTACCAAAGAAGCAATATTTTTATTATTACAGAAAACTTTCAAATTTGCATTCTGATCAATATTATACTGAATAGAATTCGTACTAAAATTTAAAAGTATAAATAAAAATTTAGGATATTTTAAAGAAAGTTGCCTTGCAAGCCCTATCCAATCTTTTATAAAAAAATTAAATCCTCTATATTCGCTATTATTTGAAAAAGCATTAATACCTATAATTTTTTCATATTTTGTATCAATTTGTTTAAAAAAATTATCACTTAATCTTGCATCATAAGGTAATAAATTTTTAATTTTAGAAAAATCAATTTGATTAAAATTTTTATCAAAATGCCTAGTATTAATCATCCTAACCAATTTTAAAACAATTTCACTCATATGTTTTTTAGCTCTAAAAAATGGTAAAGGTGTGGTTAAATTTTTAGAAATTATACTAATAAGATGAGGGAATACTATACATTTTTGAACATTTAAAAATTTTAATTTTTTAAAATATAAACCTTGTCTTCGCGTGGTAATAAAAATTACTGGATTTTTGCTTTGAATTTTTTCTAAAAAATCATCCTTATAAATCAAAACTTCATCAATAAATGGAATTTTTTCTAAAAAATCACTTTCCATTAATCCATTTGTTAATAAAAATAATTTATACTCTGGATAGAGTTGCTTTATAGCATACAAAGCCTTAAAACAAACTAATAAATCTCCAAAACCATCCGAATGAAAGACAATATTTTTCATCACTTTTCCTTATTATTTTTTTAATTTACTCTTAAAATATCTTAAAAAAATAAATTCTTTTCACTCTAAAACAATACCTTCATTAATGCAAATTTCGCCGATAATAAAGGCATCTGAATTTTCTAAAACCCTACTTACATTAGAAGGATCTACAACCATTACTAAGCCTACACCCATATTAAAGCTTCTATACATTTCACTTTCTTCTACAGCTTGTCCTATGGTATAGAAAATTTCAGGGGTTTTAAGATGATGTTTGCGTATAGTTGCTCCCATACCACGAGGTAAAACGCGTGGTAAATTTTCTACTAAACCACCCCCTGTGATGTGTGCTAAAGCATTGATATAAGGCTTTAAAGTAAGAAAATCGCGTACATAAATTCTTGTAGGCTCTAATAAAACATCGATTAAATTTTTACCTTCTATCTTATCATCAAATTTCAGTTTTAAACCTTCAAAAAGTACTTTTCTTGCTAAAGAATAGCCATTTGAATGAAGTCCTGAACTAGGAAGAGCAAGCAAAATATCGCCATTTTTAACAAATTTACTTCTATCGATCTCATCTTCTTCAGCCATGCCCACTGCAAAACCCGCAAGATCAAAATCATCTTTTGCATACATTCCAGGCATTTCGGCAGTCTCTCCGCCTATTAAAGCACAATTTGCCATTTTACACCCCTCGGCAATGCCTGCCACAACTGACTTTGCAACCTCTACTTCAAGCTTGGCTGTAGCGTAATAATCCAAGAAAAACAAAGGAGTAGCAAAATTACAAATCAAATCATTCACGCACATTGCTACTAAATCTTGCCCTATGGTGTCGTATTTTTTTGCATCAATAGCCAAACGAAGTTTAGTCCCAACACCATCTGTAGCCCCCAAAATTACAGGATTTTTAAAGCCACTTGGCATTCTAAAAGCTCCAGCAAAAGAGCCAATACCTCCTACAACTTTATCGTTAAAGGTTTCTTTTACCAAAGGTTTGATCGCCTCTACAAAGGCATTGCCATTATCTATACTTACTCCAGCATCTTCGTATGAAATTTTCATTTATTTTCCTTTAAGAACTAAAAAGATATTTTAACGAAAAAAGTTTTAATAAGGCATAAGATGAAAAACGCTTTTTTTGTAACCGCCTCTATAGCCTGTGGAAAAAGCACTTTTATAGAAATAGCAAATTCTTTGGGCTTTAAAAGCATTAGTGCAGACAGTATCGCTCACGAAATTTTAGATAAATATGCTTTGGAACTGGCTCAAATTTTCTCTAAATTTCATAAAAAAAATTTATTGAAAGCAGAGGGCAAGATAGATAGAAAAATTCTTGGAGAAATTGTTTTTCAAAACAAAGAAGCCAAAACCATATTAGAAAATTTCACCCATCCTAAAATTCGTGCTCAAATTTTAGAACAAATGCAAATTCTAGAACAAGAAAATAAACCTTTTTTTGTAGAAATTCCTCTTTTTTTTGAAAGCGGTGCTTATGATGGTTTGGGAAAAGTGATCTTAATCTATGCTCCTAAAGAACTCAGCCTAAAAAGAATCATACAAAGAGATAATTTAAGCTTAGAAGCTGCAAAAGCGAGGCTTGATTCTCAAATAGATATTGAAGAAAAACTTAAAAAAGCAGATTTTATCATTAAAAATACTGGCTCTTATGCCGATTTTAGGCAAGAATGTGTTAAAGTAATACAAGAAATTTCTAAAGGAAAAATGTGAAGTTTTATAAATATTGCGCAAGTGGCAATGATTTTGTGATAATAAATGCAAGTGAAAAAAAAGACAGAAGTGCTTTAGCTAAAGAACTTTGCAATCGTTATGAAGGCATAGGTGCAGATGGTTTTATAGTAATTTTACCTCATAAAAAATACGATTTTGAATGGGAATTTTACAATAATGATGGCTCAACAGCTTCAATGTGCGGAAATGGCTCAAGAGCAGCAGCGCATTTTGCACACCATATAAATGGTATCAAACCCCATATGGCTTTTCTTACCGGAGCAGGAGTTATAAAAGCAAATGTTGATAATAATAGCGTAGAAGTTTCTTTAGGGAAGATAAAAAACATACAAGATGCCTTTAGTGAGTGTGAAAAAAACTGGCAACTTTGCGATACGGGAGTTCCACATTTGGTGCATTTTTGTGAAAATTTGGATGAGTTTGATCTTAAGCTTTGCAAACAAATGAGAGAAAAATATAATGCCAATGTAAATTTTGTAAAAGTTGAAAACGACAATACTTTAAGAGTTCGCACTTTTGAAAGAGGCGTAGAAGATGAAACGCAAGCATGTGGCACGGGCATGGGAGCTTGTTTTTATCTTGCATTCTTAAATAAAAAAATTCACAATCAAGCTAGAGTGATTCCAAAAAGCGGTGAAGAGCTAAGTTTTAAATTCGAAAATGAAGAATTATTTTTTAAGGGAAAAGTGAGATATTGCTTTGAAGCGAATTATAATTTTTCTTAGTTTTTATTTACTCCCTCTTTTTGGCAATAGCGAGCTTAAAAATGGCTTTGGAGAGGAGTATTATAAACTCAATGTAGAGCAAAAAAGACAAATATTTTTCACCAAAATGAATGCAATGTTTGATAAAAGCTTTGAAGAAATAGCCAAAGAAAGGGCTTTTGTAGAAGCTTTTTTTTACGATGCGTATAAAAATGGACTTAGAAATTCAAACCAAAACAATCTAGAAAAATTAATCAATCTTAAAAACAAATACCGCGTTGAAAATCTTTATGATTTTACAGAATACAAAAAACGCATTCAAAAAATTCCGAAATCCATGGGTATAGCCCAAGCTTTGGTCGAAAGTGCTATGGGAACAAGCCGTTTTGCAAGAGAGGCAAATAATCTTTTTGGAGAATGGACCTGGGGAGAAAAGGGCTTAATCCCTGATCTAAGATATCCTGATAAAAAACATAAAATTAGAATTTTTGATAGCTTGCAAGATAGTGTGGATTCTTATGTGCTGAATTTAAATCGGCACTTTGCTTATGAGGAATTTCGCAACGAAAGAGCTAAATTTGAAAGCGAAGGCAAAGAAATAACAGGACTAGAGGCTATTAAAACTTTAGATTCTTACTCCGAGCGCAAGGGTTATTATATCAATATCGTTACTAAAATCATCCAACGATACGATCTTGAGCGATACGATACTCCAAAATCTTTCTAGTCTTAGCTAAAAGCCAAGTGAAAATTTATCAAAAGGCAAAACTTCAAATTTCACCCCTTGCTCAAAAAAGCTATCTTCGCTCGAAAGAGTGATGAAAACCACATGAAAAATCCCAAGCTCCAAACTCTTAGAAAGGATTTTCTTAGCGCGCAATTTGATCAAGTCTATATCTAGCGTCGGACTGGAAATATATGCGATTTTTGAAACCTTACTATAAAATGTAAAAAATTTATTGTAAAAAAATTCTTGTTTAAATTTAAAAAGCTCATTTAAAATAAGATTTTCAAACAAATGAGCAAAATCTTTTTGTATGCATAGATTGTTTCTTAAGCCAAAATCCCTAAAATAAATTTTTTGAAGCTTTTTTTCATCGTGGCTTATAGGATGGATGATATAGGTATTTTCAAGCTCTTTTATGGTGTGATAAACGCTATCTTTAGATGTTTTTAGCTTTTTTTTAAGCTCTAAAAAAAGCTTGGAAATACTGATCTGCTGTCCTAAATTTAAAGCTAAGTATTTTAAAATTTCAAGTTCTAGAGTGTTAAAATTTTGTCTTAAAAGTGTATTTTTTTCGCCTAATTTACTACGCCCACTTTGTAAAAAAAGTCCCACTAGATTATTTATCGGTAAGTTTTTTCTACTGATACTTACAAATTCTTCAAAGTCAAAATAATCAAGCTCAAGCTCTTGAAATCCTTCGATATGCAAATCTTTTTTATCTGTACTTATGATGATAGGAATTTTAATATCTTGCAAATTTAAGGCAAATTCGACATTATATATGCAAAGGAATTTTATTTGGACATTTTTTTCTAAAAAATTTGAAAGATGCCCTAAGCTTTGGTTTTCAAAACGAGTATCATACAAATTTAAAAATAAAATTTCATTGGGCTTAAATTGGGATAAATAGTTAAAAATCAAGGTTTTTTTACCGCTAAATTTTGGCCCTTTGATGATGATATTACAAAGAGGAATTTGTACCTTTCTTTCATAGCTTATTTCAAATTTGGGATGATTTTCGTAAAAAAAATTTAATACTTTCAAATATTATCCTTTTAAAAAGGAAAATTATAACATATTTAAAACCTTATGCAATATCTTGGGACAAATCTTAGGATGATGGAATTTATTTCCTATATTTAGCCAAATTGGATATCCTATTTTAGAATGCAAATTTTGAACAAAATTAAATTTATACCATGCATTTTTTTAAAATCACCACAAGTATGAAAATGATAAGAAATTTTTTGGATATAAGCTTCATTTTTGATGTCCTTTAGTATTTTTTTAGCAATACCTGGGGCTTGAAAAGTGTAAATATTTTGAACTTCTAAGGCAAAATCTAAAACAAAAAGCTGTGCTAAATGCCCACCTAAAGAATGTCCTACTAAAGTAATTTTACCAAAACAAAATTCTTTTTTTATTAGTGTATAAAATTTTAACAAAGAATCAAATTGTTTTTTAGGAATTTTTCCATTTAGAAGTATAAAATCACTAATCAAATCTCCAATATCAAATTTTAAAGGTCTTAAATCACTTCCTGCGATAGCTAAAATAAATTCTTTATTTTCCTTGTTTTGAAATAAACTTGCTCTAAACCCACCCCTTGAATCAAGATAATCTTCATTAATATGAGCAAGTAAATCAAATCGCTTAATAAAATAAAATGCCATCAAAGGCTCAAATTTTCCTATTATAACGCATTCTTTTTGAAAAATATTATGAGTTAAAACCTTAAACAATGTTTTTCTATCTATATTTAAAAAAATATCTGTTGTATTTAAATTAAGATAAGCAGCATGAGAAAGTAAGGCGTAATGATATAAATGTATTAGAGTATTTTTATTTTGCTTAAAATCAAAATATAAATTTTTCTTTAAATTTGACTCTTGAGAATTTAAGTTTTTTTATGAGAAAGTTCTAAAAATTGATTTAAATCATAAAGGGGCAAAAAGCCCCTTGAAATTACATTTTGCAAGTATTTTGTAAAGCTGAAGAAAGCATCCAAAGGCTTTTTTCGTATTTTGCTATATTTTCTTGAGCAAAAGCAGCTGTAGTAGTATCGCTAGCTTTTTCAGCTTCTTCGTTTAATTTTTTAAATTCTGCCAAAAGATATTCGTAATCTTTTTTGATCAACTCCATCACTTCAACTGGAGTGAAACAATCTTTTTCTACTTTTGGACTTTTTGCATTTTCCATTAAAGTTTTTTGGCAAGTGATAGCTTTTTCACCAAGTTGCAAAGCTCTTTCTGCACAATCATCAAAAAGTTCTGCCATTTCTTCATAAGCTTTTTCAGTGTGCTCATGAATTGAATAAAACTGTAAACCCTTAACATTCCAATGATAATTGTGAAATTTAACCCATAAATGATGGGCATCTGCTTGCATTTGTAATAATTGTTTTGTTACTGACATGTTAACTCCTTTTTTTAATTTTTAAAATTATAACATAAAATTCTTAAATAATAATTATTATTAGTTAAAAATTTTTATTATTAATTTTACTTATTTCTATTATACTCTTTTTATTTAAAATTTACTATGATTTTAAAATATTTTTTAAAATCAACTTCCCAACCTCAACCCCAGGCTGATCATAAGTATTAATTCCTAGCATTACCCCACAAGCCGAAGTAAAAAGCTCATAATAATACATCAAATATCCCGCATGCCATGCATCTAATTTTTCAAGCTCTATTATATCGACACTTAAATTTTCAGCAATTAAAGCATGCATTGTCGCGTCACATTGAGCATTTAAAAGATCGTGTAAATTGACTTTATTGCTCAAATCATCTAAAAATTTAAAATGGATATCGGGTATAACCGGAGCCTTTTGACTATCTTTGATTTTTAAAAAAGTAATAGTTTTGTTTTTTGGCCCATCCATAATGAGTTGTAAAAAGCTGTGCTGATCCCTTGCTCCTATAAGAGCGATAGGAGTTAAACCTATGCGTTTGTAGCCTTGTTTTTTACCCAAACTTTCAGCAATAAGCTGGATATACCATTCATTAAAACCCTTAAAAGCATCGCTGTAAGAAAAAAGTACATTGATACTTGCACTTTTGTGAGTACAATAATGATAAGCTTTTTGCAAAATTTCATCTTTTTTATGTATAAAAAAATCTTCAAAGCATGCCTTAGCTCCTTCTAAAAGAGCTTTAGCATTATAACCACAAAAACAAAGTGGCACTATACCCACAGCTGAAAGTATGCTAAAACGCCCTCCTACATTTTCAGGGATAAAAAAGCATTTGATGCCTAAATTCTCACCCTCTTTATGCAGTTTAGAATCTTTATCTGTGATAAAAATAAAGTATTTTTTTAATTCTTGTATATCGAGTTTAAAATGTTCTATAAGAAGCTTAAAAAGCGATACTACTTCTATAGTGCTACCTGTTTTACTGATGATTAAAAACAAACTTTCTTCAAGCTTGATTTTCTCTAAAGTCCTGCTAAAGGAGTGCGAACTGGTATTATCAAGTATAAAAAGTTCTCTTTGATTATTTTTTTCATCAAAAAGCATATCACGCAAAGCTTTAACACCGCAACTTGAACCACCCATACCCACTAAAACGATATTTTTTACATGCTCTTTATCTTGTATGAAATTTAAGCTTTCGTCTATTAAGGTTAAACTTGTATCGATAAGATGATAATACCCTATATCCCCACTTTCTACTTCATCATTGATACGATTTGCATAAGAACTTATAGTGCGAATTTCACTTTCTTTAAAAAAAAGAGTATTATTTAACATTTACTTTTCTCATAAAAATAATTTGTAGCCTCTACAAAGCCCTCTACACTTCCGCAATCAAAGCGTTTTCCCTTAAATTTGTAAGCTAAAACCATACCATTAGTCGCTTGGGTTAAAAGTGCATCTGTGAGTTGAATTTCTCCATTTTTTCCTGCTTTAGTATTTTCTAAAATTCCAAAAATATCAGGAGTTAAAATATATCTTCCTATGATAGCAAGATTGCTTGGAGCTTCTTGAGGAGATGGTTTTTCTATCATTGAATTTACCATGATCAAATCCTCTTCTACGAAATTTCCTGCAATCACTCCATAACTTGATACTTGCTCTTTTGGAACTTCCATAACAGCTATGATGGTGCAACGATATTTTTCATAAATTTTAACCATTTGTGCCATCACATTAACACCCTCTTCATTGATACACAAATCATCAGCCAAAATCACACCAAAAGCCTCATCGCCTGCTAAAGGCCTACCCTTTAATACCGCATCGCCGAGCCCGCGCATTTCATTTTGTCTTGTAAAGGTAAAAGTACAACGATGAATTAAAGAGCGGATATCTTTTAACAAATACTCTTTATTTGTACCCGAAATTTGATGCTCAAGCTCATAAGAAATATCAAAATAATCCTCCAAAGCTCTTTTTCCACGACCTGTAACAAAACCCATATTATCCATACCTGCTTCTAAAGCCTCATCTACTCCATAATGAATCAAAGGTTTGGTAAGTATAGGCAACATCTCTTTAGGTAAAGCTTTGGTTGCGGGTAGAAACCTAGTCCCATATCCTGCTGCAGGAAAAATACAAGTTTGAAGCATCATTATCCTTTATTTGTTTTTGGTATTATAACCAAAAACTACAATTTTTAAATAAATCAAAACTAAGTTTAACATGTATTTAAAAATAAGGCAAAGAATTTTTTGCCTTATTGAATTCCTGTCTTAGCTGCATCGATAATACTTTGAACCACTCCTGAATCCTCAAGAGTTGAAATATCTTGTTTTAATTCCTCGCCCCTTGCTATGGTTCTTAAAATTCTTCTCATGATCTTACCACTTCTTGTTTTAGGCAAGCCTGTAGTATAAAGAATTTTTTCGATCTTAGCTATAGGTCCAATCTCTGCTCTTAAAATATCATTTAATTCTTTTAAGGTTTCTATAGCCCCTCCTAAATCACAACTTGAAGTTGGATTTAAAACCACAAAAGCAAATAAAGACTCACCCTTAATCGCATCAAGCACACTTACAACTGCTGATTCTGCTACGCTTGGATGTTTAGCGATGGCACTTTCTATTTCAGCTGTTCCTATACGGTGCCCTGCAACATTAACCACATCATCAGTTCTTCCCGTGATAGTAATATAGCCATTATCATCATAAAAAGCCCCATCCCCGCTAAAATAAACTGGCTTTCCTTCTTTTTTGGCTTGTGAAAAATAACTTTCTATATAGCGGTTTTCATCTCCCCAAATTCCACGAATCATCGAAGGCCAAGGCTTGGTAATACAAAGCAAGCCATCTTCAGCCACATCTTTTACATTACCCTCTTCATCAATAACTTCTGCAAAAATTCCTGGTAAAGGCAAGGTAGCACAACCTGGTTTTAAAGGAGTAGCTCCAGGTAAAGGTGTTATCATATGCCCTCCTGTTTCAGTTTGCCACCAAGTATCAACGATGGAGCATTTTGAATTTCCTATATTTTCATAAAACCACTGCCAAGCGCTAGGATTGATGGGTTCTCCAACAGTTCCAAGCACTTCAAGAGTGTTTAAATCATATTTTTTAGGCTCATCAGGAGCATCTGCATGAAGCATTCTTATAGCAGTAGGCGAAGTATAAAATTTGCTCACTTGATACTCTTCTATCATTCTCCACCAACGCCCTGAATTTGGATAAGTAGGCGTTCCTTCATGCATAATAGTAGTTGCTCCACATGCTAAAGGGCCATAAACAACATAAGTATGTCCTGTGATCCAACCCACATCCGCACTACACCAATAATTATCATAATCTTTTATATCAAATACCCATTCCATAGTCATTTGCGCCCAAAGTATATAACCTGCACTTGCATGCATTACTCCTTTTGGCTTGCCCGTAGAACCTGAAGTATAAAGTAAAAATAACAAATCTTCACTATCCATAATTTCAGGTTCGCATTTATAAGATTCATTTTTTACTAACTCATTATAGATATAATCCCTTCCTTTGACATATTCTATAGGTTCGTTATTGCGTATAACTATAAGCACTTTTTCTACACTTTCACAACCCTCACTCAAAGCCTTATCAACAGCAGGTTTTAACATATAAGGCTTGCCACGACGAAAAGCACCATCAGCCGTTACTACAAGTTTAGCTCCTGCATCTATAATTCTATCTCTTAAAGCTTCAGGCGAAAAGCCTCCAAATACCACACTATGAATAGCTCCAATTCTTGCACAAGCTAACATAACAATAGCCGTTTCTGGAATCATAGGCATATAAATTATAACCCTATCGCCTTTTTTTACACCAAAGCGTTTAAGTAAGTTTGCCGCCTTGCAAACTTCATGCAATAATCTACGATAAGTATAAACCTCATAATCACCCATTTCCCCTTCAAAAACAATAGCAGCTTTATTGCGTCTTGTTTTCATATGGCGATCTAAGCACTGATAACTTACATTTAAAGTCCCACCCTTAAACCATTTATAAAATGGGGCTTTATCATCATTTAAAACACGAGAAAAAGGCGAAAACCAATCAATTTTTTCAAGAGCTTGTCTTTTCCAAAAACCTTCAAAATCTTCCCTTACCTCATCGCATAAGTCATAATATTCGCATAAATTTTTTATTCTTGCGTTGCGAGAAAGTTGTTTGTTAGGTTTAAAAAGTCCTTGAGTATTTTGATAACGCATAAATCCTCCTTCTTTAAGTTATTTATAAACATTATATAAGACTTTTTTTGTGTTTTATACAAATTTAAAAATAATTAATGAAGAAAATTACAAAAATGTGAATATTTGTAATAAATTAAAGAAAATATTTCTAAATTATGTTAATTTAAGAAACAAATAGCCTCTTCATTAAAAACTAAGCAAAGTTCTTGATACAAGCTTAGTTTTTCTTGTTTAAATCGCTCTGATTCTAAGGCAAATTCTAAAATTTTACCTCCACACTCCACTCTGATAAAAACAAATTCTTTTCTTGTTCTAAGTGCTATGATGATACATTTTTGAAGTATAAAATCAAATGTTTGTTTGGAAAAATCATCAGGATATAAAAAAGAAATTTTATAAGGATCGATAGCTATTTTGTTTGAAATTTCATCTTTGCAAATATAGTTTTTACACATACTAAAATCTATAAAATTACTAAAATTCACACCTTTGTTTTCGAGTTCAAAAATATTTGTATTTTCAAATTCTAAAATCTCTCCTGCATGCAAATAATATTTTTTTTGCGCCAAAGAGTCTAAGAAATTTTTATCATGACTAGCGATTAAAAAACCACTTTTGTATGTTTTTTGCATATATAAAATAGCTTTTTTAAACAATATCATCGTATCTTTATCCAAAAAAGCACTTGGCTCATCAAGTAAATAATACTTCGCTCTAACACTTAAAGCTAAAGCAAATGCTATTTTTTGCCCTTGTCCAGATGAAAGCTCGCTAGGATATTTTTTTAACAAACTTCTATCAATTTCAAGTAAATTTAAAACCTCATTAAGGCGTTTTTTAATCTCTTTGCTGTCTAATTTATAAGTTTTTAACAAAAAATAAAAATTTTTTTCTACACTGCGATTTAAAAAGACAGGCTCGGGAAATAGTAAGTAAATTTGGCGTTTTTCATCTGAATTTAAATGCTTATTGCCAAAATAAGTGATATTATCAAATTCTCCTTCAAGAAATTTGAGTATTCTTAAAAGTGTAGATTTTCCACTTCCATTTGAACCCATTAAAATACTGATTTTATCAGTATCTAAACATAAGTGTTTGATATTTAAAATATTTTTTTGTCCATAATTAAATTTAAAATTACAAAGTTCTATCATTTAATATCTTTTGAGTTTGTGTATAATAAAATTTAAAATAAAAGCGATGAAAATCAAAACTAAAGCAAGAGCAATACCGCTAGCAAATTCACCTTTGTTGGTTTCAAGGGAAATGGCTGTGGTAATAGTTCTAGTATCGTATTTGATATTTCCACCCACTATCATCGCTACTCCTACTTCAGCAACTATCCTGCCATAAGCTAAAGCCACAACGCTTACTAGAGCAAAACGCAACTCATAAATGATAGTCATCACAAGCTTTAAAGGGCTTAAATGTAAAGATTTGATGAGTAAAAAATGCTTTTTATTCATATTTTCTATCAAATTAGAAAAAAGTGCGATAACAATAGGAAGAGCTAAAACAAACTGCCCTAAAATCAATGCTTTTACAGTAAAAAGCAAGCCTAAATCCCCCAAAGGCCCTCTGCTTGAAATCAAAGCATAAAGTATAAGCCCAACCGCAACCGTAGGAAAAGAAAGACTGGTATCAACTATAAGTTTTATAAAACGCTTCAATTTAAATTCAAAAAAACCTAAAGCAAAGCCCAAAGGAAAACCTACAATCAAAGATAAAACGATAGAAATGCTGGAGCTAAAAAGTGTTGTTTTGATTGCAGAAATAACGCTTTCATCAGCGTTAAAAAGCAAAAATAGAGCTTGAGTAAAGCCTTCTAAGATATAATCCAAAAAGTTTCCTTATTTTAAATAAGTAATTTTAGCATAATTATGTTACAATATTTTTTAAGTAAAATTTTAATTAGGAGACAAAATGAAAAAAATCATTTCTTTAGCTCTTGCCTTAGCCTTAAGTGCAAGCGCAGCAGAACTTAGAATGGCAACTACAACAAGCACCGATAACACAGGACTTTTAGATGCTTTAAAGCCGCTCTATGAAAAAGAAAGTGGCAATACCTTAAAATGGGTCGCTGTAGGAACGGGTGCGGCTTTAAAAATGGGTGAAGATTGCAATGCTGATGTGCTTTTTGTGCATTCTCCAAAAGCAGAAAAAGACTTTGTGAGCAAAGGTTTTGGCGTAGATAGAACGCCTGTAATGTATAATGATTTTATCATTATCGCAGATAAATCTTTAGCTCCTAAATTTAAAGATAAAACTTTAAAAGAAAGCCTAGAACTTATCAAAAATGAAAAACTTACTTTCATTTCAAGAGGCGATAAATCAGGCACTGATAACAAAGAAAAAGCTCTTTGGAAAGATCTTGGTGGTGTACCCGAAAAAGAAAGCTGGTATCAACAAAGCGGACAAGGAATGTTAGCAAGTATCAAAATCGCAGAAGAAAAAAAAGGCGTGATTTTAACCGATCGTGGCACTTATATCAAATACGAAGCCGATGAAAAAGGCAATCCTAATTTAGTGATCGTAAATGAAGGCGATAACAATCTTAAAAATTTCTACTCTATAATCGCTACAAATCCAAAGCATTGTAAAAATGTAAATTACACAGAGGCTAGCAAATTTATCAAATGGGTAACAAGCGATAAGACTTTGAATGTTATCAGTGAGTTTAAACTTCTTAACAAACCTTTATTTATAGTGGATGCAAAAACAAGAAAAGATTAAATTCAAGCAAGGAATTTCCTTGCTTAAAAACTCATTTTATCTTTTTCATTTTAAATACAACAATGATAAAAAAAGAGGATAAAAAATATATCAGCATAAAAATTATTCCCACACCGCTTAGAGCTGATATTTTTATATTTTGTATATGTCTTTGAGTATTTTCTTGCATTGTTTTGATTTCTTAAAATATTTTTATAGTTAAATTATAACATATTTATTAATTTCATATTTATTACAATTTGTAATAAATTTTATATTTTTTTATAAAATTTACATTTTTTTAAAAAAATATCATTCTTAGTCTGGTTAAAAAAAGATACAATAAAAGTTAAGATTATATTAAACAAATAAGGTAAAAAATGTTTAAAGTAGATTTAAATAGTGATCTAGGAGAAAGCTTTGGCGTCTATAAAATGGGAATGGATGAAGAAATTTTAAAATTTGTAAGTTCAGTAAATGTCGCTTGTGGTTTTCATGCGGGTGATCCTTGTGTGATGGATAAAACCTTAAACTTAGCCAAGCAAAATAATGTTTGCATAGGAGCACATCCCTCTTATCCTGATCTTTTGGGTTTTGGAAGACGCGATATGCAAATAAGCTTTGAAGAGGCTAAAAACTATGCCTTGTATCAACTAGGAGCTTTATTTGGCTTTGCCAAAGCAAAAGATATGAAAATACAGCATTTTAAAGCTCATGGAGCACTTTATAATATGGCAGCCCTTGATGAAAATTTAGCTTTAGCACTTTGTGAGGCAGTGGCGAGTTTTGATGAAAATATTATTTTTCTAGGGCTTAGTAATTCTGCTATGAATGAAGCAGCTAAGAAAAAAGGTTTAAGATATGCTAATGAAGTTTTTGCAGATCGTGCCTATAATGATGATGGCACTTTAGTTTCAAGAAAATTAGAAGGAGCGTTAATACACGATGAAAATTTAGCCATCAAACGCGTGATAAAAATGATAAAAGAAAGCAAAGTTACAAGCATAAATGGCAAAGAAATTGATTTAAAAGCTGATAGTATTTGCGTGCATGGAGATGGTATAAAAGCATTAGAATTTGTTAAAAAAATCAAAGAAAATTTAACAAAAGAACAAATTCAAATAAAAGCCTTAAATGATTTTATAAATTAAAAACTATAAGAAAGGATAAAAATGATAAACAAAACCGCTCTTTTGGGCGCTGCTTTTTTGATGGCAACCTCTGCTATTGGCCCTGGATTTTTAACCCAAACAGCAACATTTACAGGAAGCTTATTGGCTAGTTTTGGTTTTGTAATACTTGTTTCTATTATTTTGGATATAGGAGCACAGCTTAATATTTGGCGCATTATAGGGATAAGTGGAAAAAGAGGAACTGAAGTAGCCAATATGGTTTTACCCAATTTGGGCTATTTTGTAGCTTTTTTAATTGCACTAGGTGGCTTTTTCTTCAATATAGGAAACATAGCAGGAGCTGGGCTTGGATTAAATATAGTATTAGGTATTAGCGTAGAAAATGCAGCAGTTATTAGCGCTATTATCGCTATTGGTATTTTTATCTTTAAAAAAGCTGGGGAATTGATGGATAAATTCATCGTTTTAGCAGGTTTTGTGATGATTGTACTTACTGCTTATGTAGCCTTTGCTTCAAAACCTCCCATTGGCGAAGCTCTTTTTAGAACCTTTATACCTACACAAATTGATGTTATTTCTATAGTAACCTTAGTAGGCGGAACAGTGGGTGGATATATAGTATTTTCAGGCGCGCACAGACTTATAGATGCAAAGCTTTATGGAAAAGAAAATTTAAACTATATTAATAAAGCTGCAGTAAGCGGAATCATCATCACAGGAATCATGCGTGTGATTTTGTTTTTAGCAGTTTTAGGAGTAGTTAGTTCTGGTTTTATACTGGATAAAGAAAATCCTGCTGGTTCAGTATTTCATCATGCTTTAGGGGATTTGGGCTTAAAAATCTTTGGCGTAGTACTATTTTTAGCTGCTATTTCATCAGTTATCGGGGCTGCTTACACTTCTGTATCTTTTATAAGATCCTTTCATCCTTGGATTGAAAAATATAACCGCTTTGTGGTAATTTTTTTCATTATTGTTTCAACTTTAGTTTTTTATATACTTGGAAAATCTCCTGCAAGTATATTAATCATCGTTGGGACGATCAATGGTTGGATTTTGCCTGTTACCCTATTTATAATGATAATTGCAGCGCATAAAAAAAGCGTAGTTGGAGACTATAAACATCCTAAATGGATGAGTGCTTTTGGGCTTTTGATCGTGGCTTTGATGTCTTATTTATCTGTACTTTCTATGATAAAGTTAATGTAAAATGTTTAGCGTACATTTTAGTGGAAGTAAAGCGGTGCTTTTGCGCTTTAAACAAGAAATTTCACCTCAAATTAATGCTTTGGTTTTAAGTACAGAAGCTAGAATTCAAAAAGGCATAAATGAAAATGAAATTTATGGCATAGATGAGCTTGTAAGTGCTTATTCTAGCTTGCTTATTTATTTTAATCCTTGCGTATTATCCTTAAATTCTTTACTTGATTTTTTGGAAAAAATCAAAAAGGATATTAAAATAACGGAGAAAAAATCCAATCTCTGTATTAAAGTTCCACTTTGTTATGATGAAGAATTTGGGCTTGATTTAGAATTTGTATGCAAATATCACAATCTTTCCAAGGAAGAATTGATAAATCTTCACACAAAACCCTATTATCTTGTTTTTATGCTAGGATTTATGGCAGGTTTTCCCTATCTTGGAGGACTTGATGAAAGACTTTTTACCCCAAGACTTGCAAGCCCTAGAACTAAAATTGAGGCAGGAAGTGTAGGTATTGCCGATAAGCAAACAGGAGTTTATCCGATTTCAAGCCCAGGCGGTTGGCAAATCATTGCTAGAACTCCTTTGGAATTTTTTAACAAAGAGGATGAGAAAAATCCTACACTTTTAAAAGCGGGAATGCTTTTAAAATTTAAGGCCATTTCAAAAGATGAATTTTACGATATTAAAGAACAAGTTTTAAAAAAGGCTTATCAAAAGGAAATTTATGAGTATAAAAGTCATTGAAGCTTCTATAAATTCCACCATACAAGATCTTGGGCGTAAAAATTATGCTAAATTAGGCATAGCAAGAAGCGGTGTGATGGATGAACTTTCTTTAAGGATTGCAAATATCTTACTTGGAAATAAACAAGATGAAGCAGGACTTGAGCTTTGTTTAAAGGGTGGAAAATACGAATTTTTAGATGAAAGCTATTTTGTATTAAGCGGGGCAGAATTTGAAGCTAAATTAAATAATAAAAAAATTCAAACTTGCAAAGTTTATCAAGCAAAAAAGGGTGATATTTTAGAACTTGGTTTAGCAAAAATAGGTTTTCGAGGCTATCTATGCGTAGCGGGTGGATTTAAGATAAAAAGCTTTTTAAATTCAAAATCAAGCGATGTAAAAATGGGTGTTGGGGTATTTAATGGAAGAGCTTTGCAAAAGGATGATGTATTAGAACTAAATAACAGCTTTATCCCCTTTAATCTATCAAAAAGAGAATGCGAAAATCCTGTTTTTCAATTTGCTAAAGAACCCACTATCCGTGTTATTTTAGGCACAAATGATGATGCTTTTACGCAAAATGGCTTAAATACCTTTTTAAATACTAGTTATAAAATAGGCTTAAAAAGCGATAGAATGGCAATTTATGCAGAAGCTAAAACTACGATAGAACATAAAAATTCAGCCGATATTATTTCAGATCCTGCGGTTTTTGGAAGTATTCAAGTGCCAAAAAATGGCCTACCTATCATTTTAATGGCAGGAAGACAAAGCACTGGAGGTTATACAAAAATAGCCTCTGTTATAGAAAATGACTTGCCTTTGCTTGCACAAGCGAAATTAGGAACAAATTTTAAATTTGAAAACATTAGCATGCAAAATGCTTTAGAACTTTATAAGCAAAGGGAAGAAAAATTTAAGACTTTGGATAAAAAAATCAATCTTGATTTTGAAAATTTGATTTAAGGATAAAGATGAATCCAAAAGAACTAAGAGAAAAAATCGCAAAAGGTGAGATAAAAGAACAAACTTCAGGCATGGCCTTAGGCTACGCACAAGCAAATTTGGTGATTTTACCCAAAGAATACGCTAAAGACTTTCAAACCTTTTGCATGCTTAATCCAAAACCCTGCCCACTTTTAGAAATAGTACATGGTAAATTTACTCAAAAAATTGCCAAAAATGCAAATATTTACACCGATATTCCAAAATATTTTATCTATGAAAATGGGATAAAAACTAAAGAAGCTTACGATATAAGCGAGTATTATAACGATGATTTGATAGGTTTTTTACTGGGTTGTAGCTTTTCTTTTGAAGAAGCTTTACTTGAAAAAGGCTTAGAAATAAGACATATTAGCAATAAATGCAATGTGCCAATGTATAAAACCAATATTGCTTGCAAAAGTGTAGGAGTTTTTAGCGGTGAAATGGTTGTTTCCATGCGTCCCTTTACTCCTGATAATGCCAAAAAAGCTAAAGAAATCACTGCTAATTTTCCTTTGGTTCACGGAGCTCCTGTGCAAATTGGCAATGCTAAGGAAATTGGTATAAATAATATTTTAAAAGCTGATTTTGGTGATGATCCTATTATAAAAGAAGGCGAAATTCCTGTATTTTGGGCTTGCGGAGTAACTCCACAAAATGTGATAATGAAAGCAAAATTGCCTTTTGTGATTACCCATGCGCCAGGGCATATGTTTATAAGCGATATTTTAAATTCATCTTTAAAATCTTAGGATTTTTTCTTGCCATAAATATTGATAAAATATATAGCAAAAATCGCTAAAACACAGCCTATTAAAGTAAGTATAGTAGGCACTTCATCTAAGATAAAAAAGCTACAAATCAAAGCACTTGCAGGAGTGATTAAAACAAAAGAATTTGCTTTTACACTTCCTAAAATATGAATTCCATAATAATATATACTCGTACCTACCACCGTAGATAAAAAAGCCACCACAAAAAGATTGATCCAAAATTTAAAATCAAATTGAAAGATCTCATAACTTTTAAGATCAAACAACACCCATGAAAACATCAATAATGACATAAGATTGATATAAAAATTGATCGCCAAAGGATGAGTTCCTTTTGCTTTATGAGTAAAAACAGCCATTAAAGCCCATATAAAAGCACAGCTTAAAAACAAAGCATTAAACTTACCCAAAAGCTCTTCCATAGAGCCTAAATTTAGCAAACAAAGCCCTGAAATCAAACCCAAAAATAAGCCTAGAATTTCACTCTTTGTGATCTTGTGAGTTGATTTTTTATCTTTTTGAAAGAATATCGCTATCACAAATATCAAATAAGAAAATATAGGGATCATAGTGGTTACTAAAACCCCTCCTTTACCTGCTAAACCATGCTTTATAGCGATAAAAAATACAAAGGCATAAAGTCCATTTAAAACTCCTGCTATCAAGACCCATTTTAAAGCATTTTTTTCAAGTCTAAGAGGAATTTTTAAAAAGCTTAAAACAAAAAATGAACCCAATACAACAAAGAAAAAACGCCAGAAGGTAATAATAGAAGTATCTGTATAGTTCGCCAAAATCTTAGATGTCGGCCATGAAGAACCCCATAAAAACATAGCAATAACAAGCAAGATAAATAAATATTTTGAACGATCCATTTATACTACCTTTGAAATAAATAAGAATGTTTTTATGATATCAAAATGCTAGGTTAAATAATAACCCAGCATGAATTAATGTTTATTTAAAATCATCTATGAAATGGTGCAAATTTTACATTTGCTATTTAGCTTAGCTAAACACTTTTTGCAAATGCGCTTTATAATCCTCGATGTATTTTTCTACTTGTGGATTTTTCATCACATCATTGCAAATAAAAGTCGGCAAAGGCTTCATACCTAAAAACTGATTTGCTTTGTGTAAATGCAAATACACTCCATCTACGCCCACACCTTCAAAAAACTGATCTTTATCATTAAAGGCTTCAAGTGGTGCATTCCAAGTAAGGCTAAACATATATTTTTTATTATTTACAAGTCCGCCGCTGCCATATTTTTTACTTGCATCTTCTCTACTTCTACCATCGTTTGCATAAAATTTTCCATGCCCTGCAGTAAAAACCTCATCAATGTATTTTTTCACTATCCAAGGCTCACCCATCCACCATCCTGGCATTTGATAGATGATCGCATCAGCATTAAGTATCTTTGCAACTTCATTTTCTATATCATATCCCTTATCGATATAGGTTTCATCGACCTTTAATCCCAAATTCAAAAGGCTTTCTTTTGCCACTTCGTGCAAAGTATCATTGAGCTTGCCGCCTGAATGTCCGAAACTTTTTGCTCCATTTAATAAAAGTATATTTTTCATCTTTTCTCCTTTATAATTAAATTTTTAATTTTTTATCTTCTAATCTCATTCTAACCAATACCAAAATAAGCCCTAAGCCCACCATGATGATAGAACTTATCGCAATGTATTTAGTTTCTTTTATAGAAATGACTAAGCCACAAAGAGTAGCACCTACGCTGATAGAAATATTTGAAACACTTATAAAAAGCCCATTGGTAAAATCTTTTGCCCTAGGGAAAGGAAAAGTGATGATATAATGCATTGCATTATTCATAGCCCCATTTACAATTCCCAAAATCAAACTTAATGTAAGCATGATTGCAAATTGCGCTGCATTTACAAAAATCAAAGCATATATCAAAATCATTGCCATAGAAGCAAATATAAGCGTTTGATTTGAGTGATTGACTAAAGTTTTTCCTGCGATATTATTACCAATAATACTTGCAAAACCATAAATAAAAAGTGCTAAACTGATATTTGTAAAGCTCATTTTACTCACGCTAAATAAAAATTCAGAATAATAAGAATAAAATCCTAAATATCCAGTCGAAATACAAAAAACAGCAAGCATAGAAATCCACAAAAGCGCATATCTTAGACTTAAAAGCTGTTTTCCTACCTTTATCCTACTTGTCTTTTTAAATTCAGGCATAAAAAACAAAGTGATAAAAAACGCTAAAGAATTGATCACCACATAAAAAGCCATCGCCATTTCAAAGCTAAAATTCCCACCAAAATAACTACTAAGGGGCACACCAAGAACCAAACCTGCGCTAATAGCCATAAAAATCTTTGCGACTATATGGGGTACTTTACTTTTATCATCTGCTAAATTTGCGGCTGTGCTAAAAGCAAGTGCAAGATAAATAGGATGAAAAAAAGCAGGGATAGCTCTTAAGATCAAATGAAGCCAAAAATCATTTACAAACATGCTTGCCAAAGAGCTAAGAGAAAAAATAGCCAAGCAAAATAACATAAGCTTTTTAGGATTAAAATTTGCACAAAGCATAGGTGCTATAGGCGCACAGCACATTACAATAAGTGCAAATATACTCACACTCCACCCCGCATCACTAACACTTACGCCAAATTTCTCCGATATAAGCGGTATGATCCCCATCACCCCAAGCTCCATACTGATAAGCCCAAACACACCTAGACAAAGCGTGATTAAGATCTTGATTTGATAAGTATTGTTTATAGTTATACTTGATTGTTGCATTAAAAAAACCTTTTTCAAAAAATTAAACTCGCAATTTTAATTTATGCAAGTTATAATGTCAATACATAAAGTGATGATTTAATCAGATATAAAGAATATTTCAAAAAACAAAAGGAGGATATCATGATAGAACTTATAGGAGATGTTAATTTAGAAAAATATATGGGAACTTGGCTTGAAATGGCTAGAAAACCTGCATTTTTTCAAAAATCTTGCGTTCAGTCTAAAGCTGAATATCAACTAGAATACGAAGGCTCTACCCCTGTTGTAAATATAAAAAATATCTGTGTTAAAAAAGATGGAGAGGTTTCGCAAGTACAAGGCAAAGCCAAAGTAAAATCCCCAAGAGCTTTATCGGTGAAATTTAGCATTTTTATGAATTTATTTAATAAAACAAATTATGAAATTCTCTTTATAGACACAAACTATGAAGTCGCTGTCGTTGGAAGTCCTGATAAAGAGTATCTTTGGATTTTATCTAGAAAAATCATCGATAAAAAAGAGATAGATAAACTTTTAGATATCGCTAAGCAAAAAGGTTTTGACATTAGCGATATAGTTTTTGATAAGTATTAATTACTCATCTCTCATATCGATCACATAGCGGAATTTTGCTTTTCCTGAAGTGAGATTTTCATAAGCTTTGTCGATATCTTTTGAAGTGATGAGTTCGGTTTCAGGGTAAATTTTATGTTTTAAAGAAAAATCAAGCATTTCTTGAGTTTCTGCGATTCCGCCGATTAGTGAACCATAGACTTTTTTACCCGCTTTATGCACAAAGGTTATCACGCTGATACTTGGAGCAACTTCGTGAGGTGGCAAACCCACTATCGCCATTTCACCGCCAAATTTAAGCAAATCCATATAAGCACTAGGATCATAAGGAGTTGGGATGGTAGAAATGATAAGATCAAAGCGTTCTTTTACAGCATTTTTATCTGTGCTTGTATAAAAAGAACTCACGCCCATAGCCAAAGCATCGGCTTTTTTGTTTTCATTTCTAGCAAAAACACTTACTTTTGCACCCATTTTCACAGCATATTTAACCGCCATCATACCAAGTCCGCCAAATCCTGCTACTGCTACGCTTGAGCCAGCTTTAATGTTTGAAAATTTAAGCGGAGAATAAGTGGTAATTCCTGCACAAAGCAAAGGCGCGACTTTTTCCATCGGTGCATCTTTTGGCACACAAACAGCAAATTTTTCACTTACGACTATGTTGTTTGAGTAGCCTCCATAGGTGTTTTCATTATCATGAAAAATATCGCAGCTATTGTAAGTATAGATGGTTTGTCCTTTTTCGCAAAATTGCTCTTGGGATTTTTTGCATGCTTCGCATTCTCCGCATGAATTTACCATACAGCCAACCCCTGCATAATCCCCTACTTTAAATTTGCTCACATTTTTACCCACTGCGATCACTTCTCCTGCTATCTCATGCCCTGGCACACAAGGATACACAGCTTCTCCCCACTCGCTTCTTGCAGTGTGGATGTCGCTATGACAAATTCCTGCGTATAAAATTTTAATCAAAATATCATTATCACCCACAGCGTGGCGTGTGAATTCAAAGGGTGTGAATTTCGCATCTTTGCTAAGCATAGCATAGCCCTTGCTTTGAATGCGACCATTTTCTAAAAAGATTTTAGAGTCCATTTTCTCTCCTTATTTTTTGATTTTTGAAATTATAAAACATTAGAGTAGCTATAAGTCAAGAGGGAAATTAAATTTTTTAAAAATTTATTATAAATGTTATAATTACAAAATTTAATTTCACTTTGGGGTAAAAATGCAAAATTTATATTCAGAAGATGATACAAGGGTTAAGCTTATAGACGCAAAGCTTTATGCTAGTTCTTGGAGTGAAGAAAATATCATAAGGAATTATTATTTCACCGATGGACGCAAACTCATAGGCAACAAAAGAGCTGAAAGAAAATTTGCAGATTATTTGCTCAAATTTCAAAACAACAATCTTGCCATCATAGAAGCTAAAAAACAAAACAAAGACGCCTTAGATGGCTTATCTCAAGGTATAGAATACGCTAAAACTTTAAATGTGCCTTTTGTTTATAGCACTAATGGCGATAAAATTTATGAGTATGATTTAAGGGTTTCAAGGGGTGAGTATATAGAAAATTTTCCAAGCCCTAACGAACTTTTTCAAAGAGTTTATGGAAATTTAAAAGAATGGCAATACAAACTTTTAACTCAAAGAGAATTATACATACCTCAAAAAACATTAAGATACTACCAAAAAATAGCCGTAGATAAAGTCATAGAAGCTTTAATCAATGGTAAAGATAGAATTTTACTTACCCTTGCTACCGGCACAGGTAAGACGACTATAGCTTTTGCTTTGTGTTATCGTTTGCTTGAAGCAAGATGGAATAAAGAAAACAAAGACCAAAAACCTAAAATATTGTTTTTATGCGATAGAGTGAGCTTAAGAGATCAAGCTTTGGGAGAATTTAACGCAGTAGAAAGCGATTGTAAAGTAATCAGCGCAGAAGAGATTAGAAAAAATGATGGAAAAATCATCACCAACGCAAATGTTTTCTTTGGAATTTATCAAAGTCTAGCTGCAAATTCTAAAGATCAAGAAAATACCCAAGAAGAACAAGAGAGCAAATTTTATCTACAATACCCAAAAGATTTTTTTGACCTTATCATCATCGATGAGTGTCACAGAGGCGGAGCAAACGAAGAAGGAAACTGGGCGTGCGTACTAGAGCACTTTTCATCAGCTACTCATTTAGGACTTACTGCCACACCTAAAAAGAGTGATAATGTAGACACTTACAGGTATTTTGGTGAAAGTGCGTATGAGTATAGCCTAAAAGAGGGTATAGAAGATGGATTTTTAACCCCTTATAAGGTAAAACGCATCACCACCACACTTAGCGAAGGCTATGTATATAATCCTGATGATCTCATAGAAGGAGAGCTAGAAAAAGGATTTTATAAAATGAGTGAATTTGAAAGAAATATCCATCTACCTCAATATAATGATTTTCTAGCTAAAGAAATTTTAAAACTTATAGATCCTATGGATAAAACCATCATCTTTTGTGCCAATCAAGCTCACGCAAGCGATATAAAAAGAGCTATTGATAAATTTAAAAGTGTTAAAAGAGATGATTATTGTGTAAGAGTTACGAGCGATGAGGGTAAGATAGGACTTGAATATTTAAAACAATTTCAAGACAATGACAAAAGCTATCCTGTAATCCTTACAAGCTCTAAAATGCTAACCACAGGCGTAGATGCTAGAAATGTCCGCAATATAGTACTTTTGGCAAATATAGGCTCTATCATAGAATTTAAACAAATCATAGGGCGAGGCACTAGAGTGTATGAAGGAAAAGACTTTTTTACCATCATAGATTTTGTAGGTGCGACAAAGTTATTTTATGATCCAAAATGGGATGGCGAACAAGTCAAAGATGAAGATAAAGAAGATAAAAGCGAAATTTGGGGCAAGCAAAATAAAAAAGAATCAGACAAAACAAAAGAAACAGAAAGCAAAAAAGCAATCACCGTGCATTTAAAAGGCACAAAACTCAAAGTGCTTGACATAAACACAAGCTATCTAGGAAGTAATGGCAAACCACTTAGCACTAAAGAATTTTTAGAATTTTTGATAGGCAAGCTAGCAGAATACTACGACGATGAAGTAAAACTTCGTGAAATTTGGAGCAAGCAAGAAACTAGGCTGAATTTCTTAAAAACCCTTGAAAAAGATGGAGTGGATGAAAATGCCTTGAAAGATTTGGGTGAAATTTTTGATAAAAAGGATTGTGATATATATGATGTTTTGGCACATTTGAGTTTTAATGCTGAGATCAAAACAAGACAAGAACGCGTTTTACAAGTAGAAAAGAGTGAATTTTTAAAACGCTTCCAAAAAGAAAAAGCTCTGAAATTCATAGAATTTTTACTCGGTAGATATCAGCAATACGGCATAAAAGATTTTGATAGAAGCTTGGCTCCTTTGATAGAGCTTAGCTCTTTAGGCAATGTAAAAGAAATAGTCAGTGAATTTGGCGGGGTGGAGAATTTAAAGCAAAGCGTAGATGATTTGCAAAGGGAAATTTATGCGAGGTAAAAAATGAAAATCTTAAAATTTGATAAAATAAATTTTGGCTCTTATGAAAATTTTACATGGGATAATGGTCTTGAAGAATTTAAAACAATCAATATTTTTTATGGCAGAAATTATTCAGGTAAAACGACACTTTCAAGGATAGCTAGAAGCTTTGAGCTTAAAAAACATAATGAAGATTTTTTAGATGGAAATTTTAAAATAAAACTAGAAGATGGTAGTTTTTTAACCCAAAATGATGTTATAAATTCTAATCTAGATATTAGAGTTTATAATAGTGATTTTGTAAAGGAAAATTTAAATTATCTATATGATAAAAAAGGGAATATAAAAGGTTTTAAAAGTATAGGTGTGGAGCAAAAAGATATAAAAGAAAGTATTGAAAAAAGAAAGGAAATTTTAAAAACAAGAAATGAAAAATTAAAAGATATACAAGCCAATCGGGAAAATATTTCTAAAACACAACAAGCCAAAATAAAAACTTTAAACGAAAAGCTTATAGATAAAGCTAAGTTAGTAAAAAGTGAACCAAATTTAATAAAACAGGGCAGTAATTATGATAAAAGAAATTTAGAAAATGATTTAATAGAAATTAAAGATAATATAAATGCTTATATTCTTAACAATGAAGAACAAAATCAACTTATAAAAATCTTAGAAGATAAAGAAAAACAAAATATAATTTTCAAAAATACTTTTAATAAAGATAATTTTCAAGGTATTTTCACATATTCATTAAAGATTCTTGAAAAAGAAGTTATCATTAAAGAAAATTTAACAAGCGAATTGAGAAAATGGCTAGAAGAGGGTTTGGAATTTCACAAAGAGCATTCATTTACACAGCAATGTAAATTTTGCAATAACCCTTTAACACTAGAAAGAATAGCTTGGATTGAAAATAACATAAAAGATGATAGCGGAGAAAAAGAACAAATTGAAAAAGAATTAAAAGATTTACTAGATAATTTTGAAAGCTATAAGCTAGAATCAAAAAAATTATTGCTAGGTATTGAATATGAAAATTTTTATTCTAACTATAAAGATATTTTTATTGGCTTGAAAGAACAGCTAGGAGCAAATATTGCGAATTATAACAAAGAGCTATTGAAAATAGAGGAAAAAATAAAAGAAAAACAAAAAGATGTTTTTACTCCTATAAAATTAGAAAACACAAATGATTTTTCAGATGAGATATTTTTAATATTAAATAAAATTGAAAATTTATGCAAAGAAAATGATGAATACACAAATAAATTATCAACAAATCAAGATGAAGCAAGAGAAAAATTAAGACTGAATGAAGTAGCAAAATTTGCTAAAGATAGTGATTGTTTTGCTATACAAGATGAAATTCAAAATTTAAAACAAAATATAAATACTTTGGAGAAAAGTATTGCAACACAAAATAACAAAATAGATCTTTTAGAAAGTAGAATAGAAAAATATAAAGAAAAACTTAGTAATCTAGAAACTTCTACAAGCAATATAAACAAATATTTAAAATCATATTTTGGACATAATATGCTAGAGTTAAAAGTAAAAAAAGATGACAAAGGACAATTAAATGGAGAATTTGAAATTTTAAGAAATGGCAAGCAAGCTAAGAATTTAAGTGAGGGTGAGTGTAGTTTAATTGCTTTTTGTTATTTTGTGGCAAGTTTAAAAGATGCAAACACCAAAGATAAAAATCCTATAATATGGATAGATGATCCTATCTCTAGCCTTGATAATAATCATATATTTTTTATATTTTCTGTGATAGAGAATGAAATAGTAAGAAAAAATTCTTTTGAGCAATTTTTTATATCTACGCATAATTTAGATTTTTTAAAATATATAAAAAGATTAAAGAAAAGCAAATCCAAACAAAGCAAAAATGATGAAAAAGAGTATGATTTTCCACAATACTATTTTATTGAAAAAAGCGTCAAAGAAAGTATGGAAACAAGTGAAGTTAAAAAACTACCTAAATGTTTAGAGAAATATACAACAGAATTTAATTATCTTTTTGAGCAAATTTATAAGTTTAAAAATATTGATGGTATAAATGATGAAGATTTAAAAACTTCTCTTGTTTATAATTTTGGAAATAATTTAAGAAAATTTCTTGAGATTTATTTATTTTTTAAATATCCAAATAATTTTGAGAGTTTAGATAAAGAATTAATCGAAAGATTTTTTAATGATACATATCAAAGTGATAGGATTGATGAAAATCATCAAAAAATGGTAGCAAGTATTATAAATAGGTATCAAAATGAATACTCACATTTAAGAGAGATACTTAGCAGAGGAATGCAACCTATTGATATAGAAGAAAGCAAAAAAATAGCTAAATTTATTTTAGAAACAATAAAACAAAATGATAAACAACAATATAAAGCGTTAGTTAAAAGCATAGGTAAATAAATAGAAAAAGGCAATACAATGACAAATTTACCGCAGGGTTGGAAAATGGAAACACTTGGTGAAATATTATCAAGTGATAAATACTCTATAAAAAGAGGGCCATTTGGAAGTGCTTTAAAAAAAAGCTTTTTTGTAGAAAAGGGTATTAGAATTTTTGAACAATATAATCCTATAAACAATGATCCACATTGGAAAAGATATTTTATTTCGCATGAAAAATTTCAAGAATTAGAAGCGTTTAAGGCAACAGAAGGCGACCTACTAATTAGCTGTTCTGGAACTTTGGGAAAAATAGTAGAATTACCCAAAGATACAGAAATGGGGATTATAAATCAAGCACTTTTAAAAATAAGGCTTAATAATATAAAAATCTTAAATAGTTATTTTATTTATTATTTTAATTCTCCAATAATGCAAGAGAAAATTTTAGAATCCACCTTAGGTTCAGCAATCAAAAATATAGCTAGTGTAAAAATTCTTAAACAAATCGAAATTCCGTTACCGCCGCTCAAAGAGCAAGAAAGGATAGTGGGAATTTTAGATGAGAGTTTTGCAAAGATAGATGAGAGTATAAAAATCTTAGAGCAAGATTTGCTAAATTTAGATGAGTTAATGCAAAGCGCCTTGCAAAAAGCTTTCAATCCATTAAAAGACAATGCTAAAGAAAACTATAAACTCCCACAATCTTGGGAATGGAAAAGCTTAGAAGAGATTAGCGAAAATATTTCTGCGGGTGGAGATAAGCCAAAAAACTGCACAGAAAGTAAAACTGCCAAAAATCAAATCCCTGTTTATGCAAATGGTGTAAATAATAATGGTTTAGTTGGATATACAGATAAAGCTACCATTATAAAACCTTCTTTAACTATATCTGCTAGAGGAACAATAGGTTTTGTTTGCATTAGAAAAGAACCTTATTTTCCTATTGTAAGGCTTATTTCTTTAATTCCTTGTGAAAATATATTATGCTTACATTATTTATATTTTTGTTTGAATTTTTTTATAGCAAAAGGTGAAGGTTCTAGTATTCAGCAACTTACTATACCAAAATTTAAATCCCTACAAATCCCCCTACCCCCACTCAAAGAACAAGAGCAAATCGCAGAGCATTTAGATTTTGTCTTTGAAAAGGCAAAGGCTTTAAAAGAACTTTACACTAAAGAGCTAAAAGATTATGAAGAGCTTAAGCAATCCTTGCTTAATAAAGCTTTTAAGGGAGAATTATAATGTTAAAAAATTCGCCAAATTTTAACACATTGGCTTAATATGTTAAAAATTTTTGATTTTTTTAACATATTTTTTTATAATGTTAAAATTTTTAGAAAAAATTAACATATTGGAAAATTATGAAAGAATTTATACCTCAAAAATTGCCTTTAAATATAGAATTAAATGCAAATATTTATAGTCTTATCATTAAAGCTTCTAGAAAATTAGCAGAGTTAAATGGACTTAGTAAAAGCATACCAAATCCAAGTATTTTAATCAATGCTTTGATTTTACAAGAAGCAAAAGATTCGAGTGAGATAGAAAATATCATCACAACACATGATGAACTTTTTTTATCTGATGTTGATGAAAACAAACTCACAAGAGCAGCAAAAGAAGTGAAAGATTATGAAAGTGCTTTGAAAAAAGGATATGAGTTATTAAAAAAAGAACAGTTATTAAGAAATGCACATATTTTAGAAATTCAAAAAAGATTAGAAAGAAACAATGCAGGCTTTAGAAAACAAAGTGGCACAATGCTTAAAAACCCTATTACAGGAGAAATCAAACACATACCCCCACAAAATCATAGCGACATACAAGAGCTTATGAGAAATTTAGAGCAATACATTAACGATGATAGTTTAGATGAATTTGATTTTTTGGTAAAGATGGCAATTATACATTATCAATTTGAAAGCATTCATCCTTTTTATGATGGCAATGGCAGAACGGGTAGGATTATAAATATACTTTATTTAGTATATAAAGGACTTTTGGATTTTCCTATTTTATATCTTAGTGCTTATATAGTAAAAAATAAAGATGAGTATTATAAGCTTTTGCAAAAAGTGCGTGATGAAGGGGATATTTTAAAGTGGATAGAATACATACTTAAAGGCATAGAGCAAACCGCTGCAAAAACTATTGAAACTATCATTAAGATAGAAAAAATGATGTCTAATGTAGGTGAAATTTTACAAAATAAAACGAATTTTTATAGTAAAGATTTTGTAGAGCTTTTGTTTTCTCATCCTTATACAAAGATAGATTTTTTGATAGAAAAATTAAATATTTCTAGGCAAAGTGCCTCAAAATATCTTAAAATTTGTGAAAATTTAGGGGTATTAGAATGCATTAAAATAGGTAGAAATCATTATTATATAAATATAGAACTTTTAAGACTTTTTAAAAAGGGAATTTTTTAAATGCAAAATAAAATCGACAAAATCACAGACATACTAAGACGCGATGATGGTATAAGCGGTGCGATGCACTATAGTGAGCAAATCAGCTGGATATTGTTTTTAAAATTTTTAGATGATTATGAAGAAGAATTAAAACTAGAAGCTATCTTAAATGATAAAGCATATAAAAGCATTTTAGAAGAAAAATTCAGCTGGAGAATATGGGCAGCTCCAAAAACAAGTGAAGGCAAACTTGATGTAAAAAATGCTTTAAGCGGAGATGATTTGCTTAACTTTGTAAATAACGAGCTTTTTCCATATCTAAAAAGCTTTAAAGATAATGAAAATTTCAAAAGCATAGAGTATAAAATAGGCGGAATTTTCGAGTTTATAGACAATCGCATAGCCAATGGACACACCTTAAGAGAGGTTATAAATTTAGTCGATGAGCTAAGCTTTAGTAAAGAAAGTGATGTATTTGCCTTAGGTGAAGTTTATGAAAAGCTTTTAAAAGATATGGGAAGCGATGGGGGAAATAGTGGAGAATTTTACACGCCACGCCCTTTGATAAGAGCTATGGTAGAAGTGATAGATCCTAAAGCAAAAGAAAGGATTTATGATCCTGCTTGTGGGAGTTGTGGGTTTTTAGTAGAAAGCTTTTTGCATATCTTGTATGAAGACAGGAATAAAAACAAAAAAGCAAATTTAAGCGTAGAAGAGCTTGAATTTTTACAAAATGATGCATTATTTGGCAAAGAAAAAACCCCACTAAGCTACGCAATGGGCGTGATGAATATGATCTTGCACGAGGTAAAATCTCCAAATATCATCAAAACAAACACTCTAAATAAAAAAATCACAGACATAACCCAAAGCGAAAAATATGAAGTGATTTTGGCAAATCCACCCTTTGGAGGCAAGGAAAAAGAACAAATTCAAAACAACTTTCCCGTAAAATCAAACGCTACTGAGCTTTTATTTTTACAACATATCTTAAAATCTTTAAATAACAACGGAAGATGTGCTATAATAGTGCCTGAGGGCGTGCTTTTTCAAAATTCAAATGCCTTTGTAAGCGTGAAAAAAGACTTGCTAGAAAATTTCAATCTCGAATGCGTTTTAAGCTTGCCAAGCGGGGTATTTTTACCTTATAGTGCGGTAAAAACCAATGTGCTTTTTTTCTCAAAAGGAAAAAGAAGTATTTGTGGTGAAGATGATAAGGTGTATTATTATGAGCTTATACCACCTTTTAAACTCACCAAAAACAAGCCTTTAGAATACGCACATTTTGAGGAATTTTTAAAAATCTATAAGGAAAGAAAAATCACTCCTCATTCTTATCTAGTTAGCATAAAAGAACTTGAAGAAAGAAACTATGATATAAGTGCTAAAAATCCAAATTCCAAAGAAGAAAAAACCTTGCGTGAAGTAGAAGAAATCCTAAGCACTTTAAAGGCAAATCAAGAAAAAGCCAATGAGCTTTTGCAAAAAATACAAAATATTATCTAAACTACTGAATTTTAGAAAGGACACTTATGAAAAAAATCATCTTTTTGCTTTGTCTTTGTATTAGCTTTGTTTTTGCTAAGCAAATTTATATCGTGCATGGCTATGGCAGCGATGAGAATTACGGATTTTTACCAAGTGTAGCAAAGAATTTAAAAGCTAAAAATCATGAAGTTTTACTTTTAAGTTTCCCTAATGCTTTTTCGCCTAAGCTTGATGAGTGGATGCAAACCATGAGTCAAAATTTCACAAAACTTGATGAAAATACCTTTTTTATCACGCATTCTTTAGGTGGAGTTGCGGTGCTTGATTTTTTAAATTCGCTTGATGAAAGGACTAAAATCGGCGGTGTAATAATGGTTGCACCCTTTGATGAACCTTTGGCAAAATTGCCTATTTTAAATGATTTTATAAAGCCAAAATTAGACTATAAAAAGCTTGATAACATGATAATTCACAAAATCATCATCAGCGCAAAAGACGATAAAGTCGTGCCAATTTGGGTGAGTGAAAATTTAGCCAAAAAGCTAAATGCTAAATTCATACAAACTCCAAATGGTGGACATTTTATGGAAAGCGAAGGCTTTAAAGATTTGCCTTTGGTTATAGAAGAATTAGAGCGTATTAAATAACCCTTAAATATAAGGGTTATACAGCTTTATCCAAAACGCTTTAGGCTAAAATACTGCTTTATACTCGGATCTAGCTTTTGAGTCTGCAATGCTTTCACGCCTAAAAGTCCAAGTGCGGGAGCAAATTTAAACCCATGACTAAGCCCACCCATAAAAAAGAGATTTTCATCTAAAAAATCGATGATAAAATCATCATCAGGGCTTAAAGGATAGGTGCAAACACTGCCTTTGCTAAAATCTTTTAAATCAGGAAAAAATTCTTTGATATGCTTGTCTATATCAAGAGTATCTTGCTCATAAGATCCAAATTCCACGCGTTCTTCGCGGGTGCTAATGATCTCCCCTACTTTATCTCTACCCACTTTTAATCCATCTGCAAAATCAGGAAAACCATAAAAATAATCGTCTTCAAATTCGAGTATAAACGCTGGAAAACCTTGTGAGAGTTTATAAGAATCCGTATCAAACCAATTCACCACTTTGCGTCTAATGCCCACAGGCACTTTTGGCAAGTCAAATTCACACACGCCCAATACTTCATTGACATAACTTCCTGCACTGATTAGAATTTGTTTTGCTTGTATGCTGGAATTTTGTGTTTGTATTTTATACACTCCATTTTCTTTACATATGCGCACGATTTCATCACACAAAGTATGCGCACCAAGCTTGCAAGCAGCGTTGATAGCACTTTTTACACTCAAATCACTATACACAAAGCCTGTGTCTGTTTCTAACACGCCGAAAAAATCATCCGATACGCAAATATTATAATTTTCTTGCAATTCTTTGGCATTTAGAATTTTTGCTTTAAGATCGTAATTTTTCACACTTGAAAGCACATTTTGCATAAAAGTAGAATTTGAGCCGATATTTAAAAGCCCACAACGCTCAAAAAGCTTGATATTTTGCTCTTTTTCAAATTCTCCCCAAAGCGTGTATGCCTCTTGTAAAAGCGGTATATACTTTTCACCCTCGCCATAAGCTATACGAAAAATCCTTGTATCACCATGATAAGAACCTTGAGTATGGGGTGCTTGAAATTTATCTATAAGACAGGTTTTTAAGCCCATTTTAGCCGCATAATACCCCGCAAAACTCCCCACACTACCACTTCCAATAACCGCTATGTCATAAGTCATTTTATCTTCCTTTATATCGCCAATTTGATACATAAAATTTGGAAAAAATTATACTATAAATATTAGTTCAGTGTTTATAAAAAATAAAAATTTATCCCTTGCTTAGAAATTTTGAGGATTAAAATTTAATTAAAAAATTTAAGGCGATCAATCACCTTAAATTCAAGCTTTTTATATTGCTAGAGTTTTAGAAATTTTTTGTAAGTTGTAAGCATTTTCTTAAATTTATAAAAAGTATTTAAGAACACCCTGAATTTTGACTTATAGCGTCTTGATAAGCTTTTAAATCAAGCTTATTTGCATCTGCACTAAAGATTGCAAAAGGCTTTAAACTCTTACATCCTAGATATTCAAATGCATAACAAATCGGCTTTAAAAGCTCTTCTAAAGTCGCACCATGATGCCCATCATAACTCTCTTGCGCGCCGCCTAAAGTCGTTACAATCTGAAATTTTTTATCTTTTAAAAGTTCTTTATTTTCTCCATAAAGAATTGCTGTTAAAACCCTATCTTGCCACTCTTTTAAAAGCGCTGGAGTGCTAAACCAAAAAAGTGGAAATTGAAAGATGATTTTATCGGCATTTTTTAACAAAGCCATTTCTTTACTGACATCGATTTTACCCTCTTTGTAAATTTCGCTAAGATTGTGAATTTGTACTTGTTTTGAATTTTTAATGCTTTCAAACAAAGCCTTATTTGCCTTAGAATCTTCCCAAAATGTATGTGCGAAAATGATTAAAGTTTTCATTTTTTTCCTTTTTTAGTATTTACTAAATTATAAAGTATAAGTGTAAATATTATATAGAATACTAGGGTTAATTATTTTTATATTTTTACTCTAAAATCACATTTTTATATTTCAAAAATACTAAATTATCACTTGTATTTTATATCTCATAAAACCTATATTTTTCACAAACATAAAAAAATGAATCCCCAAAGCTTAATCTTAAGACAAGCTTTGGCAAAACAGTATAAGTTCTTAAAAGACTTTAACCCTTGAAAGTAAAGATTTATTGACGCATGCCAAAAGTGATAGCATAAGCCTCGTTTCTTACATCGAACAAAGGATCTTGTGGCGGATTTACTCCTTGAGGTACATCTGAAGGGAAATATACATCAAAATTACAATCTTCATCACTCAAAGCATTAACTTTAAAAGTTCCAACTAAGCTTTCTTTATGCTTACCACTCCATAAAGCTGTCGTTTCATTAATAATATCATTTTTATTTGCATATACTAAATACATTTTATATTCTACTGGCTTATTAGTCTTTACGCGATCTTTGAAATCTTCTTTTAAAAAATCACTACTTGCGCTTTTCATTTGCGCCTCATTTAAATACGCCACACCTTCACTTGGAACTAATTTCCATCTCGCTGGCAAATAATTTTCTCCATCTGCTTGTTTAAAATAAAAAGTATGAATACTAAAAAATGGAGTATTTGCTACACTTTTGCTAATACCAATTTTATCAGTATATGCAGCAAAATTTCTATAGGAATCAATCTCTTGCATCATTTTACTTATTTTTTCTTGATCAACTTTACCATTTACAGGAAGTCTCATTTCAAAAAACTGACCAAATTCTTTAGGATTTTTTGCAAAATTTATTTCTGTATTTAACATAACCATAGTCCAAGAAGCAGAATCTTGAGGATCAGTAATTCTAATAGCCATGCCTCTTGTTTTGCTTTTATCATCTTTAAAAGCTCCACCTAAAGAATACCTTACTTGAATTGGTAAACTTTTGTATGTCAATAAAGGCACATCAATTTCTTTATTAATAGATTGTGCTGGCTCAAAAGTTCCCATAGCACAAAAACCTTTTGCATGATTAACTTTTACTTTGGGATTTTTAGGATCCGCATTGAGTTGATAAAAAATATCCGCTATTTTTTGTGCATTATATTTTACATCATTTGCATAAATAGCACTACTTAAACAACAAATAGCCAAACAGCTACTAATATATTTTTTCATTACAAACTCCTAGTTTCAAAATTTTTAAGTAGGCATTGTAATATTTAACTATAAACGATAATTTGCATTATTAATGAAAATTGTTATAAATTCAAATATCCTTATTATGCTAATATTTTAAGTTTGCATTTTTAAAATATACAACATCTAAATAGTAACTATAGAAATTTTAAAATTAACTTTTATATCTTAACTTTATTATTTCAAGTAAAAACTTTATTTTAAAACACTCTGTATATATATTACATTATCAATATATAAATATATATTGACATATTAATAAATTTATATTACACTGCTCTAAAAATTTTTACAAGGAAAAACAATGCAAGTATTTTTTAACACTTTTAAAGAGTTTTTATATCTATTTGTCGAGCTTTCTGTGCTTTTTATAGGAATTTCTTTTCTTATTAGCATTATCAACCAAAAATATGAAGGAATGTTTAGAAAACAACTGAGCGGAGATAAAATTTCAAGCTATTTTAAAGCTATATTTTTAGGTGCTTTAACGCCTTTTTGCTCCTGCTCTACCATACCGCTTTTAAAAGCATTTTTAGAAGCTAGGGTAAAACTTAGCGTGTGCTTGGCTTATCTTTTTACCTCACCTCTTATAAATCCTATCATTTTTACCATGCTTTTTGTTACCTTTGGCTTGAAATTAAGTCTTATGTATGTATTGTTTTTAGTAATTTTTATTTTTATAATTTCTCTTATTTTTTCAAAATTTAAAGAAGAGTACTTTTTAAAACATACTCCTAAAAACTCAGCCCCAAGCATTTTCACACAAAATGCTAAAAACATAGGTAAAATAGTCTTTAAACCAAGCTCTTGTTGTGCTAACACTCAAAACAAAACTAACGATACAAAGATAAATTTCAAAAAACTTTTTAAAGAGAGTATTGCAAACTATAAAAAATTGCTACCCTATATAGTAATCGCAGTGCTTATAGGAGCTTTGATCCATGATTTCATCCCTCAAGAAATTTTACAAAAATACCTAAGTGGCAATGAAATTTTAAGCATTATCCTAGCAGCGTTTTTTGGAGTTTTGCTTTACTTAAGAGTAGAAACCATCATCCCTATAGGCTTGATACTTTTACAAATGGGAATTTCTCAAGGTGTGATTATGAGTTTTTTAATCGCAGGTGCGGGGTGTTCTTTACCCGAACTTGTTTTACTTAAGCAAATGTTTAAGATGAAATTTTTATTATTGTTTATAGCTATCATTTTAAGCGTAGCCATATCTTTTGGTATGCTTATAAATTTCATATAAGGAAAATAAATGCAAAAGTTTTTAACCATCATTTCAGCGATCAACGATGAAAGCAGAGTGCTTGTCTTATACCATCTTTTAAAATATCAAGAACTTTGCGTGTGTGATTTGCAAAAACTTTTAAACATGGGGCAATCAAGACTTTCAAGACATTTAAAAATTTTAAAAGATGCAGGATTTTTATATGTCAAGCGTAAGGGAACTTGGGCGTATTATGGTATCAACGATGATCTTTTAAAGCTACACTCTGACCTTTTTGAAAATATTAAAAATCTAGATATTGACAACATAGTTTTAGAACAAAACACTTGCGAGAATGATAAATGAAACTTGCATTTATTTGTATTCACAATAGCTGCCGTTCTCAAATGGCAGAAGCACTAGCTAGGTATAAAGCTGAAAAAATGGGCGTAGATATCGAAGTATTTTCCGCAGGAAGCGACACTTCTAAGGGTGTAAATTCACAGGCTATAAGACTTATACATGAAATTTATCAAATCAATATGAAAAAGCATTATTCTAAACTCATTGATTCTTTGCCTCAAAATTTAGACATAGTCGTAAGTATGGGTTGTGGTGTGGCTTGTCCTAGCTTAAAATCAAGATATTATTTTGATTTTGGATTAAAAGATCCTAGCGGAAGCTGTGATGATGAGTTTAAAAAATAATTCAAATTTTAGATTATAAAATAACAGCTCTTTTACAAGCCATAAAGACAAATTCTCTTAAGGACTTTACATGTTAGGTTTTATCGATAGATTTCTCACGCTTTGGATATTTTTAGCTATTTTTTAGGCTTGGTTTTAGGTATCATTTTTCCTAATATCGCTTTATTGTGGAATTTATTTGAGTACAAGTCTGTAAATGTAGTATTGACTTTATGTCTTATTTTGATGATGTATCCGCCTTTGGCTAAGGTTGATTATGCAAAGCTTTCAAAGGTATTTGATTCTAAAAAAGTTATCTTGCTTTCTATGATTTTAAATTGGTTCATAGGCCCTTTGCTTATGTTTATCTTAGCTTTTATTTTCTTAAAAGACGAGCCTTTATATATGCAAGGAGTTATCATCATCGGCTTGGCAAGATGCATCGCAATGGTGGTGATATGGAGCGATTTAGCAAAAGGCGATAGAGAATACACCAGTGCTTTAGTAGCGATGAATAGCATTTTTCAAATTTTATTTTTTTTCCACTTTGGCTTATATTTATCTAGATTTTTTACCAAAATTACCAGGTCAAAGCACTTTAGCTACAAGTTTAGATATAGATTTTTCAGCTCTAAGTAAAAATGTTTTGATTTATTTAGAATTCCTTTTTTAATGGGCTTTATAACAAGAACCCTACTTTTAAAATACAAAAGCAAACGATGGTACGAAAATACCTTTTTACCTAAAATCAGCCCTATAACTCTTATCACCCTGCTAGCAACTATTATCATTATGTGTTCTTACAAAGCAAATGAAGTATTTCACCTGCCTTTAGAAGCTTTAAAAATAGCCTTTGTTTTGACTTTGTATTTTATCTTCATGTTTTTTCTAACTTGGTTTATTTCTAAGAAAAATCATCTTTCTTATCCTAAAACTTGTTCTTTATGCTTTAGTGCTAGTGGAAATAACTTTGAATTAGCTATAATCATTTGTATTGCTACTTTTGGGCTTCACTCAGAACAAGCTTTTGCAAGCATTATAGGCCCCTTAGTAGAAGTTCCTGTACTTATCTTACTTGTAAAATGGGCATTAGGCAAAAGTTTAAATTCTAAAAAATGAATCAAGCCTCATGATTCTTTGCAAAACTTATCACAAGGTTGATAGTCCTTGCTTTCTGGATTAAACCCATCGGCTTCATTTACAAGCATTTCTTCATAAATTTTTATCTTTTTGCTTAAAACTTTTTCACTTTCTTTTAATGTTTTAATCTGGTTTTGTAATTTTTTCTTTGTTTGCTTTAACATCTCTTGTCTTTCTTTGGCAGTTTTTATACCCAAAGAGCAAAGTTTTATATAATGTTTGATTTGTTCTATTGGCATACCTGAAATTCTAAGCCATTCTATCCATTTTGCCCATTCTATATCGCTTTTTGAAAAATATTTCACACTATTTTCATCTTTTTGAACAAAAGGAAACAAACCTTTTTTAGCCCAAAATCTTAAAGTATGAGCGCTAATTTTTGTTTCTTTTTCTACCTCTTTTCATAGTATAAACCATATTTTCTCCTTTTTAAAATAAAAATAAAAAATTTATTTTTATTTTTTTGTGATAAAATAATAGCCAAATTATTAGTTTTATACTAAAAATAACAAAAATTAAAAGGAAAATAATGAATAGTATTAAAATCAAACTTTCTCTCATTGCAAATTTAATTGCAATTTTTGCCTTAATTGTTCTAGGTATTGTAAGTTTTTATTTTACAAAAACCTCACTATATGAAAGCACTCTTAAAAATCAAACTGACCTACTTAAAGTCACACAATCTACCGTTGAAGATTTCCGTTCCACAAATCAATCTTTTATTAGAGCTTTAGAAAAAGATATCGCGAACTTACCTTATCAATCTTTAATCACTGAAGAAAATATTATTAACAATGTTGGTCCAATATTGAAATATTATCGTCATAGTATAAATGCACTAAATGTTTATTTAGGTTTAAACAATGGAAAAGTTTTACTTAGTCAAAAATCTAATGATGCAAAAATGCCTGAATTACGTGATGATTTAGATATAAAGACAAAAGATTGGTATCAAGAAGCTTTAAAAACAAATGATATTTTTGATACACCAGCATATTTAGATACAAATTTAAAACAATATGTAATAACATATTCAAAAGCTATTTATAAAGATGGCAAAATCATAGGAGTACTGGGTGTCGATATACCATCAGAAGATTTGCAAAATTTAGTTGCAAACACTCCTGGAAATACTTTTTTATTTGATCAAAAAAATAAAATATTTGCAGCAACCAATAAAGAATTATTAAATCCATCCATTGATCATTCTCCTGTTCTAAATGCATATAAAACACATGGAGACCATAACTTTTTTAATTATGGATTAGACGGCAAAGAAAGACTTGGAGCTTGTACTAAAGTCTTTGCTTATACAGCTTGTATTACCGAAAGCGCTGATATTATAAATAAACCTATTTATAAAGCTGCATTTATTCAAGCCATTGTTGTCATTATTGTAGTAGTATTTAGCGTCATCCTCCTTTATTTCATCGTATCAAAATACCTCTCCCCACTTGCAGCTATCCAAACAGGTTTAACTTCATTCTTCGATTTCATCAACCATAAAACTAAAAATGTTTCTACTATTGATGTAAAAAGCAATGATGAATTTGGTCA